>JAFAOW010000032.1 GCA_019247455.1 Acidobacteriota bacterium | reverse complement strand
CCACGCAATTTTGATGCTATGAGCGGCATCGTGAACTCGACCCTTGCCGCGGGGCAGACCGCTAAGGCTCACGCTCGGATCGCGCAGCTAATGGACGCCAACGCGGGTATGGCCGATGTCCTGGCCGGCCTTCACTTCCTGAATTCGACTGTCTTTAACGCTGAGAAGAACGTCGACCTATCGGTGAAAGAACTCGCAGCGGCGATCGACCTCGATCCCGACTATATGCCAGCGTACTCGTCAATGGCGGCGATCCTGGTATCGCAGAATCGCATTGACGAGGCGATCGCACAGTATCAGATGATCATCGCGAAGCGGCCAGCTGCTCAGCCTTACACTATGGTGGGTATTCTCGAGGAGTCGCGCGGCAACACGCAAGCTGCCGAGGATAACTATCGTAAGGCGCTCGCGATCGCTCCAGAGACCCCGATCGCAGCAAACAATCTCGCATGGCTGATAGCCGATAACCAGGGAAATCTCGACGAGGCTCTTCAGCTTGCCACCCTTGCGGTCAATAAGGACCAGAATGTGGCTAGTTTCTACGACACACTTGGGTGGGTCTACCTGCAAAAGGGTTTGAGCTTACCGGCGGTCGAACAGCTACGCAAAGCCGTGGCCCTTGAGGAACAGAACGCGCAGCGGAACGGCACCTCGCCGAATCCTGGCTATCGCGTGCGTCTCGGAATGGCTTTAGCCAAGGCCGGCGATAAGGCAAATGCGCGAAAGGAGGTCGAGACCGGCCTGAAGGCCGCCGATTTCCTATCTCAGAAGGAGGTCCGCGACGCAAGGTCGCTTCTCGCGAGTCTTTGATGATGTCTTTGCAAATTCTGAATTTAGTGGCCCTTCGGACTTTACTTGTGTCGATACCCGAGACGCTGGGCCTGCTGATATTCGGGATGGTGATCGCAGGAACCGCGATCTTGATGAGGAAACTGCTCAACCGGCATGACGCGCAAAAGCGCGAACAAAGAGCGATCAAGAAGGTCTAGAAAGAAATGAGCGTTGAATTCAGACAAAGAAAACCAGCTGAAATTGCGGCCATGCTCAAGCGCGAGAAATGGCTCATCCTCCTGCCTATGCTTACGCTAACGCTGGCGATAGGTTACGTGGTCTATCGGCTGCCCAGCATTTATGAGTCGAAATCACTCTTGACCGTCAAGCCGCCGACCATTTCGGCGAACCTTGTTCAGGCCCTTTCTACGGAGGATTTCGGACAACGGCTGCAGACGATCAACCGTGAGGTACTCAGCCGTTCGTCGCTCGAGCCGATGATCTCCAAATACGATCTCTATAAACCAGAGCGAGCCTCGGGCATGCCTATGGAGTTGATCGTCGAGAAAATGTACAAGAACATCAAGGTCGACCTTGAGGAAAGCGGCGGCGGCGACCAGCATGTTGCTGCTTTTAGCATCAAGTATCGCGACCGTGATCCGCAGGCCGCGCGCAACGTTACAGCGGAACTCGCCAGTAAATACGTTAACGCACAGGTACTCGCATCGACCCAGATCGCCGAGACGACGAACGAGCTTTTTGAACGTCAATTGTCGGAAAAGAAAGCCGCTCTTGACGACCTTGAAAAACAACGACTCGACGTAATGATGCAAAACGTTCAGACGCTTCCGGAGTCCGAGCAAGGCCTTGTTGCACAGCTCCAGGGACTCCACCAACGCGATGACACGATCACCAAGGACAAAGAGACGCTCTTCAACGAAAAAGGGCGCCTCGCCGATACCATCGCTGCGAACAACCGTCAAAAAGCGCTCATCGAAGACTTTGGCGAAAAGGAGACACAGGACTCGGCCCGACAGGCTTCGCAGATCGAGGACACACCGGCTTACGGCGAGTTGATGAAGCGCCGCGCCGACCTAAACTCACAGCTCGATAACCTGTTGAAGGTTTACAAGGTGAAGCATCCGGCGGTCATTGCGAAGCAGGCTGAGATCGCGCGAGTGAACGAGGAATTCGACAATCTTAGAAAGAGCGCCGACAAACGCATTCAGAATGCAACACAGTCGAGCAGTCGAAAGGCAGACCTTCAGAAAAAGAACATCGATCTCGACAACGAACGCATCCAGGCGCAGATCGGCCAGATAGAGAAGCAGATCGCCCAAAAGGATGTCGAGCGTCAGCAGAATTCTGCTCAGATCACCGCACTCGAGGAAAAGATCAACCAGATACCGAACGTCAAGGTCGCGCTTGAAGGCATCAATGCACGTTACCAATCGGCAAAGCAGACTTACGACGAAACCCTGAAGAAAAAGAATGACGCCGAGACCGTCGTCGGAGTGGAGACGAACGCACAAGGCGAGACGATCCGCGTTCAGGACCCGGCGAACGTGCCGCAGTCACCGGTCGCGCCGCGACGTTTTCTATTGACACTGATAGGAACGGGCGTCGGCTTGCTTATTGGACTGATCATGGCGGCGTTCTTTGAAGTCCCGAGAATGCTGCGGGTCCAGACGATCGATGATGCGAAACATTACACGATGCTTCCTGTGCTGGCCTCGGTGCCGCCGCTTCTTTCCGCAGGTGAAAAGGCATGGATCCGGCGCTCCGGCTGGCTCAAACTTGCTGCCGGGATGGCAGCAGCCGTCGGTGTCATTCCGCTGATCGTGGTCGCACTGCAGGCGACAAGGATATTCGACACACTCGCATCGTAAGCGAGTTCTTTCACAAGAGGTAGATATGTACAAGGAATTCTTTGGACTAGACGACATACCGTTCACGCTGACCCCGGACCCGCGTTTCATCGTGTTCACGCCAAGCTATAACGAGGTGCTCGCGAGCCTTTACTACGGGCTTGAGAACGCCAAGGGGCTGATCGTCCTCACTGGAGAGGTCGGTACCGGTAAGACGACTGCTCTTCGCTGGATATTGCGCCGGCTGGATTCGAGCGTTCTGGCCGCGTACGTGTTTAACCCGAGGCTGTCGATCGATGAATTCTACCAGCACGTCACGCAAATGCTCGGCATAAAGGAATGGACGAATAAAAGCGAGCTGCTCGATATCATGGGCAAGGTGCTGGAGGAACGGCATCGGCGCGGCCTGCGTACCGTGATCATCATCGACGAGGCGCACGAACTTTCGGATTACGTGCTTGAAGAGATCAGGCTTTTGCTGAATTTCGAATCAGACAATGCAAAGCACCTTCAGATCGTGCTCACTGGCCAGCCAGAACTTCGCGATCGGCTCAATCAACAGAATCTTAGGCAGCTCAAGCAGCGAGTTGCGTTGCGGTGCAACATGCACTCCTTCCCAACGGTCGAGGAGGTTGATCGCTATATCAGCGAACGTCTTTTGATCGCGGGATCCAACCAGCCGAATGTGTTCACGCCTGAGGCGGTGGATTTTATCTTCCAGTGTTCAGAGGGCATTCCGAGAAATATCAACAACATTTGCGACAACGCAATGCTTGCAGCTTATTCAGCAGGAGAGCCGCTCATCGGACGCAAGATCATCGAGGAAGTCGCCGAGAACCTCGACATGCTTCCAAGAAAGGATGTCCTTCATGCCGCTGAGAAATCGCTTGATGTGCAGACGAGTCATGTTCTTCGTTCTGCGGCGAATGAAGAAATGATCGACGGGCAGGCTCGTCATGAAGCGACTAAACCCCGCGTTTTCAAACCGGTAGATGGCAACGGGTTTTCCAACGGGAATGGCAATGGCAACGGTCATTCTCACGCTAAGCCGAACGGCAATGGCTTTGCGAACGGAAACGGCCACAGCAATGGAAACGGACATCCCAACGGCAACGGAAACGGCCAAAAGCATCTCGATGATGACGTGACCCTTGAGATAGATGATTTCGTAGCATCTTTTAACAGGTTTTGAGCTGAGGAGCCTTTAGTAAAATGAGCATCCTAAAAGCACTAGAAAAGAAACGTACTGAAGAACAGGCCGGCACACCGACGGTAAGAAAGCCGGCTGAGAACATAGTTCCTTTCGACAGATCGGCACGGCCGGCAAATACGCCGCCCGAGCTGTTGTCGACAGCGGAACTTCGTATCGGTACACCAGGTTCGGCGTTCATAGGGCAGCCGGATCCTTCGATCGGGACGGCACTCCCTGATTACGGATCGGACTTAACTGCCGGGGCAAAATTGAACGCCGGAAGCTTAACGCGCCCGGTGTCGAAAAGTCTACCTGACTTTGTCAGTTGGACTGTCGACGCCGAGCGCGTTGAGCCACGTCTTGTAGCTATTACGCAACCCAATTCGACCTACTGCGAGGAATACCGGAGCCTCAGAACCCATGTCCTGCACAAGAGCCAGCGGCAAAAGCTTCAATCGATAGTCGTTGCGAGTGTCAATCCGAGCGAAGGAAAGTCCGTGACGGCCCTGAACCTCTCGTGGATGCTTGCACAAACTGATGGTGTGAAGGCATTGATCATCGATAGCGACCTTCGCATGCCGAGCCTCGCGGACTATCTGGGTATCGAAACGGATAGAGGATTGTCCGACGTGCTTGCCGGCACCGCTTCGCTCGCTGACAGCATAGTTAGACTTGAACCTTCCGGGCTTCACATTCTGCCGGGCGGAGCGGCTCGAACGGACGTCGCTGAGCTGATCTCCGGACCCAAATTCAAGGACATTCTTGCTGAAGCCCGCGAGATGTTCGACTTCATCATTGTGGACGCGCCGCCGCTCGGGATATTCACCGATGCAACCGTGCTTATCAACCACGCCGACGGTGCATTGCTCGTACTGCGAGCTAACCGCACGCGTTACAGCGTTATAGACCGCGTTCTCGAGCCGCTGCCGAAGGATCGATTCCTTGGCGTCGTGCTCAATCAGAGCGAGGACGTGCTCGAGGAAACGCATTACAACTACGGGTACTACAACTACCGCAGGCTGAACGAGACGATAGGTCCGTGACAGCTCCTTAACTTCGATCCATGGGTGCCGCACGATTTAGTCCGAGATTATTTTGGCTCATACTCGCTGACGCCGCGCTGCTTTATGCCGGCGTCATCGTTGCGATGTATGTGCGCCTGGGTTTCTCGGGATCGGAGAATGAGCTCAATGCAAAGAACGGGTGGCTGAAGATCGGCCTCGCGTCCGCTCTCTGCATGTTGATCTTCTATTTCTACGATCTTTACGATTACGTGGTGATGACGAACCGGAGGGAACTTCTGCTTCGGTTAGTACAGTCGCTAGGTATCGCATGGGTGCTGCTTGCGATCGCATTCTATTTTGCACCGCCGCTGCTGATCGGCCGCGGGGTATCTGTCATCTCGGTACCGCTCATCCTCGGGTTGTTGTTGGGTTGGCGAGTTTTCATTCACTCGCTGACGGGGCACCCCGAGATCGGTGAAAAGATCCTTGTCGTGGGAACGGGACAAACTGCGCTTGATACCGCTGAGGCGGTTTGGGAACGCCGCGATGCGGGTTATCGGATCGCAGGATTTATTTCCGAGAACGGTGCCAAACCGATGCAGAAACTTGGGCAGTCGGTGATCTTGGGAAAGGGCCCAGACTTAGAGAATGTCATCCGCACCGAAAAGATCGATCGAGTAGTTATCGCGGTTCGTGAGCGGCGGGGGGCGTTTCCAACCGAAGCTCTGCTGAAGATGAGCCTTGCCGGCGATGTGTCCATCGAGGAATGTACTTCGTTTTTCGAACGAATAACGGGGAAGGTGCACGTCGACATGCTCCGGCCTTCATGGTTGATCTTCGCCGGCCGGCGAAGGGATTCGCCGATACGTGCGATCTTCCGCGAAGCCATCCACCGCGGCCTGGCTCTGGTCGGCCTCGTGCTCTCGCTGCCCGTGGCAACCCTGGCCGCGATCGCGGTCAGGCTCGACTCGCGAGGACCTATTTTTTATAAGCAGGAAAGGGTCGGTAAGAACGGTAAGATCTTTAAGGTCATAAAGTTCCGTTCGATGAAGGAGAACGCTGAGGCGGACGGGACCCCAATTTGGGCTGCATCGAACGATGAACGTGTCACGCGTGTCGGAAAGATCATCCGCAAACTAAGGATCGATGAGATCCCGCAGTTTTGGAACATCCTAAAGGGCGAGATGAACTTTGTCGGCCCTCGGCCCGAACGCCCCCACTTCGTCAGGCAACTCGCAACGGAGATCTCATATTACGAACACCGACACTTGGTGGCCCCCGGCCTGACGGGCTGGGCGCAGATCAAATATCCGTACGGCGCGTCGGTGGACGATGCCATTCAGAAACTGCAATACGACCTTTACTACATCAAGAATCAAAGCCTGACACTGGACCTGGTCATCGTTTTTGAGACAGTCAAAACGGTCCTTTTTGGCCGGGGAGGGCGGTGAGGAAAAATCTGGATTAGCCGTTCTAATCGCAGTTTATTTGTGCACGAGGAAATCGAGATGAAAGTGATGAGACCCATTAGGTGCGTTCTTTGGACCATCGTTTTTTTGGCAGCGATGTCGCTGTTTGCAAAGGCTCAAACCGTTAAGCCGACCCTCAACGAGGTCAAAAAGGCCTCGTCGACGGATAAGGGTGAGAAGGGTAAGCCCGCGACAAAGACTGATGATGTTGTACCGCTTCCGGCACCGTCCAGCGAAAAGGACGTGGCTTCAGACGACCCAAATGGAAAGGCTGAAGAGAACGCCATTCTGCCTTACTACGATAACTATCTGCGCGAATATCGTTTGGGTCCGGGCGATCAGATCTCGGTCGAGGTGTTCGGACAGTGTCCGGACTATTGCAAGACAGGCATTACCGTACCGCCCAACGCTCGATTCTCGTTCCAGCTCATCCAGGGAGGCGTGTTCGTCGCGGGAAAGACAGTCGAGCAGGTCGCAGATGATATCAAACAGAAACTGGATGAATATATCATCGACCCGAAGGTCACCGTCACTCTCGATAAGGCCAATGCAACGCGCTACAGCGTGATGGGAAATGTGGCCTCGCCCGGCGTCCGTGTCATGGATCGTAAGGTCAGTGTGTACGAAGCTATTCTAGACGCCGGCGGTGTCACGAAAAATGGTGATAAAAAGAAGGTCGCCATCGTCAGCTACACTAACGACGGCAAGTTGAGTCGTCGCGTAGTCAGTCTCGCCGATATGGAAGCGGGCAAGATGGCGATGGTCTATTTGTCGCCCGGTGATCAGGTCTTTGTAGCAGGAAAGGGCTTTAGTCTTGAGAAGGTCTTTGACATTCTCGGCAAGGCGAGCATGGTCCGCTACATGATGGGAAGCCCGTTCTAGAGAATAGAAAAGCGCGATGCCGGCCCTTAAGAGAAATAATCCACTTGCGATAGCTGCTTCGATCGGACTGATGGTGCTATTCATCATCTCACTGCATTCGGTCATACTCGCTGACTGGGCAAGGCAAGACACACATTCCTTCGCGTGGTACAAAGACATAACATTCGTCACGAAGGACCGCGGCTGGATCGTCGGAACCGAGGGAGTGATCCTCTCGACTGACAACGGCGGCGAAACATGGCAGCCGCGGGCTAGATTCACGACGGACAATTTCCTCCAAATACACTTCACCGACGAGTACACCGGATGGATCTTGTGTGAACGGAATATTTACGCCCGCGGGAATAATCCCATCTCCTATCTTAGAAAGACCACGGACGGCGGGCGTAACTGGGAGAAGATCGAGTTCGAAAACATCGGGCGCGAACGCGTGACGCGCCTACTCTTTGGACCGGACGGCCGCGCGACGGCATTTGGTGAAGGCGGGATCTTTTACAAGCTTCAGGAGGACGGGGTCACCTGGAAAAAGTACCAGACCGCGATCCATTTCCTATTGATGGACGGCGCTTATGGTGAGAACAGCCTCGGCGCGATAGTAGGAGCCGGCGGAACCATAATGTTCACCGAAGACGGCGGTCTTACCTGGGAAAAGGCAACACTGATGGGCGATTACGAAGCGCGTTTCAATGCTGTCTTTTTCGAGGGCAAGGCGGGAGGCTGGGCGGTCGGCACGGCGGGGCATATCTTTCATTCGGTGGGTGGCGGTAGACTTTGGAGGCCCCAAAATTCAACCGTCACTGCTGATTTGAATGACGTTTATTTCACCAGCGTCCAGAACGGATGGGCGGTCGGTGATAATGGGATCATTGTACGAACTCGTGACGGCGGTAACACCTGGTATGACGAGAAACCGGTGGTGAGTCATAAGATCGAGCGGATCGCCTTCAACGGTGATACCGGGTTTGCGATTGGAATGGGAGGCACACTGCTTAAATACACGGGCTCGGCGAACGACCCGGGGACGAAGCCCACCATGATGCGTAGAAATTAGTCGATGCGTAAAAATTCGCGTCGATAGCGCGATGCTTTTCTCAACAAGCAACGGCCGATTCGGCCGTTTTTTCTTTTTGCCAGTTATAATGCTTTTCCGTACCAGTCTTGACTGGCGTGGTGATTGCATTCCTTTGGTCCCAAAGCGTTACGGGGGAAGCCCGGAGAGCGCCTTGAATGCAGAAAGTGATAACTGCGCTATCCAGAAATAGAGTGACGGGGAATACCGTTCGCGCAACTTCCGCTGCTAAGGGTCCGTCTATCAAATTGCGCCGGATCGCCCTTCCGACGGAGCACGGCTCGTGGGGCATACTGCTTGAGCCATTGATAGGCGGAATTGTGGTCGCATTTTCGACCGCAGCGCCATTTGTCGCGCTGTTTTTTGTTGGAGCGTTTTTGATGCGTCAGCCGCTCAAGATCTTTCTCGCTGATACAAAGGCGGGGAGAAAGCGAGAGCAGACGAATATCGCATTGAAGTTCGTTCTTGGCTATGGCGTCGTTTTTTTTATTGGGCTGGTCGGAATGCTGATGACGGCCCGTCTTTACAGTCTCGTTCCCTTATTGCTCGTCGCACCTCTTGCCGCAGTGCAGATCGGGTACGATGCGGCCGGAAAGAGCCGCCGAGTGTTGCCGGAATTGCTCGGAGCGATCGCACTCTCAAGTTCCGCGTCGGTTACAGCGCTCGCGGCAGGATGGTCCTATCTCGCCGCAGGTGCACTTTCGGCGATATTCGTCCTGAGGCTAATACCTTCCATGCTCTATGTGCGCGAACGCCTCCTGCTCGAGAAAGGAAAGAAGTACTCCTACCTTCTGCCTTCGGCTGCACACGTCGCAGGTTTGGCCGGGATAGTCGCTCTGATCCTTTACGGGCTGGCTCCAAGGCTGACGCTCCCCGTCTTCGTTGTTCTCTTAACACGAGAGTTGTCAGGGCTCTCACGCTTTCGGCAGAAGCTGCGCGCAACCCAGATCGGCGTGCTTGAGGTTATTTATGGAGTGCTTGTAGTTCTTTCCGTGGTCGTCGGTCATTATACAAATCTCTGATGCATAAAGTTGATATCGATATCGTGGATATGGCGCTCGACGTCATTAAGTTCGCGATAAACCGTATAACTGACGTTGATCCTCCGCTCGGCTTTCCAAAAAGGGAGGAAGAATTGCTCGCGCTGGTGGGACCGACTGTCACGCCGAAGGGGATTGGCGGGGAGAAAGCATTCCAGTTGTTTCGGGACGTGCTCCTTAAGTCGAGTATCTCGATCGATCACAGGCGCCATTTGGCGTTTGTGCCGGCATCTCCGACACGCGCATCCGTGATGTTCGATCTTGTAACTTCGGCGTCAAGTATTCACGGAGCGTTTTGGTTGGAAGGCGCCGGCGGGATATTCGCTGAAAACCAGGCAATGGAATGGCTCGTGTCGCTAACAGGTATGCCGGAAGGCTCCTTTGGTGTATTTACGAGCGGCGGGACCGAAGGCAATCTATCTGCCCTTGTGGCCGCGCGCGAGTATTGGCGCAGCCTCGATCCCGGGAACAGCAGGAAACGGGGCCTGATCCTAACCTCGGACGGTGCACATTCGTCGATCAAATCAATGGCGAGAGTGATCGACGTAGATATTGAGATAGTTTCGACAGAAGAACGATTTGAAGGAGCGCAGGCACGAACCGCTATCACTAACCTGGGTGTGGAAGACCGTAAACGGCTTTTTGCCGTCATCGCCGCAGGTGGTACAACAAATGCGGGGATCGTCGACGATCTCGCGGGTATTGCCGAGGTGTCCGAGGCTGAGAAGTTGTGGTTTCACGTTGACGCGGCTTACGGCGGAGGTGCTCTGGCGGCACCATCTGTGAGCCATCTTTTCAAGGGGATCGAAAGAGCAGACAGCGTTACTATCGATCCGCATAAATGGCTGTTTTCGACGTATGACTGCGGAGCTGTGATCTACAAGCATCCTGAACTAGCGCGCAAGGCTCACGCTCAAGAAGGCTCGTATCTGGACGCGTTTCATGAGGCCGAAACCTCGGGCTTCAACCCGTCGGACTATCAGATCCAATTGACACGGCGCCTGCGAGGCCTTCCTCTATGGTTCTCGCTCGCGATGCACGGCACAGATAGATACGCAGTCGCCATAGAGCGCGGTATCGAGCTGGCTCAGATCGCGGCACGATTCATAGATCAAGAAGATCACGTTGAGCTAGTCCGCGAGCCGAGCCTGTCGTGCGTTCTTTTCCGGCGGAAGGGATGGACACCACGAGACTATTCCAATTGGACTTTCCGAAACCACAAGAAGGGTTTC
>JAFAOW010000021.1 GCA_019247455.1 Acidobacteriota bacterium | reverse complement strand
CTGATAGGCGCGCTAGCAGAGGCGAAGGGGCATGAGGTCGTCGCAAAGATCGACGATGGTGATGCCCGTCTTTCGGCGGTGCAACTTGCCGAGAAGTGGAAGGGAGCCGATGCGGCCATCGACTTTACGACCGCGGATGCCGTGCCTCGAAATGTTGAGGCGTGTATGATTGCTGGCGTTCCGATCGTCGTCGGTACAACGGGTTGGAACGACCAAAGGAATGAGATCGAACAGCTCGTTCGCGATGCTGAAGGGGCGATGGTGTTCGGTGCAAACTTTTCGATCGGGGTGAATCTCTTTTATCGGATCGCGGATCACGCGGCGGAGTTATTCGCGAAATTCGCGGAATACGAGACGTTTATCGAGGAACAGCATCATTCGCGCAAGAAAGACGCGCCGAGCGGCACCGCGCTGAAGATCAAAGAGATCGTCGCAAAACACATCGATAAGGAATTTACCGTTGCATCAACCCGCGCGGGCAATATTCCCGGCACCCATCGAGTTGGATTTGACGGCCCGGCCGACCAGATACTGCTCGAGCATACGGCGCGCTCTCGGGAAGGGTTTGCTCTAGGTGCGATCACCGCTGCCGAGTGGATCGTCGGAAAAAAGGGTTTCTATGATTTCACCGATGTGATGGCCCAGATCATAGACAAGTGAAGCCGCGTGTAAAGATCTGCTGCATCGCTGACGAGGGCGAGGCATCAATGGCGATTACCTTCGGCGCGTCAGCCATCGGTTTGGTGGGCAGGATGCCCTCGGGCCCGGGGCCGATCCCGGATAAGACGATCCAAAGGATCGCCCGAACGGTATCCCCGCCGATCGCAACTTTTCTACTCACCTCAGAGCAGTGGGCGGCAGGGATCATCGACCATCATCACCGCACTTACACGAATACCATTCAGATCGTCGATGAGCTTGAAGAGCGCGAGTACGAAACCATCCGAGCGGCTCTGCCAGCTATCAAGCTCGTGCAGGTCATCCATGTTCTTGGTGGGGCATCGGTCGACGAGGCGTGCGAAATCGCGCCGCTCGTCGATGCGATATTGCTCGACAGCGGCAATCCGAAATTGGCGGTCAAGGAACTCGGCGGCACCGGCCGCCGCCACGATTGGCGCGTGAGCCGAACGATCGTTGAGACCTGCGGCAAGCCGGTTTTCCTCGCCGGGGGTTTGAACGCTGAGAACGTCCGCGAGGCTATCGATATCGTGGCTCCGTTTGGCCTGGATGTTTGCTCCGGGGTCAGGACCGATGGAAGGCTCGATCCGATAAAGCTGGACGCATTCTTCAGTGCAGTAAACACGTGTTAATCTGTGTTCATCTGCGGCCGCGTTCAACCACCCACTACCGCAGGTGGTTCTGACCTATGACGATGAAACTCAGCTGGATGCGTGGTTGTGCTACCGCGCTTGTGACGCCGTTTCGCAAGGACGGCTCAGTGGACGACGAATGTTTTCGCCGGCTTGTCGTCCGGCAGATAAAGGGCGGCGTAAAGCTGCTCGTGCCGTGCGGTACTACGGGCGAGAGTGCGACGATGAGCGAGTCAGAGCGGCTTGCTGTCATTCGATCGTGCGTTGAGGTCGCGAAAAAATACAAGGCCCACGTTATTGCCGGCACCGGCAGCAACAACACGGCAGCGACGATCGAATTCACCCGCAAGGCTCGTGAGGCGGGCGCCGATGCTGCGCTGGTCGTTGCTCCTTACTACAACAAGCCGACGCAGGAGGGAATGCTCGCTCACTTCTCCGAGATCGCGAAGAGTGTTAAAGGCATGCCGATCATGATGTACAACGTGCCTTCTCGCACGTCGTCGAATATCTCGGCCGCGACTACGCTCAAGCTCGCTGAAAAGTACGAGAATATCGTCGCGACCAAAGAAGCGTCGGGAAATTTCTCACAGATAATGGAGATCCTCGCGGGTCGGTCCAATGGATTTACCGTTTTCTCGGGTGATGACGCTGCGACATTGCCCCTTATCTCGCTCGGTGCGGATGGCCTGGTCTCGGTGTGCTCGAACGAAATTCCGAAAGAAACCTCAAAGATGGTCGAGCATGCATTGAATGGTTCATTCCGTTTTGCACGCAAGATCCACTACAAGATCCTCGCGTTGATGGAGGCGAATTTTGTTGAGGCCTCGCCCGCACCGTGCAAATTCGTGATGAAGGAAATGGGACTTCTTGAGGAGAATCTTCGCCTTCCGCTCG
>JAFAOW010000011.1 GCA_019247455.1 Acidobacteriota bacterium | reverse complement strand
GGCCTGCCTGTTATGTGGACGAATCTTCGCGATCGAGGTTATGACACCGCGGATCTGACGCGGCTTATGTCATCTGCACCAGCAAGGTTGGCCGGCCTTGACCACCGCAAGGGCAAACTAGCAGCGGGTTACGACGCGGATCTCGTCATATGGGACCCTGACGCGACGTTTACCGTTCGGCCTGAATTGATCCAACATCGCCATAGGTTGACGCCGTATGACGGCATGGAACTCTATGGTAAAATCCACGCCACATATGTCAGGGGCCAACTTGTTTTTGAGGGCGGATTTGCGGCACCGGAAGGCACCTTAATACTCTAGGCCGCAGGTCCATCGCTGCAACCTAAGATAGGTTCAGGCGAATCTAGTAGGTACATTTTCCGTACCCGGAGGCATTTATGAAATCTATCTGCTTGGCCGCAGCGCTAGTGTTGACAAGTCTGTCCGTTCATGCTCAGGGAACCAAGATCGCGATCATCAACTCCAACCAATTCAGCGCCGAAACTGGCGGTATCACAAAACTCGTCAATGCGTACAAAGCGCTCGATATCGAATTCAAATCCACGGCTGACGATCTGCAAGCGACGAATCAGAAACTGATCGCGGTCACCAACGAGATAAATGACCTGCACAAAAAGATCAGCGCCAATCCGCCTAATGTGAAAGATCTGCAAGCTCAATATGATCAAAAGGTCGATGAGGGGAACTACCTTGAGATCTCGTTTAAGCGTAAGCAGGAAGACGCGAAGGCCAAGTACGAAAAAGCTGAAAAGATAAAGACCGATCCGATCATAAAGGAGATCAGCGATGCTATTGACGCTTACGCAAAAGCACGGGGATACGACATGGTACTGGATGGGACGAAGCTTGACGCGTTAATGGCATATAATCCGGCGATGGATGTTACGGACGCTTTTATTAAGGATTTCAACGCGAAATCGGCAGGCGTCCCAATAAAGCCCTGAATGACAGATTTTACGCAGCTTATAGATCTTGCGTCCGAGAAGCTTGGCGGTACCGTCCTCTACGCTAACGACGATTTCTTTGCGCCGAAAGAGAACCTTATTAAGCCCGCTGCCCCCGTTTGGAAGGAGGGACTGTACACAGATGACGGAAAATGGATGGACGGATGGGAATCGCGCCGACGGCGTTCACCGCGGCTGGATGAGGAATTCGACTGGTGCGTAATTCGCCTCGGCATGCCCGGTTCTGTGAAAGGGGTTGTCGTTGATACGGCGTTTTTTCGCGGAAACTTTCCGTCGCATTGTTCACTGGATGCCTGTGCTGCAGACACGCATGCCGATCTCGACTCCCTGTTGAGAGACGGAGCCAAATGGCAAACGATCCTGCCACTGTCTGAGCTGGCGGGCGACTCGCAAAACAAATTTGAAGTTCCAGCGACGGAACGCGTCACGCATCTCCGCTTTAAGATCTACCCGGACGGCGGGGTTGCCCGGCTGCGGGTCCACGGAAATGTGATGCCGGACTGGGATGCTCTTCGTGCACGAAACAGCGAGATCGACCTGGCGGCGGCGGAGAATGGCGGCGACGTGACGTCTGCTAGCGACGAGTTCTTCGGCCATCGACAAAATTTGATCATGCCCGGCCTCGCCCGTGATATGAGCGATGGTTGGGAAACCCGTAGACGCCGCAGCGACGGCCACGACTGGTGTATCGTCAAATTGGGAGCGCCCGGCCGGCTCACCCGTGCGGAAATAGATACATCTTTCTTTCGAGGAAACTATCCTGAAAGCTGTACGATCGAGGGCGCCACCTCGCGGGACGGTGATCCGACGGAGTGGCGCGAGGTCCTGGCGATGTCGACGCTGCAGGCTCACACGCGGCATCAATTTTCCCTCACCGACATCGGTGAGATCACGCACGCGCGATTCAATATTTTTCCAGACGGAGGCGTCAGCAGGCTCCGACTCTTTGGCCGACTCTCGGAGAAGTAGTGTGCCTACAGAGATCTATAAAAGGCTGGCCTGGCTCAATGAACTGCCTGCAGCTGAAGCAGAAGCAGCTTTTCTCGACTGCTGCGGTTCCCGGGAGTGGGCGCGGCGAATGACAGCTCGTCGACCATATCCAATGCTCGAGAATCTATTTGAAACAGCGGAGGATATTTGGTTTTCATTGCCGCCTGCGGATCATCTGGAGGCCTTTGCTGCACACCCGCAGATCGGCTCGTCAAAACCCGCCGCGGCTCAGAATGCCCGAGCAGCGAGTTGGTCGGCAGGCGAACAATCGGGGACCGTCACGGCGGGCGAGTCGATAAAAGAGGCGCTTCGAGAGGCTAATCGCTTGTACCGCGATAAGTTCGGATTTATATTCATTGTGTGTGCGACCGGCAAATCCGCTGAGGAAATGCTTGCCATCTGCCGGGCGCGGTACGGGAATTCAGTTGAGACCGAGCTGCAGATCGCGGCACACGAGCAAAACAAGATAACTGAGATCCGCTTGGGGAGACTTTTAGAACAATGAGCGCAGTCACTACCCATGTGTTAGATGTGTCGGTTGGCAAGCCCGGCATGGGCATTCCCGTGGTCCTTGAAAGAAAGACCCACACTTCCGGCTGGCAGGCGATCGCAGATGGAATAACCAATGCCGACGGCCGAGTGAATGACTTCCTTTCAACCCGTGAGGCCTTTCTTCCGGGCCATTACAGGTTGATCTTCGAAACCGGGCCATATTTTCTACTGAGCAACATCGAGTGTTTTTTCCCGCAGGTAACTATCAGCTTCGTGGTCAAGGACCCGATGCAGCATTACCATGTACCGCTGCTGCTGAGCCCATTCGGCTACACGACCTACCGCGGCAGCTAGCCCCGTATGACGGTTCGCATTGTTCAGAATAACTACGGCAAGTCGCGGGTCCGCCTGATCAAGGTGGCACGCGCGGGCGAACATCACGACATTCAGGACCTCAATCTAAACATCGCTCTCGAGGGCGATTTCGACGATATTCATATAACGGGAGACAACACCAAATGTTTGCCGACCGACACGATGAAGAATACCGTCTATGCGCTCGCTGGACAGTACGAGGGCATTGAGGAGGCCGAGGCGTTTGGCCAGCGGCTCGCGAGCTACTTTCTTGATCAGAACGCGCAGGTCCGGCGCGTGCGTCTCGATATGTTCGAGAACGGCTGGAAGCGTATGAAGTTCGAGGGCCGGCAGCACGACCATTCGTTCGTGAAAGGCAGCCGCGAGAGACGAACGATCGATCTGGATGCTACGCGCAATGACATGACGATCGAGGCGGGTGTAGAAGATCTGATCGTGCTCAAGACGACGCATTCCGGATTCTCGGGATTTATCAAAGATAAATACACGACACTGCCCGAAGTGGACGACCGCATTTTTGCGACCGCTATCAAAGGGAAATGGCGATACATGGACCCGTCTCGAGCCAGTGAAAAACTCTGGGCAGATATCCGCCAGACGATCCTGAAGGTGTTTGCCGGTCACGAAAGCCTCTCCGTACAGCACACCCTTTATGCTATGGGGGAGGCAGTGCTTGACAAGTTCGAAGCGGTCGCGGAGGTTTCATTTTCGCTGCCGAATATCCATTGTATTCCTTTCGACGTTTCGAAGTTCGGCGTCGACGATCACTACGCCATTTTCGTGCCTACCGATGAGCCGCATGGCCTGATCGAGGCGCGCCTCGCCCGCTGATCATCTATGAAAACATCATTGCCTGACGCGTCTTTGGAAAAGATCACGGGACGTCTGCGCCTCGCACTTGCCGGCCTCGCAAAACGGTATCCGGGAGAATCCGGCAGCCGGCAGCCCGTGCATACCGTTTACGGCGGTGCGCATTTGTTCAAGTCGGATACTACGGTAAAGCTCGGGCAGCTTGCGGTCCGCTCCTTCGAGACGTACTCGCCTGATGCAAACGCACTTGGTGACGCTCTCGATCTGCCCCGGCAGGTACGCGAACTCGTGTACGAACGGGTCGGAGAGAAGCTTCGACGGGAGGCTGTTGAGGACTTCCGGATCGATTTCGAGGACGGCTACGGCACCCGCGGCGATGAGGAAGAGGACGGCCACACTGTTGCGGCGGCGGACGAGGTAGCAAAAGGAATGGCCGATGGGACTCTGCCGCCCTTCATCGGTATCAGGATAAAGACATTTTCAGAGGAGCTGCATGCGAGAGGGATACGTACCCTCGATCTTTTCCTGACTGCGCTGCTCCAAAAGACGGGCGGTAAGCTGCCGTCGAATTTCGTCGTGACCCTGCCGAAGGTTACGACCCCCGAACAGGTCCGTGCATTAGTTACGATCTTTGATGAGATCGAGCCAAAGCTTGGCCTCACCGCGGGAGCACTCAGAATGGAGCTGATGGTCGAGACGACGCAATCGATCATTTCGAGCGATGGGCAGATCGGTCTGCCAAAGCTGCTCGAGGCGGCGATGGGCCGATGCACCGGCGCACATTTCGGAACGTACGATTACACGGCAAGCTGCTCGATCACGGCGGCGTATCAGGACATGCTTCATCCGGCATGCGATTTTGCGAGGCATGTCATGCAGGTTTCGCTCGGCGGTACAGGTGTGTGGCTTTCAGATGGTGCGACGAACATCATGCCGGTCGCTCCCCACCGCGGCGACGGTCTAACACAAGGGCAGTTAGATGAAAACCGGGCTCTTGTTCATCGCGCGTGGAAGCTGCACTACGACCACGTGCGACATTCGCTTGCAAATGCCTATTACCAGGGTTGGGACCTGCATCCGGCGCAGCTGCCGACACGATACGCCGCGGTTTTCACATTCTTCTTAGAGGGACTCGACGCCGCCAGCGAACGGCTGAGGAATTTTGTAGAGAAGGCGGCGCAAGCGACACTTGTTGGTGACGTTTTTGACGACGCCGCAACCGGACAGGGGCTGCTGAATTACTTCCTAAGGGCGATCAACTGCGGAGCGATTACCGAGGAGGAGGCGACCCGCAGAACGAGCATAACACTCGACGAATTGCGGTCGGGTTCGTTTATCAAGATCCTCAATAACCGGAAGGGATAGCTAAAAGGCGAATCCAAGTTGCACCGGCTCCGGCTCGGCCGTTGGCTCCGGGTCCGGCTCTGCGGCCGCCCGCGCCGGGCAGATCGAGTTGAACTGGCAGCGAGAACACTCCTTCGCTGATGGCGTTGCCGCGTAATCGCCGCTCCTGATCCTATTCACCAGTTCTTTGGCGTCGGCATCGATCGCGGTTAATTCGGCCGCGGTCCATTCGTGAACTTTGTCCTGCCTGAGATATGCGATCAACGCCCGCGGTTTTTCCAAAGCCCGTTGGTAGGCCCAGAGCTGGAACCTGTGTTCTTCGGGGTGCATCGCGCTGTCTGTTTTGAAATCGAGCACGAAGTCTTTGCCGACCAGATCGGCGACTCCGATCAAACGAATCCCCTCGCTCTCGTGCGCAAAACGAAATTCGCTTCTCCGTTCACCTTTGCGGAATTCAGCAAATTTATCACTTGAGCGAAAAGTCGCGGCCAGGGCTAATGCTTCGTTCAGTATCTCATCCGATGCGTCCGGCGACAGCGGCCGCAGCCTTTCAATATCCGTAATGTCCAACTCCAGCGCTTCGTGTGTCAGTGTGCCGGTCGTTCTCGCTCGCGCAAATCCCTCGCCGAGGCCGGGATGGCCAAGTACGTATTGATATTCGAATTGCTTTGGACACCTTGCATATGCGGTCAACCCTGTGACCGGCACCTCACGCAGGACGCGGGGAATGTCGTTGATCAAAACTGTCTGCGGCAGCTCGAAAGGGGCCGGTTCGGCCGGGCTGGGAGCTAATGCCTGCTCGGGTTCGAACGGTATCGACTCGATCTCAATCCCGGCTGCTCCTAGCCCGGGACGCAGAATGGATATCTCCCGATCCGTATACCGCGGGCTGTCCGAGGTAGCTGTCAGGAACAGCATGTCTTTTGCCCTGGTCAGAGCAACATACAAGAGGCGTTTTAGCTCGTCCCTTTCGCGCTGGAGGCGGCGGAGCTTCATCAGCTTGTAGATGGCGGGCTGATTCTTTTCGAAAGTATCGCTTTCTGTCTGAAAGGAGACACCCAGCTCTTTATCGATAATGACGGGAAAGTACGGAATATTCGGCTCAGCGGCCAGATCGCCGACAAAAACGACCGGCCATTCAAGGCCTTTTGCGCGGTGGATCGAGACAAGCGTGACCGCGTCCTCAGCGTCCAGGGCCAAACGAGGGACCCAGGTCCCGGCCTTCTCGAGGTCGCGCAGCGAACGGGCCGTGCCGAAGATATCCCCGCGGCCGTTACGTTCGAATCGCCGGAGGAGGTCCTTCATCCCCTGGATGTCGGCTTCGCGCCGCGCGCCGTTCACAAGATTTGCCATCACGGCGCTGTATCCGGTGAGTTCCTCCGCGAAAGCAAGTACCTGGCTTGCCGAATGCGTCTTTGCCGCCCCTAGAAGCTGTTCTAAAACACCGACCTCGCGTTGGAATTTTGAAGACTCCCGGACGGCGCTCCACCACGATCTGCCATCCAGGCCAGGTGCGGTCTCCTGCAGAACGCGGTCGCTAACTGCGAAAAAAGGACTCCGAAGCAGCGCGACCAGCGGAATGTCGTCCTCAGGCTCGGCGAGGAAGCTCATCAGGGCGTAAATGTCCTTTGCCTCGCGGGTTTCGAGGAGGCTGCCGCCACCGACGTTGACCGCCGGAATCCCATATGCCGAAAGCACGCCCATGTAAGCGTCTAACGGTGCCCACCGGCGCGCCATTATCGCTATATCTCGATAGGCAACTCCATCGCGATGAAGCTGCTGAACGCGCTCGGCGATCCAACGCGCCTCTATGACCTGAGCAGGTCCTTTGCCCAGTCCCGACTCTCCGTCGACGACCGCCATCCGAACGAACGGCCCCTGAAGGCTGGAGGTGTCGCGATGGGCGACGAGCTCCTGGTGCTGTGTTTCCAGGACCGCCTCAAAGATGCGATTGGTACTCGCGACGATCTCGGCGTGCGAACGGAATGTTTTGTTAAGGGGCACGTCGATTCCAGCCGGCGTTTTTGTGATGCGGGTGCGCATCTCGGCAAAGACGTCGACATCAGCGCCGCGGAACGCATAGATCGACTGCTTTTCGTCGCCGACGATCGTGATGGTCGCATTGCGGGTCAGACGCTCCAGGATCGCGGCTTCAGCCGGATTCGTATCCTGGAACTCATCAACTAGAAACGCCCTCCAACGCTTAGCGTAGTGCTCCCGAGCAGCTTCGTTCGCGAGTGCCCTGAGTGCGTAATACTCAAGATCCGAGAAGTCGAGGATCTTCTCTTTCTTTTTTTCCTCCGCGAGGAACCGTGTCACCGAATCGAACGCTTTGTGAAGCATCGGCAGACGTCGAGCTGTCTCTTCATCATTAGGACCGAACTCAAGGAGAGCGAATTCGGCCTTTTCTTTGATCAGATCGCGCAGTGCGGCAAGACATTCGCGAGTGTCGGCCAACTGCGTTTTATCCCAATTCCTTTGAACGCCCCATCGTTTGTTGAACCCGTAAAAGGCGCCGTTGATCTGCCGGATCGCCTCCTGATGGTCCTCGATCGAGAGCGCACGTGCGACCGCACGGCGAACCTCCTCAAGCTTATCACCCTCGGCTCCGCAGCAATCCGGAAGCATCTCGCACGCATGTCGCCACGCGTCATGCGACACGAGTTCTGCGGCAGCCTCTGCAGAAACCTGCCTGATAGCGTCCTTCCAACCGCCTGATCCGAGCGATAGGGCATGGGCCGAGGCGATCGGATCGTCGAGCATCCTGCGCAGGGCCGTTATCATCCACGTGAATCCGAGCTCGTCGATGAGGGAGCGGTCGACCTGCGCAACGGCCTGATCGAATTTCTCAGCCAGCCAGAGGGGCTGGTCCGTTTCGTCAAGGATGACGAAATCGGCCGGTATACCAGCAAGGTCGTAGAAATCGCGACATACGCGAGCGGCGAGGGAGTGGATGGTGCTTATCTGAGCTGCCTCGACCTCGGCGATCACAGTTTCGTTCGTGAGCGCCTCACGGAGTCGTTTGCGAATACGCGAGCGAAGCTCATTCGCAGCTTTCTCGGTGAATGTGACCGCGACCACCGAAAGCGGCGACAGTCCATCCGCTGCGACATGATGCAGGTATCTTTCGGCGAGCATCAGTGTCTTGCCGGTCCCCGCTCCGGCCGTTACAGACGCACTCGCTGGGGCGGTCGCGGCTCTTAGTTGTTCGGGAGTCAACGCCATTAGACAGTGTTCTTTCGTTCGAGCCGCGGCCCCTTTCGACAGACCGGATCGAACTCGCAGTATTGGCACGCATCAAGGTTAGTGTCCGGATCGACGGCATAGCTGCCCCGGCCAAGGTCACCTCTGACGCGAGCGAGCAGCTGCTCGACCGGAGCGAGTTCGCTCGACTTCTTCGGCGCGAGAATGACGCCCTTTGTCAGCGAATAATAGATGCTCTCGCCGAAATTTCCTTCTGGGTATAGATGCGGGAGTGCAACCTTCGCATAGAGAGGTATCTGCACGTCGATGCCAAGCTTTCCCCGGTCATCTTTTGCGCCCTTAGGCGGACTGCCGCTTGTCTTGTAATCGATCGCTACAAGACCCTCGGGAGTGTTATCGATCCGGTCGATCGCTCCGCGAAGCTTAAAGTCGCGCCACGTCAATTCGAACTCCCTTTCCACATCCTCGATCGTCGAGCCATACCGAATAAAGTCCTTTGCCCTGACAGCCTTTTTGATAGCACGGATGTGCTCGGCGCGCTGCATGTCCCAGTTCGAGATCATCGGAAGGGGCGTCTCCGGGTCATTTTCAGCCTCGGCAAACGCCTCGTCAATATTGGCAAGAACAGCTTCGCGGACATTTTCGGCACCCTGTGCCTTACGCGCTGCGATCTCGAGAACCTTGTGATAAAAGGTGCCGCGTTTTGTGTAGTCCATGCCGGTTTCGACCTCTTCGATATCCGCGAGCTTGAGAGCCCTTTGGCCCCACCACTTAAAACCGCACTGACCTATCATCGTAAGCTGTGAAGCGCTCCAGGTATGTTTCGCGGGGTCGATCGCGATACCGGTCACGCCGTCGTATTCGTCGTACGGGGATGAACTCTCACGATCAGATTCGACCTTGCGCTGGAACCTCGCGGCGTGGATCGCGGCGTCATCCGCAGATGTATCGTGCCGGAGTATTAGCCGCCGATTTTCCGAAAGGCTCGCAGCGATCGAAGTGGTATCTGATTTAGGTTTAAGGCCAAGCCGGTCAAAGAATGAACTCGCCAGGAGCTCGCGGTTGTCCATGCTTGAAGCACAACTGAGAATTATGCGGTCACGGGCGGCCGCGAGCGTAAAGTAGAACGATAGAGACTCCCAGCGTGCCATCTCTGCCGCGCCCGCGAACTCGACACCATGATTCGCGAGATCGCGCCGTTCCAGGAAATCGACGACCGAGTCTTCAATGATCTCGGCCGGATAAATGCCTTCAGAAAGGCCGGCGATGAACAGGGTCTCGTACGAGCTGCCGATCATCGCCTCCGGGTCAAATACGCCAACACCGCCATGTTCCGGCCTGAACGGCACCTTTTCCTCCGAAAGGATCTCAAATGCAGTTGCGCGAAAAGCATCGAGCGATAATTTATTCTCCGCCTCGAGTTGGGCGGCCGCCTCTAACGACTCAAAGAACAGATCGTACGCAGTGAGCTCCTTCGCGTCGGCGCGAAGAGCGGCCCGACCGCCGTAAACCGCCACGACCTCCTCGATCGACTTGATCCATCCTGAGAGATTTTGCTGCTCAGGCCATCTAAGCGCATCGGTATCGACGCCGATCACGTTCCACGCTTCATGACCCGATGATCGGCGATGACGAGCTGTCTTCCAGACGCTCGATTCGAGGGAGGGTCCCAAACGGTGTTTGAAAAGCCGCGCGGCCGCCTCATAGCTCAGATCAGAGCTGACCGCCTCAAGAAGCGCCCGGATAAAGCCCCCGAATGCTGTCTCTCCGATAGGCGTCTCGTTCCGGAAACGGAGTGGTATTCCGAATTCAGTTGCGACCTCTTCCAGGACGGGCGCGTATGTCGACTGATCCGCGCAAGCGATCGCGATCGAATGACCCGGGGCGCCCGCCGTCAACAGCTTCTTTACCTCTCGCAGAATGCCGCGGCATTCTCCATCCACGCTCCGGTATCGGACCGCGGCGACCGTTCCGGCAACATTCGCGCCTGAGATGAAGCTCGACGCTGTCTGCTCCCCGGTCGAGCCGGCGTCGGCGGTCGAGCGCTCGATACTCCATCCGCGTGCGACGAGCCAATCCGCCCATTTGCGATTGACCTCGAATATGTTGTCCTCTCCGATAGGCAGATAATATTCACTCTCGTCGGCCGCTATCGTATCGATGAATTGCGCCTCCTCACTGCGGGCGCGAAAGTGGCCGTAGATGAAAAGCTTTCGAGCCGCAGGCTTGAGCGCAGCTGCGGCTATAAAGACCTCGGCGGGGTCTATAAGGCGCTTCTCTTCGAGCGCCCTCCTGTATTCGCGAGTTATTCGGCCAAGGTTTTGAACGCGCGGACTCCCGAACTCGATCAGCGTCTCGCAGTCGATCCCGGTCCTCAGAACGATGTCGAGGCTTGCTCGAATCCGGGCTGCCTCGGCAGGCGGGTCCACTCCCATTAATACGCTCGCGATCGCACGCTTTAGAGTGTGACGGGCGGTGATACGCGGGGCGGTTGAAATTCCTCGCTTGCGCAATTCATCGACCGCGATCTGCCTAAGGGAAAGATGCGGCAGGTTCAGCGCGGCAGCGACGCCCCCGTGCAGCGTGACGACTCTTGCTCCAGCCGGCTGGTCGCCCATCGTGGGGAATGGGTCTGTCCTCAAAATTCGTGCCATCTGATCCGATTATAAACAGTCTAGCCGCGTCGAGCTTACCCACAAGGTCTCGCCCTTGTATTTCACCTGCACCCAAGTAAATTTTCCAGTCGTAACGCGCGGCTTGCCAGTCGGCGTGACGTATTCGCCTGCCTCGACTTTGGTGTAGATCGTCGAGGGATCTTGCGAGCAATCTTTCGTATCGCAATCACGGCGAAGATTTACGTCGCCTCCCTGCGGATTGACGATCTCACAGTCGGTGTCATCATCTGACAGAAGGTTTTCGCCAGGGGTCGGTGTGGGGGTCTTCGGCTTGGGCGCAGGTGTTGGCGTAAGAGGCGCCGGAGTTTGGGTCAAAGTCTTGTTGTTGACGGCAATATTTTGATTGCCAGGCCCCATCATCGAATAGAGCACTACGCCTAAGACTGCGAATAACACGACGACCGCCGCGGCACCCAGCAGGCCTCCGACAACAAGCTTTCCGATGCCGCTGCCGGGCCGTGCAGAAGGGCTTCCGCTTCCTATCGGTCTGATCGGCTCTGGTTTCGAAGCGCGATGAACGACAGTCACCGTCTCGTCGTCCAAACGAACTCCGCACTGAAGGCAGAACACAATGTCGTCGGGCAGGTCAGAGCCGCAATTGAAACAGTGAAGCATCTAGCGTCGATCTCCCGCGCGCAAGAGACGCTGTCAGGAGTATATCCGGCGTTGAATTCGCCAAATATACAACGACAGCGTCTTGTTCACAACGGGAAGGGCCTAGCCCGGGTCCCTTTCTGTTGTCTGTGCGACCTTTCCGCTAAATGTGCGGAAGAGATAAAAGAAGTATCCTAAGGCCATCAATACTGCGATCGGCCACCAGATAAGTCCAACCGACAGGCCATATGCGCCAGCGGATGCATTCTCGATAGTTAGGCTATTAGCCGGATCGTTAGCCGGCAGAACGTTCGGATAGAGAGCGAATACGGCTCCCGCCAGCATCGAGGCGAGGTAAAGTGCCGAGGAAACGAAAGCGGCCGTGTCCTTGCCTTTCGCGTTGAAAAACTTCACGCACGCGAGCGAGGCGATGACAGTTACTGGTACCAGCCAGCCTATGGGATATCTCGAGAAGTTGTCGAGAATGCCCTCCCGCAGGTTTATTACCCCTATGAGACTCAAAATAGTTAATACCAGAAGCGCGTACCAAAGTACGCCCGCAGCCCGACGCGAACGGGCCTGCACTTCACCGGTCGTTTTGATCGCCAGCCACGCAGCTCCGTGGATCCCGAGCGCAACAAGCGCTACCAAGCCTGCGAGGACCGTGAACCAATCCAGGATGCCCGTATCTTTGGTAACGCGAAAAGTGGTCCACAGGGGCTCGAAGAAATATCCTTCGGAGTTGAGCGGTACGCCCCGGATAACGTTGCCGAGCGCCGCGCCGTAAAACACGGCAAGCAGTATGCTCGACAAAGAAAAGATGAAATCCCACAGCTTATGCCACATCGGATCTTCTATTTGATGACGGAGTTCTATGCCTGCGGCCCGGCCGATCAGCAGCCAAAGCACAATGATCAGCGGCAAATAGAATCCGCTGAATCCTGCCGAATAGAGCACCGGAAAAGCGAAATAGAGTGTTCCACCCGCGGCGAGCAGCCATACTTCATTACCATCCCACACCGGTCCTACGGCGGCGATGACGCTCTCCCTCTCTTCATCCGTTCGAGCGACAAAATGATGGACGATCCCCGCTCCCAGGTCGAATCCGTCGAGGATAACGTAGGCGGCGATCATTAACGCGACGATCATGAACCATGCTGTCAACATTAGACGACACCTCCAGCAAGCTGCTCGGGACCGATACTGTTCAGTTCCTCAACACCATGATGGATGCGTCGGATGATAAGGAATATGAACAGCAAGGAGAGTACGGTATACATCCCCAAGAACCCGAGCAGCGTGAACATGACGTTTCCGCTGGAAACCGTCGGCGAGAAGCCGTGCTCCGTCCTATACAGCCCGTAAACCAGCCATGGCTGCCGTCCTATCTCAGCTACCATCCATCCCGCGATATTCGCGATAAACGGCAGGGGGAAACTCACCATGATCAGCCACAGCAGCCAGTTGGCCGTGAAAAGCTTTCTTCGCCACAGAGCGATCACCGCGATAGTCATCACTGCGATAAAGATCGTGCCGAGGCCGACCATTATGTGGAAAGAATAGTAGAGAAGCGGGATGTTGTCCGGGTGATCCTGCGGCGGAAAAGCATCGAGACCCTTTATCTCGGCGTCCCATCTCCGGTACGTGATCATACTCAACGCATTAGGTATTCGCAGCGGATTGTCGATGGTTTGTTTTTCTACATCCGGCTGGCCTACCAACACAACATCAGCTCCCTGCTCGGTTTTGAAAAGCCCTTCCATAGCGGCAAGCGTGGTCGGTTGATAATGCGCCACCATCTGGCCAGAAAGGTCACCCGATGGGGCGAGCATCCAAATGCTTCCCGCGCAGGCGACGATCACGCCCACCTTAAGAAACATCTGACCGTACTCCACCTGCCTCTTTGAGAGCACGTAGAACGCCCCCAGCGCGGCGACCGCGAATGACCCGGTCACGACCGCACCGCCCATATTATGCAGGTATTGGACGACGGCCCACTTATTCAAAACAAGCGCCCAAAAGTCGTTGAGCTGGACGGCGCCATTTGCCATTACGTCGTAGCCCACCGGATGCTGCATCCATGCGTCGGTCGCGACTATGAACCAGCCGGACAGCCATGTCCCGACAAAGACAAGGACCGCGGCTGCGAAATGCAGCTTCTGCCCGAGCTTTTTCTCGCCGAACAGAAGGATCCCGACAAACGAGGACTCCAGGAAGAATGCAAACGTCCCCTCCATCGCGAGTGTTTGGCCGATCACTCCGCCGGCGAATCGGGAGAAGGCCGACCAATTGGTCCCGAACTGAAATTCCATCGGTATTCCGGTCACCACACCGAAAACGAAGACGATCGCAAAGACCTTTGTCCAGAATCTCGCGGCCTGATCCCAACGCTCATCCTTTTTCCAAATTGCCAAACCCTTAAAGATGACGATCAGCGGGGCGAGGCCCATCGTGAGCTGGGGAAAGAGGTAGTGATAAGTGACGGTAAATGCGAATTGGATCCGGTCTAGTGTATACGCGTTCATTTTTATCCCCGGTCTCTTATCGGAAATGCGGCGCATGGCCGTCGATGCTGTCGGGCTCGGTTAGCACTTTGACCTTTTCACGGGCGCGCTCGGCAAGGCTTGGGCCCAGTTTCGGACTTCGCACTGCCTCTTCTTCCGCGTGGCTGCCGACCCGAGTCGGAAGTACGCACATCATTCCCATGAAGACGAGTCCAAAGGATATGAACCCACCGACAACGGCGACAAGCGGTGTCAAAGAGCCAAATAGGAAAAGGACCAGGAGAGTCCCGAAAAATACCGTCCACATTCCGGCATAGATCTTCACGAACATATGTTTGCTAGCTCCTTCAGCGACTTCCATGCCTGAACACAGGCATATTCACAGACCAGGAGGGCAAAGTGTGTGCCAAGCGCGCGACCTCCTTTTTCGGGCAAATGTCGGTAAAGCGGTGCGGAAAAATCCCCGCTCAACAGCAGCCAAATGCGAGGATTTTCACGTGGATTTTGAAGGGCTATCGTTTTTTGGACGCCCTCGGACGCGGATCTGCGGCGATCGCCTTTCGGCCGGTCACGGTCACAGGGTCCAGGCGATAGATGACCTCGATATTCTCCCGTATCCAGTCGTCCATCCATTGGACGCTTATCGCAGGGGTGAGCGTGGGGTTGGTTTTTATGATTTCTGCGATGGCCTTCTCGCGCTCACCACCTGCCGCCAATGCCTGGGCCGTACCCGTGAAAATGACGCTTCTCCAGTGTCGACGGTCTTTTATTTGCTCAATTTGGAGGCAAACCGCGGGATTCGACTTTATGATGTCAACCTTTTTGCCCTCCGTCGTGTAGATGTAAACGAAGGGCTGCATGTATACGTAGTTGACCGGAACAACGTATGGAACATTGTCGCGAGAGCACCCGAGATGTCCGAATTTTACCGTGTTCAGGATCTCACGTATCTCGTCATTGTCCATTTCTTCAACGATGATCATGGCGGTCACCTCGCGTCATGTTTACGCAATGAGCGTTCCTTCTAGTCCTGAAATACAGGGCACGCGAGTTGCGAATACGTGAAATGGTGGCCGAGGCACGCCGCCTTTGGAGGTGACAAGATGAAGATATTGATAGGAACGGACGGTTCTGATTTCAGCAGGGCTGCGGCCGAAGAATGCTGTAAATTCATCGCCGATCCATCGAATGTTGAGATCAAGATCCTTTCGGCCTTCGAGGATACGTACGCTATCGCGGCGGAACCGTTCGCGATCTCTTCGGAGTACTACCAGGAGCTTGCAAACGCCGTCGAAAAGCAGGCGCAGAACTTCGTTGCGGATACGGCGAAGATCATTCGGGAAAAGCTGAAGAGCGACTCTTTAAGGATCAGTGCAGAAGTCGTTCGCGGGGCTCCGGACCGAGAGCTTGTCGAAATAGCCGAAAGCTGGGGAGCGGACCTGATCGTCGTGGGTTCGCATGGACGCGGATTCTGGGGCAGACTGCTTGGTTCCGTATCAGATGGCGTCGTACACCATGCACCCTGCTCAGTGCTCGTTGTTAGAGGCGAGAAAATGCCGGCAAGGCCCGTAGCGCCGACCGGATAAGAGGCCGCCTTGCAGTTCGCGGTTCTTCGGGCGATTATTTAGCTTGCGCTAGGCAGCATGGCGGAGAACGCGATCAAGAGATTCCAGATCGTTGTAAA
Organism: Acidobacteriota bacterium; assembly: GCA_019247455.1. Taxonomy (GTDB): domain Bacteria; phylum Acidobacteriota; class Blastocatellia; order Pyrinomonadales; family Pyrinomonadaceae; genus OLB17. Next base: position 194 of record JAFAOW010000011.1, on the reverse strand, counting down.
GCCCGGTCACGACGAGGCACTTCAAACTGCGCGCGAGATCGCTGAATGGCTTCGCCAGCGCGGCCTCGAACAAACCTCCGCGCCCATTTCTGCCGACCAAGGCACTGCTTTGGATGGAGCTTCCCCGGCGCCTCAGCTGATCATTGTACTGGGCGGTGACGGCACGATGATCGCCGCCGCGAGGATGGTGGGCG
>JAFAOW010000129.1 GCA_019247455.1 Acidobacteriota bacterium | reverse complement strand
AGCATCCTCGATCCTGCGCGTGCGGTTGCGCCAGTCTTTGGTCGGATCATCCTCGCGGCCCGACTGTTTGGGATAGTTCTCGACTTGCTCGAGGCTGATGATGATGCCGTGAGCGATGTCGTTCCAGTCTTCATTCTGGATACCGCGAAGCACGACCGGCAGCCCTGCCGTCCAGTCTTCCTCCGGCACGATGTTGTCGTACTCAGGGATGGTCAAGTAAGCCGTCTCAGGCAGCGCCTGCCCCGAATACTCAGATACGATCTGCTTTTTTACTTCGTCAAAAGAACCGTTCGGATTGCCCGCACGGATCTCAAGTGCACGGCGAAAGATGTCTGAAACTGTTGGTCGGTCGCTCATAGTGGAAGCCTCAGATTACCATATCAAGCTCCCGCAGGATTAATTCGCGTGCCAACTTTCTCCTTGCCCATTCGCATCTGAAAAGATAGTCTTCTCAAGGTAGGGACCGTCCTAAAATGAAGCTTTTTGCCGCAGGAATCATCGCCCTTTTTGCCTTTACGATCAGCTTTGCCCAAAACGAGCAGTCGCCGATCGTCGAGAAGGACATCATGTACAAGAATTGGAAATACCCTCTGGTCGCGACCGACGAAAAAGCGGAGCTTCGCGATCTAGTCAAGGGCAATAAACTGACGATCCTGGTCTATTGGGCGCCTTGGTGTCATAACTGGCAGCACGACGCGCCGTTCCTCGAAAAGTTTTACGAGAAGTACCACAAGGACGGGCTTGAGATCGTCGGTATCGGCGAGTACGATCCGGTCGAGTCGATGAAACTAAGCCTGACCGAGTTCAAGATAACTTTCCCGGTCGTTTACGAGTCGATCAACCGCAGCCAAAAGCAGAAGACCGATCATTACACGTATCGCACTTCGACCGGCGACGCTCGCAACTGGGGTTCGCCATACTATGTCCTTCTGACGCCGTCTATGCTTGAGAAAAAAGGCGATACCGTCACCAAACACACGAACGTCATTAACGGTGAGATGATCGAAACCGAGGGCGAGGCCTTCATCCGCAAGGCTCTCGGCCTTCCCCCCACCGATCCGAAGGCCTCTGCCTCAAGCTCTAACAAAGCCGAGGTCTGCGATCCCGATGCCCCGGCCACACTAAAGCTTCCACCCGTCAAAAAACCCTAATTGCAGCAGCCTGCGCGCGAAGCAAGGGCTTAAGCGAAACGCAGCGATCTAATTAAGCCTTCTGCCGGTCAAAATGCCGTGACACATCAGGCCCGGAATTGCATAAGCCCGCTCGTCCCGGGGTCCCGCCGGAGCATCTTCGCGCGGGGTGGCTATGCAAGGGCGATAGCGAGACGCCGCATTAACTAAACTTGTACTGGATTATTTCGGCAACGCCGCAAGCGTGTCCGTCAGCTTCTGCGCAACGCCTCGCAGCGGCTCCTTCGCTGACACGAATTGGCCCGCAAGAGCTAGGTCCTCTGAACGCGTGGTCAGATCGGTGATCCCTTGTATCGACGGCAGGTATTTCGCGAGAGCCGGCTTTGTCTTGAAATCCGACTCGAGCGCCGATAGGCCGACCTTCAGATTCCGGATCGAGGCGACAAGATTGGCTTTGCTGTTCTCGATCTTTTGAGCGGTCTCGGGCTTCAGCTTGCCGGCCGCCTCATCGGCGAGAGCGGTTTCGAGCGGTTGGGCCACGTTGCCGAGCTTATCGACGAAGGTATTTACGTTAGCCAACTGATTGTCGGTCTTTTCGCGGGCCGCTCTTACGTCAAGGGGCGGAATGACAGTCACAGGCGGCTTCTTCACGGCAGGTTTGCGCACCGGTCTCTTCTGCGAATAGCCGAGGGAGGCTAACAATAGGACCGCGAACGCAGCCGTTACGAGCTTTTTCATAACCGTCGATTCCTGTTCAATTAACTGCAAAAATCTTATCATAAGGGGATGCACCCGCGTTATTTAGAGGTTTTGCGCGAAGGGCGCGTTGGCTATCAAGAGGGCCTCGACCTGCAGAAGCGGCTCGAGAATGAGGTCATCGAGCGCCGCGAGCGGGACTATCTGGTCCTGCTCGAGCACCCGCATACTTTCACCCTTGGAAGGCGTTCGAAGGGCGACGGGGTCCTCGCAACGGCCGAGCTTTTACGGAATCTTGGCGTGGAAGTCTTCGAGATAAATCGCGGCGGAAAGGTCACTTATCACGGCCTTGGCCAGATCGTCGGCTACCCGGTGATCAGCCTCTCGCCCGATCGCGAGGATGTGCACAAATACGTTCGCGACCTCGAGGAAGTGCTCATTCGCGCGATGGCCGATTTCGGTATCGGCGCATTTCGTATCGAAGGACTGACCGGAGTGCACACGACCGAGGGAAAGGTCGCTGCGATCGGCGTCCACATCAAACGTTGGGTGACGACACACGGTTTCGCGCTCAACGTGAACACGGATCTTAGCTATTACAACTGGATAATCGCCTGCGAGGGTGAACCTGTAACCTCAATGGAACGCCTCATCGGACACCAGGTCGACATGGCCGAGGTAGAGGACCGGATCATTGAGCGTTTCCGAGAGGTCTTTGGTTACGACGATGTTCACGCCCCCTTGACCGCCGGTCTCAACAAAGCATCCGGACTTGCACACCCTGGCGGAACGCCCCGGTAAATTTATGAGAAGAGAAACAACTTCTTGGTTCAGTCACAACCTCGGGATGGACATGCCGCTCGTTTCGTACGGGCATGCCGGGCATCCGCTGCTCATGTTTCCCACCGCCGCGGCGGATTATCTGGAATACGAGCGGTTCTATCTGGTCGATGCGATCAAGGATTTCATCGAGCAGGGACTCATCCGTGCCTATTCGATCAACTCCGTAAACAAGTACAGCCTTCTAAATAAAGAATCGCACCCGGGGTGGAAGGTTGAGATGCTGTCGCGGTACGACCGGTACGTCACTGATGAGGTCCTGCCGCTGATCCGCAACGAAGCCGGCCCCGATGCCAGGCCGCTAACGACCGGGGCGTCACTGGGTGCCTTCCTTGCGGCCAACGCATACTTCAAGCACTCAGACCTTTTTCGCGGAACGATCGCGATGAGCGGCAGTTACGACATCTACAACTATCTCGAGAACCACTTCGACGACAACGTCTACTTCAACAATCCGGCGATGTATATGAAGAATCTCGATGACGAACACCATCTGCCTCGTCTAAGGCAAAGTGATTTCATCGTGATCGTGTCCGGCCAGGGGTCTTATGAAGCGCCGGACCGCAGCCGTGAGTTCTCGGGGCTGCTGCATTCGAAGGGCATTCCGCATCGCCTCGAATTGTGGGGTCACGACGTCAACCATGACTGGCCATGGTGGAGAAAAATGCTCCCCTTTTACCTCGGCGAGTTTTTGAAGATTGCATAAAAGCGACACGGGGAAAGGGAGACACACCGCGACACCGCGATTCCGGTTGCGATCATTTTAGGGCGTTCTGGTATACACGCAACTCCCTATAGCCGCGAATATTAGGCATGATGGGAGTGTTCTTGCTGATTTACTTGCAGGCGACTTGCGCCTATCTTTCGATCGCGACGTCCCACCATCACGGCGTCTCTGCGTCGCTATCGCCCGTCGCCCTTCTTCCCTTTCTTCTTTGAACCTTCCGGCTCCGCCGCCTTTGGCTTGGTCGGCTCGGGCCGCGGTGGCGCTGTTACAGGTGGCTTCTGAACAGGCGGTTTTTCCGGTTCGCCGGGTTTGCTTGTATCTGTGATCGACGGCTTGCCGCTGTCGGTGATCGTTGTGTCACCCGGTAAGGGGGCGTTCGGATCGATCTTGGTGCCCGGTGTAGCGACGATGCCCGTCTTTCCGCCTGGATTGGCGTCTGCTTCGTCATCGAGGGCCTCACGTTTTAGCAGCTCGCTTGCACGCTTGATCTCAGCGGGCATAGGCGGAACATCGTAAAATCTTTCGATCGGTTTTCCCTTCATGAAGGGATTCATGAAATCGTTAAATAACGGGATAGCGCTGTGCCCCGTCATATTGTTCCCGAGATTTTCCTTTTTATTCGGGTTGCCCATCCACACGCCGCATACATACGTCGGAGTGTACCCGATGAACCAGACGTCGGTGTGATCATTGACCGTTCCGGTCTTTGCTCCGAGGGGTTGGCCGGCCGCGCTTGCACCGGCGCCTGTACCGCCGTTTACGACGCCTCGCATCATTGAGACCATCGTTCCCGCGACGTACTCGCTGATGACCCTCGAGCTTTGTCCGTCGAACTGCTCTAACAGCGAGCCATCGCGATTGTATACTTTGCGGATAAGATGCGGGACCACTCGAACGCCCTTATTGGGAAACGCCGAATATGCGGCCACCATTTCGAGAAGCGACACCTCGCTCGCACCGAGAGCGGAGGGCAGGCTTGGGGCCATGGGATTCGTTATACCGAAACGACGAACCATTTGAGCAGCCGCCTGTATGCCGACTTGCTCCATCAAATGAACAGCGCCGATGTTCATCGATTTTTGAAGCATTGTTTTCATCGGCATGTTCGCGCAGCTTGTGCTGCCGTCGTAATTATGAGGCTGCCACCCGCCTCGCTGGATCGGCGCCCCGCTCACAATGGAGTCGGGCGTCATGCCGTCTTCTACCGCCGCGGTGTAAATGAAAGGCTTGTAGGTCGACCCTGTCTGCCGCAGGCCCTGCGTCGCGTTATTGAATTTGTTGGTATGGAAATCATATCCGCCGACCATCGCAACGATCTCGCCGGTATGCGAGTTCTCAGCCATCAACGCGGCCTGGATCTCTGGGACCTGTTCCAGCTGAACGGTCAAGGTCTGGTGCTCCTTGTCGACCGCCTTTATAAGGAACTCCGCCAGGTAACCAGGCTTTAGTTCATCCTTTGGCCGTTTTCCGCTGCGGCCCATATCACCGGCACGCACGACAGCCTTGTAGCGGCCAAAGCGCACTCCCACCTCGTCGGCCGTCGGGTTGACCTTCATTACCAGGCCTTTTATATATTCTCCCGGACTGTAATCATCACCGTACCAATCGGCGTGTTTGTAATTCTCTAGGGCCCGGTCAATGTCCTTCTGCTCGGTCAGCGGCTGATCGTCATCATCGACAAGGATGTTCTGATAGTCAGACCGCCACCGGCGGCCGCGATCGAAATCGCGGAGCTTCTGCCGGATCTCTTGCGTTGCGATCTTCTGGGCTTCGACATTGATCGTCGTATAGACCTTTAAACCGCCCTGCGCGACTCGTGTCGTGTACTTTTCTTCTAAATACTTGCGCACCTCCTCTACGGGGAAGTCCCAGGCCGTTGATTTGGGTTGTGACTGGTAGTAAGCAGTATCCGAAAGCTTGATGTCAGTAGCTTTGGCCGCGTCTACCTCGGCCTGCGAGTACTTGTCGGGAAAGTACTTGTGCATTTGGTCGAGTACGATGTTACGCCGCTCGAGCGCCTTCGCGTGATTGCGCGTAGGTGAGTACTCCGGCGATTTCGGAACCGCCGCTAAAAGTGCCGCCTCCTCGAGATTCAGGTCCTTCAGCGACTTTCCAAAATAAGTCCTGGCGCCGGCCTCGAAGCCATAGGCTCCGGCGCCGAGAAATACGTAATTCATGTACATCTCAAGGATCTGGTCCTTTGTGTACAGGCGCTCTATCTGGAGCGCGACGGCCCATTCATTGACCTTTCGTGTATACGTTTGGTCCTTGTAAAGAAAGAGGTTCTTCGCCAACTGCTGTGTGATCGTGGAAGCTCCCTCGGTCTTCCCCGTGGTGATGTTTTTAAAAACCGCACCGATGATACGGTAGGGGTCGATCCCGATGTGATCCCTATAACGATAATCCTCGATCGCAAGCAGTGCGTCGGTGACTTTGTCGGGTACGTCCTGGATCTTGATCGGAATCCGTTTCTCAATAGCGAATTCGGCTAAGATCGTCTCGCCGTCGTCCGCATAGATGGTCGTAACTTGCGGCGGACGATAAGTTGCGAGCGCGGAAACCTCGACCGAATAGCGCGAGTTATTTAGGTAATACGACGCTATAACACCCGTAAGGGCTCCGGCCGACAAGGCTACCAGTATCGCTGCAAAAAGAAAGACCAGACTTGAGAGCCACGTCCGTTCACCCGCTTCCGCGGCCCCCGCCGCCGGAAATTTATTGACTTCTACCGCCATTTACCCAACTTCTCCTGATCGGGACTCCACACGATGTTGTTCATCGTCTGGGGTTCCCTAATTGACGAATCGTCGCAGCTTCACGCTAATGACAAAACCGATCGCCACAAATGTGGACAATATAGCCGACAGGCCCGCGCTCATCAACGGCAGCGGTACACCTATTACCGGTAGAACGCCGAGAGCCATCCCGACATTCATAAAAATTTGGAAGATCATGCCGCATACGATCGCCATTATAACAAGCATTCCGGCTCGGTCAGAAGCTTCTCGTGCCCCGCCGATCATGCCCGACAGCAGAAGGGCATAAGCCAACAATAGCGATACACAGCCGATAAACCCAGTATTCTCAGCCGTTACAGCAAAGATGAAATCCGATTGCGGTTCCGGCAGGAACTTGAGGACGCTTTGTGATGTCTCCGGATCGCCTTGATTTCCACTCAATCCGCCTTTGCCGACGGTGATGGTCGACTGTATCGTGTGATAGCCGTATCCTCTGGGGTCCACGCTTTCAGGATTGATGATGGCGTTGATACGTTCCTGCTGATAGGTCTTGATCTTCCCGGTCTTGACGCCTGCGATCCATGCGGCCGGCACCAGGATCGCCATCGCGACAGTAGCCAAAACCACGTAACGGATCTTTATCCCGGAAAGAAAGAACATCGCTGCCAAGATCGGGAAATAAGTGATCGCCTGGCCGACGTCCGGCTCCAGCAGGATCAGGAGCAGTGGTCCGCCGAAGATGGCGGACCCGATCAGCATTTCTTTGAGAGTGAGATTGCCGGCTTTACGGGCGCCGAAATATTTCGCCAGCATCAAAACAGTCGGGATCTTCACAAACTCAGACGGCTGAAAACGTCCCAATGGTCCAAGCGCCAGCCAGGCCTTTTGTCCGTTAATTGTCGCCCCCATTGGGGTTAGGACCAGTAACAGCATCACCAGGCCGACTGCGTAGAAAACAGGGGCTGTATCGATAAGGCGTCGGTAATCGCTGAAAGATACGACGACGAAGGCAACAACCCCGACTCCAATTCCGATGATCTGTTTTGACCAAAGGCTCTCGGTTGGCAAGGCGTTGTGGATCATCCAGACCCCAAAAGCAGAGATCATGAGGGCGAGCAGCGTTGTCACCCAGTCAAAATCCCGAAAATTCTGCTTTTCTATGATCGCAACCATCAGCTATTTCTGAGCGACGTTTTCCGGTGAAGGCTGCCCCTTCAAAGCCAAATACTGCTCGTACATCCCTTTGACCGCCGGCGCCGCGTTTGCCGCTCCGAACCCCGAATTCTCGATCAGTGCAAGGACGGCGAGCTCAGGCTTATTGGCAGGTGCAAAGCTGTCGAACCACGCATGATCCTTGTTCGCCCCGGTATCCTTTCCAAGTTCGGCGACCTGTGCGGTGCCAGTCTTCCCCGCGATCTCCAAATTTGGCATTCGAATAGACGCGGCTGTACCGCCGTTGTTGACGACGCCCCACATGCCTTTGAGAATAAGGTCCCACTGGTCCGGCTGCAGCTCTATCAAGCGGGGCTCCGGATGCTGATAAGTGAAGCCGGCGCGCGGCGGAATGTAAGCAATATCGCCCTCTTGCCCCACTGGCCCGATCGCCTTGAACTCCTTTAAGAAGTGCGGCGTAAACTCCTTGCCCCGCATCCCTACTGCAGCGATCGCGCGGATCATCGAGATAGGGGTCATCACTACCGTGTCCTGGCCCACCGAGGCGTAAACAGTTCGGATGTCGCTCCACTTGCCTTCGTGCTTGAGAATGTAAGGCATCCAGGTCTTGGGCGTCTGCGGGACCTTTTCGTTAGGAAGATCAATACCGGTTCTTTTGTCAAACTCGAAGGTCTCGATCATCTTGATCATTCCCTCGATGCCCATTTTCAGGCCGAGATGGTAGTAATAACCGTCGCAGGATTTCGTGATCGCGTAATCAAGCGGCGGAGTACCATGGCTGCCCATGCACCGTGTGAACTTGTTGCCGATAGTGATGCCACCGCCGCATAAAACATTCGAATGCGCGACCGTGATCGACCCTTCTTGCAAAGCTCCGACCGACATCGGGATCTTGAATGTCGAACCTGGCGGATACCGGCCCTGGATAGCCCGGTTGTACAGCGGCCGCTTCTCATCCTGCCAGTACGCCGCGATCTGCTTCCGCCCCTCCGCTGATGAACTTCCGCGAACGAAAACGTTCGGATCGAATGACGGGGCCGACGCCATCGCGATAATTTCGCCGTTATTTGGATCCACCGCTATGACAGTGCCCCGCTTTGTCGATGAATTCGCAAGCTGCTTCTCCGCTTCCAGCTGCATATCGAGGTCAATTGTGGTGACCATGTCCTGCCCTGACTGCGGCTGAACCACCTCCAGTTCCGTTTGCACACGGCCGCGGCTGTCGACCAGCACCTTTCGGTACCCCGGCTTGCCCCGAAGATATTCATCGTAATATTGCTCGAGGCCTCCCTTGCCCACAATATCTCCGGGGTGAAATCCCTTGGCCTGCATCTCAGGATCCTCAAGCTGCTTGGGGCTAATCTCACCTACGTATCCAAGGACGTGGGCAAGGGTCATACCAAGAGGGTAGTATCGCTGTGGCTGGAGCTCGACACGCAGCTCGGGAAACTCCAGCGTGTGGGCCTCCACCCACGTGATGTCCTTCATGCCGACGTTCTCTTTAAGGACCATCGACTCAAAATCATTTTGCTTCTTGATCAGTGCTAGCCTCTCCTGAACGAAGCTGCGGTCCATCTCGAGGCCCTTCGCGTAATCGTCGACCCGGTCGTTAACGTTGATCGATTTAAGCGGTTCGTTGGACAGTACGACGTTATAAGTCGGTCGTGAATCGACCAGGAGCTTTCCGTGACGGTCAAAAATAGCCCCTCGTGGAGCGGGGATCGGTATCAGTCTGACACGCTGGCTCTCCGCCTTGTCGCTGTAATATTCGCCATGAACTATCTGCAGGAAATAGAGCCGTACGCCGAGGAGTGTAAGCAGAATGAACGCCAGCACCTGTATGGTGCCGATCCTCGCTCCCAGGTTTTGAATGTGATCATTGATCTTCATGGCGAATTACTAATAGGTTATTTGCTTAGCCTTATGGGATTCCTGCGGCGGGTCTGTCGACGAGGCGCAAACATCTCACGACGCTTCGGACGTCTGCGTTCTGCCGAAAGGCTCTGAAGGAACAAATATACGAGCGTTCCCGCGATCGTCGTCCCAATGAGCGAATAAACGATGGTCACGAGAACATCTCCGGCAGGCGGCTGTCCAAACAAGCGGTGAAGACCGTAATAGGCCAGGTCGTTGATCACACACGCGCCAGCTATGACGGGTATGCGAAGTAGAAGGTTGTCCAGGTACACCCTCCTTGCAAGCTCTGAAACCGCGTATGCTACAAGGGTTTTCGAGAATCCATTAGCACCCATCAATCCGCCGCTCAGGGCGTCGACGGCAACGCCCGAAATGGTCCCGAAAAGAAGGGCCCGGATCGAGTTCCGCTGGAGCGCTGCATAGACGACAATGATCAGCGGAAAGTCAATATAAGCGAACCCTTGAAAGATGTTCCGCAGCGTCCATTGCAGCAGAATGGCTATGACCAGCGAGACTGTGAGCTTCACTCCCTCCACCTATTTCTTCGTCTCCTTGGTCGCGTTGGGCAATTTCTGCTCGAACTGAGGTTTGTCGGGCGGTTCGTAAAGAAGTATGCCGATCTCCTGCATCGAGCTGAGCTGAGCTGCCGGCCGTATCTCGATCTGGTGGGGCGTCGTTGCTGAGCCCGAAACGACATTCACGATCTCGCCCACTTTCAATCCTGCGGGATAAATACCGTCTTGGCCGCTTGTAAAGACCGATTGCCCCACCTGGACATCTGTCGTGCCCGGAACATATTTCATTTCCAGCACGTCAGTTTTGCCTGTCCCGCTTACGACGCCTAGTGCATTCGATTCGCCTATCTGACCGACTACGCCGCCTAGGCCAGATTTATTGTGAGTGATAAGGTCGACCAAACTCGTCAATGGTCCCACCGACGTGACACGCCCGACCAGTCCTCCGTCGGTTACAACCGGCATATTCAGTTTCACGCCGTTGAGACTACCTATATCGACTATGAAAGAGTCGAACCACATCGACGGGTCGCGTCCAATGATGCGGGCATTTACAACCGGATACTTGCTCTGTTCTTTCAAACCCAGCAAGGCGCGCAGACGTTTGTTTTCCGCATCGAGGTCCTCCTTCTGCTTGAGTTGGACCTGCAGTTCCTGGACGGTCTGCTTTAGTTGATCATTCTCGGATTGTGCGGTCCGGAGATGAGCGAGTGAAGAGAAGTAGTTTGATATCGCGGCTGTTACAGAAGTGACAGGGGACTGAACAAATTCGGCTACAGTTTGGGTCCAGGACCGTACGACTCTCTCGCCTGTGTTGATGTCGCGGGCGTCGAACGCCATCATCACAAAATTGACAAGCAGCAACGCGACCATAAGCCACGGTGCCAACCGCCAGACTTCCGTTTGACTACGCTCGACCATCCGCGTTTACAGCAAAGGACGCCGGGAGCAAGAAAAAGCGGGACACGGAGACGAGTCCTCGGTGTCCCTGCGTCTCGCTGTCCCCGCGTCACGCATTTAGTTTCCTGTCATTAAGGAATTGTCCCACTTGACGCGCTTGAGGAGCTCAAAATCAGAGAGCATCTTGCCCGTACCAAGCACGACAGAGGAAAGAGGGTCATCTGCGAGCACGACCGGCAGTCCCGTTTCGATCATCAAACGCTTATCGAGATTTTTGAGGAGCGCTCCGCCGCCGGTTAAAACGATTCCCCGCTCTACAATGTCTGCGGACAGCTCGGGAGGAGTACGTTCTAGTGCTACGCGAACCGCATTGATGATCGTCGAAACCGAATCGGAAAGAGCCTCGCGGATCTCTTCGTCGGTCATCGTGATGGTCTTGGGAATTCCCTCAATGAGGTTGCGCCCACGCACATCCATCGAGAGTGGTTCTTCTAAAGGAAAGGCGCTTCCGAGTGCTATCTTGATGGCCTCAGAGGTACGTTCACCGATGAGCAGGTTGTATTTACGCTTGATATACTGCGTGATCGCGTCGTCCATCTCGTTGCCCGCAACCCGAACGGCACGCGAATAAACAATACCGGACAGCGAAATGACAGCAATATCCGTGGTACCGCCGCCAATATCAACGACCATATTGCCGTGAGGCTCAGTAATAGGAAGTCCGGCCCCGATGGCTGCCGCCATAGCTTCTTCGACAAGATAAACCTCGGATGCCTTGGCCCGATAGGCAGAGTCTTCCACCGCCCGGCGTTCGACCTGAGTGATCTCTGACGGAATTCCGATGACGACTCGTGGGCGGACCCACGATTTGCCGTTGTGCGCCTTGCGGATGAAGTGCTGCAGCATCTTCTCCGTCACCTCGAAGTTCGCGATAACGCCGTCCTTCATAGGCCGGATCGCTACGATGTTGCCTGGGGTGCGGCCCAACATCTCCTTCGCATCGCGGCCAACCGCCTCGACCTGATTCGTGACCTTGTTGATCGCAACTATGGACGGCTCGGAAACGACGATCCCGCGGCCCTTCGCATAAACGAGCGTATTGGCGGTGCCCAGATCGATCGCAAGATCGCTCGAAAACAAACTAAACAAAGACTTAAATGCCATTACTGAATAAAACTCTCGCCCTGAAAGATGGTCTAGAAATTGTGTTAAACGGAGTGGTGGAACCGTCCGAATTGCCGCCGGAAAGAGCCAAAAACAAGGACACCGTCGCCCAGAATGTCTAACCAAGAAGCATACACTGTTTTATTCATATTTTTCTAGCGGAATATCCGAATTTTCCGGAATATTTCGCGTGTTTAACAATTGGAACCGGCCGCCTACCAAAAAAGGCGGCCCGAGACCGCCTTTTGCGCCATTGTCGGCATCCTAAGAAGCGCTTGGCGAAATGGGCTCAGCCGCTGCGCCGTCATTCGTTTCCGGCACAGGGATGGCAGGTCCTTCATCGGGCGCAGATGCCGCTCCATCCAGGACGGCAGTGAGGACATCACTGATCCGGACGGCCGGAATGATCTCAAGTTCCTTCCGTACATCCTCCGGGATCTCGTCCGTGTCCGCTTCGTTCCGGTCGGGCAGTACGATTCTGCGAATACCTGCGCGGTGCGCCGCGAGGACCTTTTCCTTAATTCCTCCGACAGGAAAGACCAAGCCCGAAAGCGTGATCTCGCCGGTCATCGCCGTATCTGACCGTACCTTACGCCCCGTGTACAAGGAGGCCATGGCCGACGCCATAGTCACTCCGGCAGAAGGGCCGTCTTTTGGGATCGCCCCGGCAGGCACGTGGATGTGCACTCCGTTTCCCTTGATCATGTCAGGATCGATGCCGTATTCCTTAGCGTGTGACCAGAGGTAACTGCGCGCGGCCTGGGCTGACTCCTTCATCACGTCGCCGAGTTGTCCGGTAAGCGTCAGCCCGCTTCCGCCCGGCAAAAGCGTCGCCTCGATAAAAAGCACTTCGCCGCCCATCTCTGTCCATGCCATGCCAGTTGCGACCCCGGGGGGCAGGTCCTTGCGGGCCTCTTCCGGGAATACCTTTGCCGGGCCAAGGTATTCGCGAACATCCTTTGCCGTAATAGTGACCTTGTCATGTGAACCTTGTGCCACTTGCAGCGCTACCTTCCGGGCGAGGTTCCCGATAGTGCGCTCCAGTTGCCGAACTCCCGCTTCGCGCGTGTACCTGGTCGCAAGGAGCGAGATCGCGTCGTCTGTGATGGTCAGTTGGTCATCGGTGAGACCGTTCTCTTTGATCTGTCGCGGAACGAGGTATTGCTTCGCGATATTCAGCTTCTCGCGATCACTGTAGCCGTGCAGCTGAATGATCTCCATTCGATCACGCAGCGGCATCGGGATCGGCCCAAGCTGGTTGGCCGTCGCTATGAAGAAGACCTTTGACAGGTCGAAAGGTAAGTCAAGGTAATTATCGCGGAACGTGTTGTTTTGGGCGGGATCGAGTATTTCCAGGAGCGCCGAGGCAGGGTCACCTCGAAAGTCATTCCCCAGCTTATCGATCTCGTCGAGCATCATTACCGGGTTATTCACCCCGACACGACGCAAAGACTGGATGATCCGCCCCGGCATCGCACCGATATAGGTACGGCGATGTCCGCGCAGCTCAGCTTCATCACGCATCCCGCCCAGGCTCAGCCGATCGAACTCTCTTCCCAGTGCACGTGCGA
>JAFAOW010000269.1 GCA_019247455.1 Acidobacteriota bacterium | reverse complement strand
AATCTAGCTCTACTTTGGCACCGGTCGACTTAATAAAGTGTTCCCTAGGTTACTCATCGCGTTTTACTGTTTAACGGCCGTTCTCGGGCTGTTCTTTGGCTCCTCATTAGCCCAGCAGCCCCAAAATCCCGCCAAGATACATAGTCAGGAGACGTCTGACGACGGCATTCCGGTTTTAATAAAACACTTGCCTGATTGGGAGCGTGTGAGGCCTCAGGCCAAGTTTGCCACGGGCGTCGCTGATCTTAAGGCCGCTTTGGGCGAACGGCCGGTGCTTGATCAGGTGGATTTCACCGCCGGGACCGAGGCGGTAACGGCTCCATATGACGCGGGCAAGCTGCTGATAATCGAATACACCTCGCCGCAGGCGTCTGTAGAAGCCGATGCGAAATTCACGGCGGCCGTTTCTGGGGACGCTTCGATCGCGTATCGCAGGATCGGCAACTACAACGTCCTCGTCTTTGATGTGACCGATCCCTCAGCCGCGAACGCACTCATTGACCAGGTGCATTACGAGAAGCAGATCCAGTGGCTTGGCGATAACCCTTTTCGCATCTCGAAGGAACGCGCGTTCGTACTGACGACGACGGATATATTCCTTTCGACAGTTTTAGTGATCGTACTAGGCATTTGTTTTGCGGTTGTTGGCGGCGCGATCGCGGGGCTTATTTACTTTAGATATAGCGACGCGAGACGGGCGAAACTTGGTACGTTCACCGATGCCGGAGGCATGGTCCGACTAAATCTGGACGGCTTTACGCCGGAGATATCGCCAGAGCGTCTGCTCCGCGATTAGCGTTTTGCGATGTGGTCCTCGCCACTGTAACGCATATTCACTGAAACGGCTTTACCATCTTCGCCGAGCGTGAAGATAGCCTTTCCATCGCCCAACGGAAAGTAGAATTCACGATCGGACAACGGAATGAGGCCAGCAGTGAACCTGCCTTCGAGTTCCGCCGTGAGCATATCGCCCGGCTTTTTGCTGACTGTCAAGGTTTTTCCGTCGGCCATCTTGAAGACCCCGGTGAGGTTCTGGAATTGCTCGTCGGACAGCGTGACGACCTTGCCCCGCACCGGCATATCATACGGGGTGCCGAGCATGATCGCGGAAACATCACGCATAGTATTGGACAAACGGGCCCGGTCTAAATTTGAAAAGAGAATTATCGTGATCTTGTCGTCCGGAAAAATTGCAAAGTCCGAGATATAGCCCGGCAATCCGCCGGTGTGACGGTATCGTTTACGGTCGAAGCCCTTGCCCACGAACCAGCCAAAACCATAGCCGCTCGAGTTGGGCGTAAGGATCTCTTTTAGGTCCTCGGAGGTGAGTACACCCGCCTTTTCGCCGGTAACAACCTGGGCCCACTTGTAGAGGTCGTCAACCGTGGTATAAAGAAACGCGTCGCCTTCAGGCGAGGTCAGCGAAAGCTGCGGAAGGCGTTTCAAGTGGCCGTCAGTTAACGGCACACCGGCGAGCGTTTTGTCCCAAGCGAGATCGCTATACGAGTACGGCGCGGCGAGCTTTGCAGGCAGGTGCGTCGAATCAATGACCCCAGAGTCCTTCATCCCCGCTGGCTTTAGCAGCTCTTTTTGGATGAATTTAGCGAAGGGCTCCTTGGCGACTCTCTCAACTATCCGGCTAAGCAGGATGTAGCCTGTGTTGCTGTAATTCCAGTCCTTTCCGGGCGCGAAATCGAGCGGAAGCGCCTTAGCCTCGTCAATGATACGTTTCGACGCGTCGGGCTTTTGCATGAACTCGAGATACTTGTCCGATCCAAGCCCCAGCTTGCTCTCGTAGTCCGGGATTCCGGAGGTGTGGTCCATAAGCTGACCGATACTGATCGGCTGCCAAGCGGCAGGGCAGTCGTCGACAAACTTGCAGATGGGGTCATCCAGGGTCAGACGGCGCATATCGCGAAGCTTGATGACCGCAGCCGATGTGAACATCTTTGAGATCGACGCGACCTCGTGCCGAGTTTCCGGAGTATAAGGGGTGCGCTTCTCGACGTCGGCGAAACCATAACCTTTGCGAATAATGGTCTTGCCATTGCGAACGATAAGGACGGCGCCGCTGAATCCGCCCATGTCGCTTCGAATGCTCAGGTATTTGTCGACCGTCGAGCCAAGCTCGGCGTCACTTTGCGAAAAAGCGACGGCCGAAAGAGAGGCAACCAGAACCAAAGAGATCCAAAGCCTAACGAAAAGGCGTACAAGTATCTTCATAAGTTTTATCCAGAACCTATGACGTCGTAGGTGATTGACCGGTTTCAAAAAATGGTCAGTTAGGGAGAGCTGAGAGCAATCTGTCGATATCCTGAGAATTATTGTAGAAGTGCGGTGCGATGCGCAGCCGGTCACCTCGGGGGCTGACGACGATCTTTTCCGACTCGAGCTTTGCTGTTATGTCGTTGACCGGCATTCCGTTCCGATGCTTGATGCAAACGATGGCAGACCTTTCACCGTGCGCGCGTGAGCTGACGATATCGTAGTAGGTGCCGGCGACCCCGTCGCAGAGCCGGTCGGTGAGTTCCGCGAGGTGTTTTTCTATGTTTTCGGCCCCGGCGTCTAAAAGAAGCTTGAGGCTTTGCTCAAGTCCGTAGAAGAGCGCTGATGCCCCGGTTCCGCTTTCCCAAGCCAGCGCGGTCGGTTTGAAAGGCTGTTCCCGATCGACGAAATCCCACGGCGTTTCCACGCTGATCCAACCGACGATGGCGGGGTCAACAAGGTCACGCGCCCGGTCAGAAAGATAGAGAATTCCGCAGCCCTCAGGTGCGCATAGCCATTTGTGGCTAGCCCCGCTCGCGGCATCGACAAACTGAGCGGGCAGATCGTACGGCAATTGCCCGAGTCCCTGTATGATGTCGACGCAGAATAGTGCATCAACGGCACGGGCGGCGCGGCCGATGCGTTCGAGATCGGCGCGATAGCCGGAGGCATACTGGACGGAGCTGAGGGCTACGACGCGAGTTTGGCGATCGATCATCGACATAAGCTCGTCGATATTTACGCGGCCGGCGGTCTCACCGCACAGCCGCAATTCAACGCTAAAGCGATCGCGGACGCGCCTCCATGGATAAAAATTGGAGGGAAATTCCCCATCGAAGCTGACAATGTTGTCGCCTGTTTTCCAATCGATCCCGGCAGCGATCGCCGCGAATCCATCGGAGGTATTTCGCGTGAAGGCGACCTGGTCGGACGACACATTCAGCATAGACGCAAGCTGAGCACGTGCGCGGTTCTTGGTCTCGATCCAGCCCAGATAGCCGAGCGAGCCGTTGGCCGAGACGTCGACGAGTTGGCCGTTTATTGCTTCGATCGCCGTTAACGGTATCGGCGAAACGGCGGCGCTATTCAGGTAGGTGTAATTTTGGGCGGCGGGAAAAAGCGAGCGAATGACGTCATCCATAGGTCAGAATTGTTTTGACAAGAGCCAACTAGGAAACGATTATCTATTTAGTCCGCCGGTGCGAGCCAAACATCGGACGGCGGTGAAGCGTCTAAAGACCAGATTATGTTCGAATCGCGAAAGAAAGACCAACCGGCCCCCGGTTTCGTGTCACCTCTCGACGACCGCGATATCGAGGTGACAAAGGTCCGACGGGAATCCCGGCACGGACTGCTTTCCGAGGGCCTCAAGCTCGCCCGCGACATTTTCTTGATCGTCGTGGTCTTTATTCTCTTCGGCGTCTTTTTTGTTCAGCCGGTGGTTGTTGAAGGGACATCGATGCTGCCGCAGCTTCATGACGGCGAGCGGCTGCTCGTGAATAAGCTTGTTTACTATCGCCTGCAAAGCGTAAGCTGGGGCCACATCGACCGCGGTGACATTGTGGTTTTCTGGTTCCCGAATGATCCCGACAAGAGTTACGTAAAGCGTGTGATAGGGCTACCGGGCGAAACGGTCGAGATCCGGAACGGCAAGGTGCTCATCAACGGGATCGAGCTAAACGAAGATTACATCGATACCGAATACAACCAATCTCTGCCAAGCTATCCGGCCCGCCGCGTCGAGGACCATCATTATTTTGTGATGGGCGACAATCGTGATAATTCATCGGATTCGCGTTACTGGGGCCTGGTGCCCGAGAAGTACATCTACGGCAAGGCGTTCTTCAGGTACTGGAAGCCTCAGAATATCGGCTTTCTCGAGCACGGCAGATATAACGGCGATGTACCGACGCCCACCCCAACGCCAGATCAGCCCGATGATGATGATTACCGCGCGGATCAGTCCAGGTAAGTGTTTGCGCAGAGGTTTTAGTTGCCACTAGCTTTAGCTAGTGGTTTTGTTTTAATAAGATGATCCTTTGGCTTTAGCCAAACTGGGCTAAAGCCCTTTGAATGGATGGATGACGATCCTTGTCCACTAGCTAAAGGCGGTGGCAATTGATAAGGCATATGGGAGCGGGCAAAGCAATACTTATTCTCGAGGACGGGCGCGGGTTCGAAGGGCGGTCATTCGGCGCGGAGGGCGAAGCGTTTGGCGAGATGGTCTTTAACACCTCGATGTCCGGCTATCAGGAGATATTGACCGATCCGAGCTATGCCGGACAGATCGTGTGCATGACCTATCCATTGATCGGCAACTACGGCGTAAATACCGAGGATGTTGAGTCGCGACAGCCATGGGTCGAGGGATTTGTTGTGCGCGAAGCAAGCCGGGTGAGGTCGAATTTTCGCTCCACCGAGTCACTTCAGGATTACCTTAAAGAAAATAATATAGTCGGGATCGAGCATGTTGATACTCGGGCATTAGTTCGACACATTCGTGACAAGGGTGCGATGAGGGCCGGCATATCGACCGTTGAAGTGAACGCGCCTACCTTGTTAGCGAAGGTCCTTGAGCAACCGCCAATGCAGGATCGCGAATTGGCGAGCGCGGTCACAGTCGATGAGCGATTTGAACACACTGCAGCTTCAGATGCGAGGTATCACATAGTCGCCTTCGATTTCGGCGTAAAGACAAACAGCCTTCGAGAGTTTGCGAAATTCGGCTGCAGGATCACGGTCGTGCCAGCGGCGACCAGGGCCGATGACGTCCTCGCGCTCGAGCCGGATGGAATTTTCCTCTCGAACGGGCCGGGCGATCCCGCGTCGATGCAGACAGTGGTTGACGAAATAAGGAAGCTTACCGAATCGAACACTCCGATGTTCGGCATTTGCCTCGGGCACCAACTATTGGGTGAGGCTTTCGGCGGGAAGACGTACAAGTTGAAATTTGGCCACCGCGGCGGCAACCAGCCGATCAAGGACCTCACGACGGGCAAGATCGAGATCACGGCGCATAACCATGGCTTCGCGGTTGACGCCGAGTCCTTGCCCCCGGATGTCGAGGTCACGCACATTAACCTCAACGATCAAACCGTCGCGGGATTGAAACACAAAACACTCCCGGTATTCTCAGTGCAGTATCATCCGGAATCGGCCCCGGGGCCTCATGACTCCGAGTATCTGTTTGAGAGATTCGTGGGGCTAATGTCGCAGAGGAGCGAATGAAGCGAAGGCGATCTACCGATAGTCCTTTTTCGAACAATTGGACGGTGTATCGTATCCGGCATAATAGTACGCATGCCAGAGCCGCGCGCTCATGAGCGGGACTCCGGACCATACGGTCAAATGTGCCCCTTCATCACTCCAACAGATCCGGAAGCTCTCTGAACTCCCATCTGCGTTCACATCACCACGCACGGAGTTGCCGTACCGTTTTAATTGGGCGTTAGACAAGACACCTATTCCTAATGGAACATCTACGTTTGGCGGCCCGATCGTCAATTCATAGGCGGTGAGTGGTACCTTCGAATCGGCATCTTCACAGCCTTTCGTGATCTTTTCACCGATGACAGCCGAAAGGATCTTTTGTCGACGAGGAGATTCCTCAAAATCGACCACTGAGATCTGCTGGCCAGATCTCAGCAGCGAATTATCCGTGAGCAGGCATGCCTTCTGCTCGTTGTACGGCCTGACGAGCCCGAGGCTGGAACTGAGTGAACCTTGTCCAAGCGCTACCCTTAGCGAATTCACCAAACCAGACAAGATTCCCGGTCCGCGGCTCGTATTTAGCTCGCGAACCTTTGGCTCGAAATTTTCCCGGGGCGAGGTGTGCTCCTTGTACTCGATCGTCCATTCGCTTTTGCCGATCGTGCCGCGGTAGCCATAGTTGTAAAAGTACTGTCCAGCTCCGGCGTCTGAGTCGGCGAAAAGCTTGAATTTCGCCCCGTTAATTATTCTTGTCTTCGCCAGGCCCTTAGGCGGTTTTTCGGCGGCATTACCGTTCCCTACTGAGTTCGTTTCCAGAGCCGACTTTGTCACCTCAAAATGATAGTCGCCGTTTGAGTTGCGCTGCGGATGAACGGGAGAGATGGTGATCGTGAAATCACTCGGCTCGGCTCCCTCCTCAACCTTTACCCGAAAGTCGGAGGGGTATTTAAAACTTACGCCACGTTTTTTGTTCACATATGTCTTCTGCTGCGCGACGGCGCTCGATATCAGAACCAGAGCGATACATATTGTGATAAAAAATGAGTTGATCTTCATAATCTTCCTCAGT
>JAFAOW010000212.1 GCA_019247455.1 Acidobacteriota bacterium | reverse complement strand
CGGACGACGCGATCCGCAAGTGGGCGTTTACCAATAAGTTGAATATACCGGTCCTTCGTGACTCGGACGGCATCGCGACTCTCAGTCGTTATGACGTCGATCAGGTACCGTCTTTCGTTCTGCTTGATAAAACAGGCAAGCGCGTTGGTGAGCCCTTCGGGGGCATCGACCCTAAATACGACATCACGATCCCGATCTCAAAGGCGATCGACAAGATCCTATAAAGCTCCCCTCCTTACGAAGGAGGGGTGGATGCCGCTTCGGCAGACGGGGTGGTTCTTTCGTCGGTACTTTTCAAGCCTGGAGAATCCGGGCTTTTCTTTATCAATTCATACACCAACCTTATCGGCAATCCCACCACGTTCCAGTAATCGCCCTCGATACCTTCGATGAATAACGCAGCTTGGGCCTGCACCGCATACGCCCCCGCCTTGTCGAGCGGATCGCCATTTTCCGCGAGGAAGCTGATCTCGGCCTCGCTCATGTCGGCGAATGTAACTCGCGTCCGCTGTATTGCCGACGTCGTGACGCCATCTATTACGACCGCTATGCCGGTCAGGACGTCGTGCGATCGTCCTGATAATCTCCGCAGCATTTCACGGGCATGGTCAAGATCGCGCGGCTTTGCGACGATCTGCTCATCTATGACGACCGTCGTATCAGCCCCGAGCACGATGTCTCGCGGCCTCAGGATCGCAACGGCCTCGGCTTTTTCTCGCGCCAGCCGCACGACATAATCCTCGGGCGGCTCTCCTTTTTGCGCGGTCTCGTCGATGTCAGCCGTGTGTTTCTCAAACGGCCAGCCGACCGACGTCAATATCTCCGCCCGCCGGGGGCTGCCCGAGGCGAGCACGATCTTCGGAAGTTGGATCATAGGATTTGCGGGCCGCACGCCGGGCCGGGAACAACCCGGCTTTTAACCTCAGGAATACTCTACTAAAATGTTCATGAGTAATGGAGCGATTGTTTGGTGCAATCCCTGGTGTTCTGCGAGAGCTTGGTGCGCCGGATTCGGCCATCGAGGCTCTCGTCCTCGTCGCCTGGAAGGAGGCCGCAGGCGAATTGCTGAGCCAGCGCACCGCTGCACTCGAATTTGCAAAAGATCGGCTCGTCGTGGCCGTGGAAGATGCTACTTGGCAAAGGCATCTACAGGAACTCGCGCCGCAGCTTCTCGCCAAGCTTAACGCCGTTGCTGGGCAAGGCCTAGTGAAATTTATCGAGTACCGGATAGCTCCTGGTTCGATCAGCGTCAAATGAGTCGCACCTTCTGTTTTGGGTTTCACGTTTTGAGTTTTTAGTTTCGAAGGATATGGACGTTAAACAGGTAGCAAGACTGGCGCATCTCGACATCACCGATGAGGAGGTCGCTCTCTACACGCCCCAGATGGCGGATATCGTGAAGTACATCGAGCAGCTTGACGAGCTTGATACCGAGAATGTCGAGCCGATGCTCGGCGGTCTTACCGCCGAGGGCGAAGCGACCCCGACGATACGCGAAGACGAACCGGGCGGCTCACTTGGACAAAAAGCGGCATTGTCGCAGGCGCCTTCAGCGGTCGAGGGACATTTCCAGGTTCCAAAGATCCTTTAATGAAGGAGGCGTTCCGGATATTTTTGGTTTTTAGTTTTGCGTTTTTACTTTGCGCTCTGGGTGCTTGCAGTATTCCGAATCTCGAGTCGCAAAACTGCTCCGAAGCACGCGACGCTGTAAAGCAGCTGTACTCTTTTCACTTTGCGAATGACATGAGTGCCTCTCTGGAAAGCTTGAAGGCCCGCGAAAAATTTTTGTCGCCTGAGTTTTATCAAAGGCTCGTCGCTTCAAACCCAAGCGTCGATCCGTTCACTTTTTCGGCGGATCCGCCAAAGACATTCAAGATCGCGAAATGCACGGAGAAAGCCCCGGCTGATGTCGACATGCAGGTCCAGATCTACTGGCGTGATGAGCAAAAGACGACTCAAAAGGAGGTCCATGTCGATACTGTGAGATCCGGTGATAAATGGCTTGTCAACGACGTGAAGTGAGTTTGAATGATCACTTATTAGTTTGCAGCTGCCGGAAATAGTCCTTGGAATGCATGTCCATTACTAAAGAGATAACCAGATCCCTCGATGCCGCGGAACGTCTTAATCCGGAGCTGAACTCGTTCCTCTCGATCGAGAGCGATCCAGCGCTTAAGACGGCAAAAGAGCTTGAGGCCAACAACGATCACCTCCCCCTGAAAGGCCTCGCGATCGCGGTCAAGGACAACATCTGTACGAAAGGAATGCAGACTACCTGCGGCTCGCGGATCCTCGCGAATTACAAGGCCCACTTCGACGCGACTGCTGTCGAACGCCTCAAGCAGGCTGGGGCGATCGTCATTGGCAAGACAAATATGGACGAGTTCGCAATGGGCTCGTCGAATGAAACGTCGGCATTCGGCGAGGTAAAAAACCCCTGGGACACCACGCGCGTCCCGGGAGGAAGCTCGGGGGGATCTGCAGTAGCGGTTGCGTCGGGAGTTGTAAAAGCCGCGTTGGGATCCGAAACGGGCGGGTCTGTGCGGCAGCCCGCCGCCTTATGCGGAGTTGTCGGGTTCAAACCCACGTATGGGCGCATCTCGCGATACGGCCTCGTTGCTTTTGCATCGTCGCTCGACAACATAGGTATTTTTGGGAGGACAACAAAGAACGTTGCAGAAGTTCTCTCAGTTATTGCCGGCCGAGATGAACACGACTCGACCTCCGGCGCGGTCGCCGTACCGGATTTCGCCGCCGGGCTTGAACACCCTATCGCGGGCAAAACGATCGGTATTCCCCGTGCGCTGTTTGGAGAGGGACTCGATGCTGAGGTCCGGGACTCAGTCCTCCGCGCCATCGAAAATTTTAAAGATCTCGGCTGCAAAACGGTCGACATCGAGCTTCCTTACGCAAAATACGGCATAGCGGTGTACTACATAATCGCTACCGCAGAGGCCTCGTCGAATCTCGCCCGTTTCGACGGCGTGCGTTACGGATTTCGCGCCGAGGACGCTCACGAGCTGCGCAAAATGTATTTCAAGACTCGCGAAGAGGGCTTTGGCGCTGAGGTAAAACGCCGGATCATGCTAGGCACGTATGTTCTCTCTAGCGGGTACTACGACGCATATTATTCAAAGGCGCAAAAGGTCCGTGCCCTCGTAAAACAGGACTATATCAACGCCTTTCAAAAGTGCGACGTCATCCTGACACCTACCGCCCCGGGGACGGCATTTGAGTTCGGCGCAAAGACGGCCGACCCGATCGCGATGTACCTCAATGACATTTTCACTGTCTCGGCGAATCTCGCGGGCGTGCCCGCTATCAGCGTTCCTTGCGGCCTTTCGTCCGAGGGCCTTCCGATCGGCGTTCAACTCGTAGGCGATTTCTGGGCGGAATCAGAGCTTTTTCAAATGGCCCACGCCTATGAAAACGCCCATTCGCTTGACGCAAAGCCGGCCATTTATGCGTCTTAGCCGCCGCGGGACGGCCCCCGTAGCCATCTTCACTGCATCAAAACAACAGTCAGCGGTGTGACGGAGGTCGCTTGTCCCTGATTACGGCGTTGGGTAAAATATACATTGGATTTTCAGCAATAATAGCGAGATAGATAAACAATGAGCACAGATTCAGGATCATCAACAGCAGCTGCGGCCGGACTTCGAGGTGTCGTCGCGGCCCAAAGCGCGATCGGAGACGTCGACGGCGAAAAAGGCATCCTTATTTACCAGGGCTATAACATTCACGACCTTGCCGAACACTCGACCTTTGAAGAGGTGATTTACCTTCTCTGGAATGGCCGTCTGCCGAATCAGGCCGAATTGACCGAGTTGGAAGAGCGTCTTCGCCGTAATTACGACGTCCCGGCTGAAGTCATACGGGCTATGAAGGCCTTTCCGAAGGATGCAGACCCGATGGACGTGCTCCGCACGGCGGTCTCGTCCCTCGATTTCTACGATAAAAATGGGCACGGCACTGATCGCGAGGCCGCGATGAAAGCGGCCGTCCGGATCACCGGCCAGATCGGTACTATCGCGGCCGCATGGGACCGCATTCGCAACGGTAAGGAAGTCGTCGCTCCCGATAAAAACCTGGGCATAGCCGAGAATTTCCTTTATATGCTTCGCGGCGAGCGTGCTGATCAGGATGAGGAACACATGTTCGATGTCTGCCTCATCCTTCACGCCGATCACGAGCTGAACGCTTCAACATTCACTACCCGCGTTGTATCCGGCACGCTTGCAGGAATGTACGGTGCTGTCACGGCGGGTATCGCCGCTCTTGCGGGCCCCCTTCACGGCGGTGCTAACACAAACGTAATGAAGATGCTCATCGAGATCGGTGACGAGGACAAGATCGATGCATGGGTCGATAACGCTCTCGCCGAGCATCGAAAGATCATGGGCATCGGCCATGCCGTCTATAAGACGGAGGACCCGCGTGCAACCTGGCTTCGCAAGTACTCCAAGCACATGGCAGAGAAAAAGGGCGAAATGAAGTGGTACAACATGTCGCAGCGTATCGAGCAGCTTATGCACGAGAAGAAGGGCATGTTCCCGAACGTCGACTTCTACTCAGCCTCGACCTACTACCTGATGGGCATCCCGCTCGACCTTTACACACCGATCTTTGCCGTTTCGCGGATCTCAGGCTGGACCGGCCACATCCTCGAGCAGTACGCGAATAACAAGCTCATTCGCCCGCGCGCCGAGTACATCGGAAAGCGCGATCTGAAATACACGCCGATCGCGGAACGCTAGTTAGTTATCCAGACATTTCGGGATACCGAACCCTTCCTGAGGCCCCTGGATTAGGGGCCTTTCGTGTTATCGTCACCTTGAATGCGGCTCTCAATAATCATTCCCGCTTACAACGAAGAAAAGTACCTTGATCCGACGCTCGACGCATTAAAAGCCGCCCTCTCCGGTATTCCAGATCAGGAGATCATCGTCGTCGATGATGAGAGCACGGATCGGACAGCGGAGATCGGGGCCGAATTCGGTGTGCGCGTTGTTCAGGCAAGTGCTCACAACATCGGCAGGGTACGGAACCTTGGCGCCGCAGCGGCTGATGGAGACATTTTTGTTTTTATCGACGCCGATACCCGCGTCAAACCGGGCCTTTTCGAGAAGGTCATCGAGAAAATGTCAGACCGCTCGTGTGCAGGAGGAAGCGTCGCCGTTGAATACGGTTCTTTCGAACGGCGAAAGTGGGCCCGCACGTACCTAGACATGTTCCGTTTTTGGGGAAAGGTGTTCAAAATGCGGCAGGGCGCAGCACAGTTCTGCTCAAGCGAGGTATTTCGCGAGCTCGGCGGCTATGACGAAACGATCTACGTTGGCGAGGACATAGACTTCCATTGGCGGCTCGATCGACTGGCGAAGCGTGACGGAAAGCATACTGTGGTTATCGAGGAGCCACCCGTTACGACCTTGTCCCGCCGGTTCGAAAAGATGCCGCTCTGGCGCGCCTTTGTTTTCACACACCCTGTCGTTATCTTTTTACTTTGGCGTTTCCGCTCGCTGTGGAAGGACTGGTACCAGAATGCTATCCGCTAAGCGCAAACGGATCCCACTCTGTCCGCCTAATGTTTCGTATTCTCTCACGGTTAGGGAAAATCCCTATTCTCGCCTCCATTACTCGGGCGTATGCTTTAACTCTTAGCAGTAAAAAGTTACTCCCTCGCTCGATCCGTGAAAGATCAGGAGACTGTGGCATACCTCAACGGGGACGTGGACGAGCGGCGGGCCGACTGGCATTGGTTCTGGCGCTACGGGCTGAGTGTGCTCGTCTTCGGGGCTACGATCGGACTGGCCCTTCTCAACACTAATTACAACGTAAAGCTAAATCTGACGATCCCGATCGTTCTGGCGATAGTTCTTGCCGCCTGGTACGGCGGGCGGGGTCCGGGAATACTGCTGTCGATCCTTTTTCAGGCGACCACGATCCTCTACGCAACGATCCCGCCAGATTCATCCGCGGCGAAAGCATGGTTCGGCTACTTCAGCACATTTGCCCTTTATATTTTTTTGGTCTTGATGATAAGCGGCCTAAAGCGGGTGCTGCGGCGGCTGAGCTCTCAGAGAGATCTCCTTCAGGTGACGCTAGCAAGCATCGGCGATGCCGTGATCGCCACGGATAAGGAAGGTCACGTCACCTTCATGAATCCCGTTGCTCAAAGCCTGACGGGCTGGCGCGACCGCTCCTTTGCCGACACTAAACTCGAAAGAATATTTAGCATCGAGGATGAAGCCACCGGGGAAAAGGCCCCAGATCCCGTTGAGGCTGTAATGTCTTCAAGGGCGATCATCGACCCATTGACGACCGCGATATTGGTCTCTGCCGACGGTCGTCGCATCCCTATTGACCATACTGCTGCCCCGATCACCCACGGTGGAATAACAAAGGGCGTCGTGATCGTCTTTTCCGACGCCACCGAGCGAAAGCTGGCCGAGCGCTCCCGCCGGGAGACCGAGATCATGCGGCGCCTCGTCGAGGCACAGGAGGCCGAACGTCATCGTATCGCCAGGGACCTCCATGACCATCTCGGCCAGCGAATGACCGGTCTCCGCCTTCGCATTGAGGGACTTACCGAGAAAGCCGTTTCCGTCCCGGCCCTCGGCGAAGCGATAAGCGAAGTGCAGGAGTCCGCGTTACACATAGATAGGGACATCGGTTTTCTCTCATGGGAACTAAGGCCGACAGAGCTTGAGGAACTCGGCCTGGCGGACGCCTTACACACATTTGTCCGAGAATGGGGCGGTCAGTACGGAATTAATTCGCAATTCCACGCCGATCGAAACCCTCTCCCTGCGCTGTCTCGACATGCTGAGACCAATCTCTACCGTATTACCCAAGAGGCTCTAAACAACGTTCTAAAGCATGCCGGGGCAACGAATGTAAATGTACTTTTGCAGCGCCGCGACAATGATCTGCTTGTAATTGTCGAGGATGATGGGGTCGGCTTTGCTCCAGGCGATGGTTCGAACGTGGCTCCGCATAGTGGCCTTGGCATTATCGGAATGCAGGAACGTGCTGCGCTACTCGGCGGATCCCTCGAGATAGATGGCGAGTCGGGCGAGGGGACCACCGTCATTGCGCGGGTACCTCTCACGCAAGATCTGCAACAGTCCGCTTTTTGATCGACACATCGGTCATCCTGACCGATTCTCCTTGTGTTAATTAAACAACAAAGCCATAAACACTGTGACTTTGCGTGGCACGCACCTTGCCAATCAACTGCGACCCTGCCCCTGGGTCATCGGTTCTTTATGATGAGTGCCGCCCTCCTAATAGAAGCCCAGAGCCCGGCAGTGAGATCGGGTGAGCCCCACGTTATGGAAACGCCGCGGCTGATCCTGCGTCCCATTTCCGAGACGGACCTGGCCGATTACATCAAGTTGCTCAGCAACCCTGAGGTGATGCGTTTCATCGGCCTTGCTCAAGGACGCACCTTCAGCGAAGAGGAAGTCCTTTCATTGATACACGGAGCAATGCGCGTCTGGCGCGAACGCGGTTACGGCCGCTGGTCGATGTTCGAACGAGCAACCGGTGAATTCGTCGGCTTTGCCGGATTCCGCTCCGAGCAGGACGTGCCCGAGCTTCTGACGATCGTACACGAAAAATTCTGGCGTACCGGCTACGCCTTCGAGGGCTGCAAAGCCGCGCTTGACTACGGCTTCAGGGTTTTCAAATTTGACGAGATCTGTTCCTTCACGCGGCCCGCAAATCATAAGGCGCGCGGCTTGCTCGATAAGCTAGGCTGCGAATTCCTCGGCATCATCGACTTCCACGGCGTCGACGCCGCGGCCTACCGCATTCAACCAGCCTAACCTCGCGACTCTCATTTCTTCTTTATTGCTTTGCGCCTTTGGGGACCTGCTTTAGTGCGCCTGTGCCTCCTCGCTACGCTCTTTGTGCCTAAAACGGACCTGAGCCTTTCAAACCGCTTGGGAGATACCCGCTTTCTTTCCGCTTCTGATACAATTCTTCGCTGAAATCCTCGCTCAACCTGATCCGAGAATTATTTTGATGACCCCTAAGGAGATCTTTGTGATGAGAAGCCTCGCCCTTCTGATATTGCTGTCTTTCTGCTGCACCTTCGTGTCCGCACAGGGCCCTAAGGATACCAAGGACAATAAGTCGCCCAAGAGTTCGCAAAAGCCGATCTCGCCGCCGGCGCAGCCGATCGATCAGGCGTACACCGACTCGATCAAGAAGAACACGACAGACCCGATGTTCCTGACGGAGTTGGTCGACCACCTGCCATCATCCACGAGTGTGCCTTCGCCCGACAAGGTGCTTGGCTACCCGATCGGCACGCCGAACAAGCTGACATATACAAAGGACCAATATCGCTACTACCGCGAGCTGGAGAAGACCAGCCCGCGGGTCAAGACATTCGTCTCGCCGGAGCACACCGAGCAGGGTAAAGAGCAAATGCTCGTTGTCGTCGGCGACGAAACAACTATCAAGAACCTCGATCATTACAAAGAGATCACCGCGAAACTCGCCGACCCGCGAAAGATCAACGACGCTATCGCCCAAGAGCTTATCTCCGAGGGAAAGGCCATTTACTGGGCGTCAGGCTCGATCCATTCGACAGAAACCGGCTCGTGCGAGATGCTCATGGAGCTCGCCTATCGCCTCGCCGTTGAGGAGACGCCGCTCATGCAGCAGATCCGAAAGAACGTCATTGTCATGATCACGCCTACGCTTGAGGTGGACGGCCGCGATTCGATGGTGGATCTTTACAACTACCGTAAGGCGAATGAGGGCAAACGGGCTCCGGGCCTTATCTATTGGGGTAAATACGTCGCCCATGACAACAACCGCGACGGTCTCGGAATGGCGCTCGCTCTCACGCGAAACCAGATGGCCCACTTCCTCGACTACCATCCAACGATTCTTCATGATCTGCATGAATCGGTTTCCTTCCTGTATACCTCGACGGGAACCGGTCCTTATAACGCCTGGCTCGACCCGATCGTTGTAGATGAGTGGCAGGAGCTCGCCTATCACGAGATCCAGGAAATGACGAAGCGCGGTGTTCCGGGCGTCTGGACGCATGGCTTCTACGATGGATGGGCTCCCAACTATATGTTCTACGTCGCGAACGGCCACAATTCGATCGGCCGCTTCTATGAAACACAGGGCAACGGCGGTGCGGATACGAGGGACATCAACACGGGAGCCGCCTCAACACGCACGTGGTTCCGGCCGAATCCGCCCCTCCCGCGTGTCAGCTGGTCGATCCGCAACAACATCAATATGCAGCAGAGCGCGATCCTGCTGGCGATGAATTACGTTGCGAACAACAAGGACAAATTCCTTAATAACTTCTATCTCAAGAGCAAGCGCTCAGTCGCAAAGGCACGCACCGAGGGCCCGGCCGCTTACGTCCTGCCCGCAAGCGACACTCGCCCGAACGAAGTCGCCGAGCTTCTTAACGTCCTCAAGATGCAGGGAATCGAGGTCAGCCGTTTGACTAGCGACGTCGAGGTTAAGGAGGGCAAGTTCGGAGCCGGCAGTTACGTCATTCGGATGGACCAGCCGTATTCGCGAATGGCCGATATGCTGCTCGATACGCAGTATTACAACGTCACCGACCCTGCCCCGTACGACGACACGGGATGGACACTTGGACCGCTTCACAACGTGAAGACGGTTCGCGTAAAGGATGAAAAGATCCTCGACGCCCCGATGACGCTCACCGCCGCGGGTCCGATAAAAGTCACCGGCAAAGCCGATGGCGGCGGCGGAGCCGCGATCGTGATCAATCACACGGGTGAAAGCGCGATCGCGCAGCTGCGATTCCGCCTGCCCGACGTTAAATTCTCATCCGCCGAGGCGCCTTTCAAGATCGGCGACACGAACTACAACGCGGGTTCGTACATTATCAAACCCGACGGCCAGCCCGCCGGGTTCGCCGACCGCCTAAAGGCTGCCGTTATCGACCTCGGCCTGACAGCTTCGGCCGTGGACAAGGCTCCGGATGTCGCGACTCACGCAATCGGGGTTCCGCGGATCGCCCTGGTTCACACATGGCTCAATACCCAGGACGAGGGCTGGTACCGCATAGAGCTTGACCGGCTCAAGATCCCGTACGATTACATCTCGGACCAGAACCTCGGCAAGATCGCGAACCTTCGTTCAAAATACGACGTTATTCTCTTCGGCCCGATCCGCTCGAACGCGCAAAACATCGTTCGCGGCAACCCTAAAACGAGCGACACAGAGACGCCTGTGCCGTGGCACAAGTCCGACGTGACGCCGAATTTCGCCCTTTCGCCGGACCAGACCGACGACATCCGCGGCGGCATGGGCCTGCAGGGCGTTGCGAATATCAACACGTTTATCGAGCAGGGCGGCCTCTTCATTACGATCGCAAACAACGCCGACATCCCCATCGATTACGGCATCGTGAGCGGCGTCTCGATCACGCCCGCCCAAAAGCTCCAGGCCCAGGGCACGATCCTTAACACTGTCTTCGCCGATCGCCGCAGCCCCATCGCATACGGTTACGACGAGGGTCTCGCCGTCTACTTCAATTCGTCGCCCATCTTTAATGTCGGTGGCGGTGGCTTCCAGGGTGGTGGAGGCGGTGGTGGAAACTTCGGTGGAGGCGCTGGCCCTGGCTCCGGCGCCGAACGCCCGTCAGGCCGCGGTACTGCGACCGATCCCGACGTCGTGCAGGGACGCAAGCCTTTTGTGTTTACGCCCGCACCTCTGGATCCGAATCAGTTCGGAGGCCAAGTACCAGCTGACCAACGCCCACGGATCGTACTTCGCTTCGCCGACGAAAAGAACCTCTTCGTGAGCGGCGAGCTCGCGGCGGGATCCGAATTAGCGGGCCATCCAGCGGTCGTCGACATTCCCGTCGGCCACGGCCACGTCGTTCTTTTCGCCAACAATCCGATGTGGCGGCACGAAACGCACGGCAGCTTCTCACTGCTCTTTAACGCGATCCTGAACTACGACAACCTCGGCGCCGGCCGCACCGCCGGCCGCCCGGCCCCCACAGGCGACGATGACGATCTGTACATGGATCATTAAGTGCAGAGGCCCGCTCGTCAGCAAGGGCTTAACACGGAACGTTAGAACCAAAAAGGCCGCCCTTGAGGCGGCTCTTTTTTCATTCCAATTCTCACTTCTCAATTCTCACGTCTCATTTATGTTTTCCCTCTTTCTCCGCTCCCTTCCCCGAATATGGCCCGGCCGCATAACCCGGAACGGTACGCGGATCACGTTTGACCTCGAGTCGGCGGGTGTACGACTTGCCGCCGACTGTCAGGCGAATGGTGTACGTTCCCGGAAGCACGGGCCCGCCACCGCGACGAAATCCGCCACCTCCTCCACCTTGCCCGGCCGGGGCACTCGCGCGAAGGTCCCATACCCACCGGTGCATCCCGCTTGAATTCGGCAGAACTGGCGGGGTCTTCACCCAAAACGCCGGGATATCGAGCGTATTCGGATCGGTCGTCGCGAACTTATCATCGCTCGAGAATGTACGCAGCACGTCCCCCGCACCATTCAAGATCTCAAGCTTCACCGTGCCCGCGGCCTTGCCGAGGTAATAGTCGATGATCGCGCCGTATGGCTGGTTGTCGGTGAGCGGCTCGTCGCGCGGCTGCGGAGTCCCGTTCTCACTCGGCTGCGGCAGGTTGTACGCCACCGTCGGCTCGAACAAATACGCGTCCGAACGCACCATGTCGCTCGTGATCTGTCTGAGCGGAGTGATATCGTCCAGCACCCAGAATCCACGCCCATGCGTCGCGACAACGAGGTCATCGTCCTTGACCTGCAGGTCGCGCATCGAAACGTGCGGCATGTTGA
Source organism: Acidobacteriota bacterium (assembly GCA_019247455.1). Lineage (GTDB taxonomy): Bacteria > Acidobacteriota > Blastocatellia > Pyrinomonadales > Pyrinomonadaceae > OLB17. The sequence goes on along the minus strand of JAFAOW010000212.1, from coordinate 3,640 downwards.
GCTGCAGTGACTGCCAGTGATCGCCGTCGTCGAACGACACATAAAGGCTCAGCTCGCTTCCGGCGAATAGCAGCCCGTTTCGCTTCGGGTCCTCGGTCACGTTTTGCATGTAAACGCCGGGGGCAAGGCCGTTCGTGATCTTTTGCCAAGTCTTACCGCCGTCGCGCGTGCGGTAAATATAAGGCTCGTTGTCCGTCAGCCGGTGCCGGTCGATCGCGGCATATGCGGAGTTGATGTCATAGTGCGAAGCCACGAGCATCACGACCTTGCTCCACGGGGTCAGGTCGGGCGGAGTGACGTTTACCCACGTCTTTCCGTCATCGTCCGTTTTGTGTATCAATCCATCGTCAGTTCCGATCCACACCGTCGACGCGCGCAGCGGCGAGGGGGCTATCGAATAGATCACGCCCCTTCTCTTATCCGCCGGAGCGTCTTTGGCTGTCGCCTCGTCGAGGTTCGCCGGCACGCCAGGATCCTCGCGGGTCATGTCGGGCGATATCGCGGTCCAGCTGTCACCTCCGTTGGTCGTCTTGAATAAGAACTGGTTCGAATAATACAGCGCCCGCGGGTCCGCCTCCGAAAACACCAGCGGCAGCGTCCACGTATGTCTGGCCGCGACGCCGCCCGGCATGTTTCGCTCGGGGCTGACGTCCCAGGTCTCGCCGGTGACGACGTTACACTTCGAGACGCGATCGCCGAATATGATGTTCGGATGCAGCGGGTCAGGCGCCGTGTAGCCCGACTCGCCGCCCGCGCAAAGCGGCTGCCAGTCGCGGTTTGAGATCTCGGCGAAGTTACTCCGCGAAGCCACCGCCACCGGGCCCGAGTCCTGCTGCGAACCCGTCGCCCAGTACGGATAGCGGTAGTCTGTGGCAACGTTATAGACCTGCGCGGTCGGCTGGTTGTACCACGAACTCCACGTCTTAGCCCCGTCCTCGGTCACGATGGCCCCTTGATCGCTGGCAAGGATCATGCGGTTCGGGTCGTCCGGGTATATCCAAAGCTGGTGGTAATCGTCGCCGCCCGGGGCGCCCTTAATGGCGGTCCAGGTCTTGCCGGCGTCCGTCGACTTGTAGACCGATGTATTTGAAACGTACACCGTATCCTGATCTTTCGGGTCGACGACGACCTTACAAAAGTACCAGCCGCGGCCCCAGATCTGTTTCTTGTCGGAGATGAGCGTCCACGTCGCGCCAGCGTCGTCCGAACGATAAAGCCCGCCCTTTGTCGCGTCTACGATCGCATAAAGCCTCTTCGGGTTTTGCGGAGAGATCGTAATTCCGATCCTTCCCTGCCCCTCTACGGGCAAGCCCGCGTCCGACTCCTTCCACGTGGTGCCGCCGTCGGTCGATTTCCAAATGCCGCCGCCCGCGCCGTACGAAGGCGGGTAGATGCTCCATGGCGGACGCCGCGTGTTCCACAGCACCGCGTACACGTTCATCGAATTCGTCGGGTCTACCCTGACATCGATAGCGCCTACGTTTTCGTTTTTGAAAAGGACCTTCTCCCAGGTCTTCCCGCCGTCCTTTGAGCGGAATATCCCGCGGTCCGAGTTCGGCCCGTAAACAAGACCAAGCGCGGCGACAAAGACGATGTTCGGATTCTTAGGATCGACGTCGATACGGCCTATTTGCCGCGTGTTGTCGAGGCCGAGGTGCGTCCACGTGGCACCGGCGTCAGTCGATTTGTAAACCCCGTTCCCAAACGTCTGCTGCGAACGCATGTCCGCCTCGCCCGTGCCCACGTACACCGTGTTCGGGCTCGAAGGCGCCACGGCCACGGCACCGATCGACCCCACCGGCTGCCCGTCGAATACCGGCGTCCACGTCCGCCCAGAGTTGTCCGACTTCCACAGCCCGCCGCCCACCGAGCCAAAATAGAACTCATTCGGCCGGCCCGGCACCCCAGTCACGCCATTCACACGCCCCCCGCGAAACGGCCCGATCATCCTCCATTTCATATCGGAGAATGTGTTCGGTTCGAACGTCTGACAAAAAACCCGGAGGTGGAAAAGCGACGTGAGAGCGACGGCTGCGATCACCAGACCGCGCCCTATCAAACCAATGCGGAACATTCGCGTATAACTCCTATAGAAGCTCGTAGTTAAGACAATCCATCTTACAATCACAGGTTCATTGAACAAAAACCCTCTTGGGTCTAGACTCGTATCTACAGAGATATCGCGTTCAAGGAGCCCCCGAGATGAAAGCAGCGTTATTCGCCGTCGCGTTTTTGTTTATTGTTATTGTTATCGGCAACATGACGATAGTTGCCCAGCCTTCGCAAGGCACACAGCCTGAACCCATGAAAGCACCTGTCGCGAACAAAGTCCCTCACGTTTTAAAGATCCACGGTTACGAGATCACGGACAATTATTTTTGGCTGAGGGGGGACCGGACGAAGCTGGACCCGGCGATCCGCAAATACCTGGAGGACAACAACGCCTACACCGAGTCTGTGATGGGCAAGCATCAGCCGCTGGTGGATACGCTGTATAACGAGTTCGTCGGGCGGCTGAAGCAGGACGACACCTCGGTGCCGTACAAGCGGGGCGACTGGTGGTACTTTACGCGGACGGAAACGGGCAAGAATTATCCGGTGTACCTTCGCAGTAAGACGAAGGATGGTGCCAATGCCCAGGTCCTGCTCGATCAGAACGAGATGGCAAAGGGGCTCAAGTATTTTGCGATCACCGATTTTAGCCCGAGCGACGACGGAAACTATCTGGCCTTTGCGACGGACGTGAACGGGTACCGGCAATACACGCTGCAGATCAAGGACCTGCGGACAGGGCAGATGCTGCCCGATCGGGTCGAACGCTCGACTTCGAGCGAGTGGTCGGCCGACGGCAAGTATCTTTTCATCTCGACCGAGGACGACGTCTCGAAACGCTCCGACAAGGTCTGGCGGCACAAGGTCGGCTCGAACGACAACGACCTGCTATTCGATGAGAAGGACGTCTTATTTAATGTAGGCGTCGGGCGTTCGCGAGATGGGAAGATGCTGTTCATTGACTCTTCCGCGAAGACCGAGCGCGAACAGCGATACCTCCCGGCCGACGATCCGAAGGGCACCTTTAATATAATCACGCCCCGCCGCGAGGGCCACGAATACTCGGCCGATTACGACAACGGGTCGTTCTACTTTGTAACTAATAAGGACGGCGCCGAGAACTTTAAGGTGATGTCCGCTCCCGTCTCTGACCCGAGCGAGAAGAACTGGAAGGATTACGTTCCGTATTCGTCCGATGTGCACATCGAGGGCATCGACTTCTTTAAGAACTGGGCAGTCGTTTCGGAAAAGGAGAACGGGCTCGAGTACATACGGGTCTTCAAATCGAAGGAACGCGGCGATGGTGAGCGGATCGCGACACCCGAGAGTGTCTACACGATGGGCCTCGCGGCGAATCCGGAATACGACACGCCTTTCATTCGTTATGGCTATTCGTCGATGATCACGCCGGCGTCTACGTATGAGTATGACTTCAATACGAGGAAGAGCACGCTGATCAAGCAGCAGGAGATACCTTCGGGATACGACAAGACGAAGTACGAAACAACCCGCGTGTGGGCCACGGCGCGCGACGGGGTCAAGGTGCCTGTCATTCTCATGATGAAGAAAGGTACGAAGCTCGACGGCA
>JAFAOW010000211.1 GCA_019247455.1 Acidobacteriota bacterium | reverse complement strand
GCGAACGCGAGATTGGACTGACACTGATAGGATTGCACCGAAGCCAGGCCCCGACAAGCAGGAGATTCCCAAGCCGCTAGGTGAAACTCCCTAGTAAAGATCTTTGTCACAGGGTGGCCAGCCATTGTTCGGCCTCTGCTACCGTGGAAAAGATAGTTAGGTCCCAGCCGACCGTCTTCGATGCTTCCGCCGCTGTCGCAACAGCCTCCGGATCGTTGCCGAAGATATCTACGAGCGCAACCTTGACCCCTTTCGGGACATGCTTCTTCAACATTGCGTTGAGAAGTTCTCGATTGTCCTCAGATTCGAGAAGCGGCGAATTACGCACCAGGAGAACGCGATCGTACCCCGACTCGTAGATCGCTTGAGCGACCCCGTTAACTGTCGCGATAACGTCCGACAAAGTGACCGGGTCGGCCTCGTATCGGGCATAGAGATACCCGGGGCGCTTTTCGATCGTCAGTTTGAAGGGCACGAACTGGCGCATTGATACCTACAAATGAGAGGGGGTTGGAAAGATTATCGCAAACCAGATCGACTTCGAGAAATGTAAGGGCTGGAAAATTACTCACGTCCCCCGGGCATTCGCGAATGTACGGCGCAAGACTTTAGGCACTTTAATTCTTTTATAAATTGTTCACGAAAAAAGGGGGAAGTCATGGGAGCTGGAAAATTCGTTGGTGCGGGAATCATTACTTGGCTGTTAGGCGGCGGGGTCCTCTGCTTTATCGTCGTATTTCTTCTATTGAAAGCCTGCTGAAAACATTGCCGCAACTGGCAGCACGCAGCGATCGTGGTGCGGACCGTTCATTGGCCGCCGCGCAGCGGGTGTGCTCGCCTTTGCAACTTTTCGGAACATATTGCATTCTAATCCAGTTATCTTAGCCTGGAGAGCCTCTCGGTGCCCTGGCTGGGATCATTCGGGATGAATTTCCCGCGCTTGTGGTTTCTATGAAAGAAGAATTGATCGAAATGCCTGGTGTCGTGGTCGACAAACAGCCCAACGCCTTTTTTAAGGTCCAGCTCAACGGAAGTGACCATATGGTTCTCGCGACAATATCCGGCCGGATGCGTCGCAACCGGATCAGGATCCTCATGGGCGACAGGGTCGATGTGGAGCTTTCGCCGTACGACCTGACCAAAGGCAGGATAATTTACCGCCACAAATAGTCTCGCAGATCGTAGGGGCTGTGACACGATCGCAGTCCGTCTGCTAATCTAAGCGCATGGCAGAAGTGAGCGGAATGTCAAAAGCGGCTGGAAGGGCCGGGTTGCTTTTAGCGGCCGTAGGCTTTTTTCTCTTTATGGCCGGGATCTTCGGGCCGGCAAGGTCCGTTATGTTCGTCGGCATCGCCCTGATAGCGCTTTCTTTAGCGGCATTCTTCATTGAAGAATACGGCCCCCGGGGAGTATCCAGATACCAATAAGAAATTTGCGTTAACCGCCCGGCTTTTTCGTAGGCAGGGTTGTTGGCGCGATCTTCGGGTACACGATCTCGTCCCTTCTCACGGTCGGCGTTGGCCGCGGCAGTTCAGCTCCTTGCGGTACTATCCAGAACTCGAACGCCGGATCCTCACGAAAACCTCCATCCATTGCATTGACACGCCGCGCATCAACGCCGTCGATGACAAGTTCGTCTTTCAATCTTCGGAGCCAATTCAGCGTAAAGTTTCGCTCGCTCTTCCGGCCTGCGTATCCGATGATGAAAAGATTGTCCTGGGACTCCGCCAGCGCCTGCGTAAGCGTCTTCAGGTTGAAGGTCACCTGTTGCTGAGGCACCTCGCCAAACTCACCAAACTTTGACGCGGGCGGTATCACTTTTACCGATGCGCTGCCTTGCAGGACGCACTCGGGAGCGTAACCGCCCACCCAAACGTCCGCTTTGATCGTTCTGTCATACGAGGCTCCCGCACCGGTTGTGTCCACATCGATCTTTCGAGTGTATTGCCCCTGCGCGATAGCGCCGGCGGTGGTGCTCCAAACGATGTTCGGTTGTGATCTTTGATCGCCGCCCTGAATGTTCAGAATGAAGCTCACAGGCTTTCCGTCCCGCACCGGCTGATTCGGTGCCGCTTGTACCATCACGTTTGGGCAAGACGGCGGCCTCGGTTCGGGAGTTGGCGTCGGCGAGGCCGTAGGCCGAGGTGTCGGCGTCGGGCGAAACACGATCTGCCCCTGCGCCAGCGTGGCAAGGGAAAGAAAAAGGAATAGCGACAGAGATCCGATGATTGGTCTTCGCATCTTCTCAAATTCGGCGGCGGTCGATGGACATCGCCGGGAAAGTAGGTAGATTCAGACGAAAACGGATTTTCGACAATTATTATGACGTTTGAAGGAGCTTTTCGGTCACGAAAAAGCAGCAACCGCGAAGGCTGATAATAGCAGGGTGGAATTTAGGTCACTTATTTCTTTTTTTGTTCTCGCGTCTTCTTTGAAGGTTTTGACGCCGCCTTCCGAGACCGCTTTGTCTTTGCCGGCGGGAGCGATGCGGTGCCGACCTTATCGAGCATACCGGAGAAATCTATCCCGAAGAGTTCACCAATTTTGTCGTTCAGTGCCGGCAGGACGAGGCCCTTGCCCATCGTCGATAGCTGCTCGATCATATCGTCGGCAAACGCTACGACCGGTTTCTGCTTGCTGCCTTTTGAATTCTTGTGAGCGTAACCAACCGTATAGCCGAGAGCGAATCCCGCCGAGAGTGCTCCGAGGCTCCAAACGAGCGGGTCGTTTTTGAACTCTTCCCGGTAATCGAGCACTCCGGCTACCGTCTGTTTGACGGCGCTGACTTCCATTTCAACAGTCTCTTTGATCTCACCCACCGTTTCCGCGAGAGATTCGCGAGTGCGCTCCATCTGCCGGGTAAGCTGGCGTTTTGTCGGTTCCTTTTGGTCTTTATCACTTTCCTTTTCCATAAATCCCTTTAGATCTCTTTTTCTAATGCAGCTTTGTCTTGTTTGAGCTCTTCAATAGTTTGTTCTGGCAGAATGTCCTGCTCGGCCAATTTGTTCTTGTTGATAATTATTAGCGTGGCGCCGCCGATCAGATAGAAAATGGCGGTGATCAGAAAGCCAAGTGCATAGCGCACCGGCTGGGTAAGATCCGCCGCATCGAACAAGGCGGCGATGAAAAATGCAATGGCAACATTCAGCAGCGCGAAGCCGACCGCCGCGACAATTGCACCGATAGCGATCATCGTGCCGCCGCGCAAGTAAGCCTCTAGGTCCTCACGCAGTTCGAGCTTCAGGAGAGCGAGTTTTGCGTCAAACAGTTCGGCGAGATCATCGATGCCGCGCGCGATGAGCGCAGGCAGGCTTTCCGAGGGTTCCTCACGAGTTTGCACGCCATTCTTTTTCATACGTCACGCGTTGGATCGAAAACCTGACTGTGACTCTAGCGGATACAGAAGGATTTATTGTTGGGCACGATACAATTGGCTATCTTTCGCCAATAGAAAAATGGCCCTCGGGTTAGCGAGGGCCTCAAACTAACTCAATTGATATTCCCTAGCCTTTTCGGCCGCCGGGGGATCGAGCGAATTTACATGTTGCCGGTGCCGTTAGCCCCGTGGAAGCGGACTTGAGCGTTGCAAGATTGTTTTTTGCGAGAAGCGCGTTGAATGCGGCAAAGTCCGTGCTAAGGGCCGATCTCCAGGCTGCAAGTGTTCCGGTGTATTCGCGGCAACCGGCTTCCCATGTGTGGATCATCGCAGGCGTGGGTGCCATGTCAATGCCATTCTGCGAGAGTGGGCCGAGCACGGT
>JAFAOW010000174.1 GCA_019247455.1 Acidobacteriota bacterium | reverse complement strand
CCGATCTCTGATGCCTTTGAAGTACTGCTCAACCAAATGGAGCTGCATAAGCCTTCGAAAGGAGGCGAGTCGCTGGCAGCCGAAAATATGCAGTCGCGTATTCGCGGCGTGATCCTGATGGCGATCTCCAATGCCGAGGGTCGGCTGCTGCTCTCGACCGGCAACAAGTCCGAGCTCGCCGTCGGATACTGCACGCTCTATGGCGATACGAATGGCGGACTCGCCGTTCTCGGCGACGTCCTAAAGACCGAGGTGTGGGAAGTCGCACGCGAGATAAACGCGCGAGCCGGCCGAGAGTTGATCCCAAACAAGATCATCGACAAAAAGCCCTCGGCAGAGCTCGCCCCGAATCAATTCGATCAGGACAGCCTGCCGCCGTATGAGGTGATGGACCCGATACTCCAGATGTACTTCGAGATGAAGGCCTCGCCCGCCGAGATCATCGCCGCCGGGCACGATCCTGAACGCGTTTACTGGATCCTTAACAAGGTCGAGAACCCCGCGAACGAATTCAAACGGCAGCAGCTCCCCCCGACGCTGATCATTTCAAAGAACGCTATCGGCATTGGACGCCGCCGGCCGATCACGCATAAGTACCGGCGCGGGCAGTCTTAGCCACCGAGAGCACAGAGCAAGAGTCCAATCAGTTGCCTCCACCTTTTGGTGGAGGATCAATTGAAGCTGAAGGACATGGGCTTTAGCCCAATTATTCGGCTAAAGCCGAGAAACCTCTTTGCCTATACCACGCACTAAAGTGCGTGGCAACTGATAGGGCCGCCGCCTGGCTTCAGAGAATTGCGCTCACTAGCTGCAAGAATATTCCTGGATCGTCGTTCCCCTCATATCAGCAACACGCTGACACGATTCGGAGGGAATGATGACGAGATTCGATAGTCCGCTCAATAATATTTCAGTTGCAAGTCCTTGCCCGGCGGACTGGGACCAGATGTACGGGGACGAGCGCAAGCGTTTTTGCGGCGACTGCAAGTTGAATGTTTACAACCTGTCGGGGATGACGAAGGCCGAGGCTGAGGCGTTGGTGACAAATCACGAGGGCCGGTTGTGCGTCAGATATTACCAGCGAGCTGACGGCTCGATCATCACGGCGGACTGCCCGGTCGGTTGGGCGAAGGTGAAACAGCGGACGAAAATGTACGCGACCGCGGTCGCTTCGCTGTTGATGGCGTTATTCACGGGTGTGTTGTTCGTGCAGTTGTTCTCGGCGAAGTCGAGGGCCACTGTGGGCGTAATGATCCCATATGCCACCCCGACTCCGACCCCCGATATCCCGCCTACCATGGGCGCGATCGCTTATCGGCCGGAGAACTCGAACGTGAAGGTCCGTCAGGGCGACATGACGGTCGTGCAGGGTAATTTTGCAGTACCGCCCTCGAAGAAGACCACCAACTCAAATTCGAACTCAAAATTTGAAAAGGCCAAGCAACGTGCCCTCAGCCACGACGATCTCCAGGACGGTTAGGGCTTGACGTAGTATCCCTCGCGGGCCCGGACCCTCACACCTGGCCGGGTGGGTACGCTGACATCGACTTTTACATATTTGTTAACGGGAAAATCGGCATCCGAATAATACTGAACGAGGTACTGGGCCCTCAATTCGCTCGATAACTGTTTGAAGATCTGATCCAACGTCTGTGCATTAGCGCGGACGTTGTTTTCGTTTTGGTAGGTGTCTTTCGTGTCGATGGGGTGGAATTTTGGAAGAAACGCCGAGCCGCCTGTGTCGCCCGCAAATTTCTGCATGTTCTCCTGGCCAAATACGCTGATCTTATTCAGTTGGAAGGAACTGCCCGCTGGATTGATCGAATAAAATACCGTGTCGGCGTTCTGGAGGAGCTTGAGCACGCGCTGCCTCTCAGCCTGGTTGGCCGCATTGCGATTGGCGACGGTCAGCTCGTAGAGAGACTTACTGTCGATGGTATTCAGCTTAGCCCCGAGCTTGCGATAACCATCCTGGATGGCCTTGGCGATCGCATCGCTGTTGGTGTCCTCGCCGTCTGAGATCACGAGAATTACGCGTCTCGTGCCGTCAGGCGCGTTCTTCCTCAGATAATCGGCAGCGTATCCAACAGTGTCGTAAAAGGCCGTATATCCCTTAGTAGCCGAGACCCTGCTTATCGCGGCGATCGCCTTGTCTGCTGTATCCCGCGGCTGAACCAGAACCGGAGACTCTCCGATCGTCATGACAGTCGCGCGATCGTCGGGTTTCATCACATCACGTAAGAATTTGGCGGCCGTATCCAGCTCGAACTGGAACATCTTGTCCGTGCTGGCTGACACGTCGAAGAGAAGGGCGATATCGAGCGGCACGCGATCCGCCGTACCAAAATTCTCTACAGTTTGCTGCCTTCCTTCCTCCGAGATCCTAAAATCCTTGTCCGTTAAGCCGACGACGGGGTTTCCAGACGCATCGGTCACGGAGACCGGCACCACAACGAGCCGCGAGGAGACCTTGATGATCTCGTCATCCGGCGTTCCTTTAGGCTTGGGTGTTGGCGTCGGCTGCTGGCTGTAGGCCGCGGCCGCTGTGATAAGGAGCAGGTAGAAGGCTGCGATACGACGAGACATTTATTTCACCTCTGAAGACTCGAATGGGCACCGGACTGAGTGGTATGGATCTCAGCCGCGGATGCCCATTGATTACTGCTTAGGATCAGTGATCGGTGTTCGGTTTGACCTCGACGTTCGTGTTCAAACCGCGATTAACAAGCAGCTTGATCTCAACTCGCCTGTTCTGCTCGCGGCCTTCACGCGTGGTGTTATCGGCAACGGCCTTATTTGCGCCATAGCCGTAGCTCTGCGTAAAACGGCGAAGCGAGATGTCGTGGTTATCGATCAGATACTCGCGGACAGCCTTTTCGCGGCGTTCGCTGAGCGCCTTGTTCATAGAGGCACTTCCTTCGGAAGACGCGTAGCCGGTAACTTCGATCATATAGCCCTTTAGATTTGCGGCAGCGGCTGCAACCTGATCCAAAGAGGCCTTTGCTTCCGGGGAAAGTACCGCACTACCAACTCTGAAATTTACGGTTGCCGTTGACTGAATGACATAGTCGTCCATGTCCGAGATACGCTTGTTGGTCGCATTGACGCCGGCAACAGCTGCGTCCGCCGTGTCCTGAGCGGCCTTTGCTCCGCCCTTTGCGGCATTCGATATGGCCATGAGCTCATCGATCTGGCCCGAGATACGCTCGGCATTCTGCTCGGCCGCGGTGACACGTTCTTCGACGGGAGTTACGCGGGTGTCGAGAGCCTGAGCAGCGGCAAGGGTATTCTTGTCAAAACGGACCTTCGTCACGGAGATCGCTCCATTAGCATCGCCGACGCCCTCGATATCCATAGTGAGGCCGCGGGGAAGAGAACTCGCCGCGTATTTGTCGCCGCCCAGGAAGGCGTTGTTCTTAATGCTTGCGTTGGGTGCGATGACAACCTTAGTGTCAACATTCGTCGAGTCGCGCACGATGAAAGTCGAATTATCGATCTTGGAAACGATAATGGCTCCCTTCATCTTGTATTTTTGACCGGCGACCGCGTTCCGGGTCTGAGTATTCTGGGCCGCGAGAGCCCCGACGCCGAGGATGACGGTCAGCAAAACTAACGAAAATCTTTTGATCATAATTAACTCCTCTCGAAAAAAATGGCTGATCTAGCGAATTTATAAAGCAATTCCGTTCATTTGACGCGAGCAGCAAAGCGAGGGTTGTAGCTCAATGCTTATCCTCAGTATGCCCGCATACACAGGGCGATGGATTCAGGGGGTAGTCGTCGGGGGAGCCAAAAACAAAAGCAGTATACCGCAACTCCAGTCAACTGTCAGCGTTAAAAAGTAAAAGGGGCCTGCTCAAGGTACTGCTTGAGATATGCCAGAAACTTCTCAGCATCAGCCCCGTCAACGACCCGGTGATCGTAAGTCAAAGCAAAGTAAGCCATTTGACGGATCGCGATGTAATCGTCTCCGTCGGGCGAGGTAAGTACCTTCGGCCGTTTCTCGATGGTGCCGACACAAAGAATGGCTACCTGAGGCTGGTTGATGATCGGCGTCCCGAAGAGACCGCCGAAAACGCCCGGATTGGTGATGGTGAAAGTGCCGCCTTGCACCTCGTCAGGGATGAGTTTTTTCGCCCGGGCCCGGTCGGCCAGATCATTTGCTCTGACCGCAAGCTCTGAAAGGGAAAGGGTCTCGGCGTTCCGGATGACTGGGACGATCAGACCCCAATCGAGGGCAACGGCCATTCCGATGTTGATATCGCCCTTGTAAATAATATTCTCGCCGTCGACCTGCGAGTTAACGATGCGGTGTTCGCGTATTGCCGCCGTAACCGCCTGAAAAATGAACGGCATGAAGGTCAGCTTTGTGCCGAACTTCGCCTGAAAAGCGTCCTGATTCGCCTTTCGGAATTTTGCGACATTCGTCATGTCGATCTCGTAGACGCTCGTAACGTGCGCCGAGGTCTGCTTTGAGAACGTCATGTGCTCCGCGATCTTTTTCCGCATGACCGACATTTTCTCACCGCGGTCCTCCATCGTGACCGCCCCGGCCGGCGGGACGAAGGCCGGTTTCGCTTTCGCGGGCTGCGAGGATGATGTCGCGGATCCTTTTACGAGAAGGTCCTGCGGTCTGAGGGCGGCTCCCGTCTCTATGAAAGAAAGAATGTCACTCTTGGTAACACGACCGCTCAGGCCGGAGCCGGGAATGCGCGTGATATCGATACCGTGCTCCTTTGCAATGTTACGGACAAGCGGGCTGGATTTTTGGCGTCTGAGTTCGTCAATGGTCGAATTACCGTTTCCGGCAGTTGCGGCCGCCGCCTTCGCGATCACCGGGGGAGCAACCGGCGTCATTGTCTGGGCAGGGGCACTGGCCGCTGGTGCCCGCGATTCCGAAGGTTGCGCGGCTTTCGCCGGCGGCGAAACTGCTCCTGAGGCGCCGACGAGCGCGAGGACCGCTCCGACCTCCACCGTTTCCCCCTCGGGAACGAGAATTTCAAGCAGCTTGCCTGCTGCGGGGCTCGGCACTTCGGCATCGACCTTGTCTGTCGAGATCTCAAGCAGCGGCTCGTCCTTTTGGATATCGTCGCCTACGGCCTTGAGCCATTTAGAAACTGTACCCTCAGTGATCGACTCACCCATTTGCGGCATGACGACCGGCGTTCCCCCGGCATTTGTTGATGGTTGATCGTTGGTCGCTGCAGGAGCGGTTGCCGGTGGGGCCTCCGCGGGCGCTGAGTTGGTGGTAGCTGCAGACCCGGTCGCTACCTTTGATGTCGTTTCACTACTCGCTGCCGAATGCCCGCTTCCTGCTGGTTCCTCTCCTGCTTCGCCGATCACCGCGACGACGGTTCCCACCTCGACGGTATCGCCCTCGGGCGTGCGGATCTCGAGCAAAACCCCTGCACCTGGGCTCGGAACCTCGGCATCGACCTTGTCGGTCGAGATCTCGAGGATGGGCTCGTCCTTTTCGACACGGTCGCCGGCCTGCTTCAGCCACTTTGAAACGGTTCCTTCGGTGATGGATTCGCCCATTTGGGGCATTACGACATCAACACTCATACGCCTCTCGAAAAAACAAACAACAACTTATTAGGATACAAGAAACCGGCGATAACTATCCACTTATTGCTTTCGCAGTTTGAGCAACGAGATCATTGTAACGATATAAATGATCAGAAAAGCTGTGGCTAGAAGAAAATAAAGCATCGACTGGCGAATGTAGAAAGCTAGCATCATCGCCAAAAAGAAGAGGAATGAAAGCGCGGCGATGAAAACCGCCCTCTGCAGCTTTGCTGCGGTCGAAAAGTAGGGCGCTCCGGTCACAACTAGCCTTCGGCCGTGGTCGGGTCGATGACGGATCTGACCTCCGAGATACGGTTCGCGGGGAAGCCTCCCCTGCTTGCATGCTCGCGGATCGTCTCTTCGTCAGGTGAGATGTAGACGCAATAGATCTTGTCGTCCGTGACATAGCTTTGGACCCACTGGATCTGAGGCCCCAGGTCTTTAAGAACGCCGCAAGACGTCTGCGACACGGCATGAAGAGCATCGGCCGTCGATGATCCTACGCCCGGAATTTCGCGTTCGATAACATACTTTGGCATGATCTTTCTCCTTGCTTGACAATAATAATATCACGCGCCGAGCCGACGGCTTGCAAGGTGTTTTGCCCGGGCTTACTATCAAAACAAATCCAAACTTCACGCGTAACAATTCAGATGAAGATAATTTCGCTCTTTTTCCTCGCCGCGGCCGCGTTTGTGTCGTCTACGTTGGCCCAGCAGGCGGCATTGACCGCCGCCGACTACGCACGGGCCGAGGCGATGCTCGGCAATAGAACGGCCCCCTTTGTCGATCGCAACGGCGTACGCCCTACGTTCCTTTCGGATGGCCGATTCTGGTATCGCAACCTTACGCCAACGGGCGTCGAGTACGTCCTGATCGATCCGAGCAATGGTTCGCGCAAGGTGGCAGCCACCATGGCTGAGCTCGGGATCAGCGGAACGCAGCCCACGAGGGGCGGGAGCGGACGATTTGGCTCGGGTGGGGGCGTGGTATCGCCGGACGGAAAAAGAACGGCATACATAAAGGATTTCAATCTCTGGGTCAGAGACATCGGGACGGGAAAAGAAACACAATTGACGACCGACGGGGTCAAGAATTTCGGTTACGCGACCGACAATGCCGGCTGGCAGCATAGCGACCGGGCGATCCTCGTGTGGTCAGCAGATTCGAAGAAGATCGCCACATTCCAGCAGGATGAGCGGAATGTCAATGACACTTATCTTGTTACGACCAATGTCGGCGCACCAAAGCTGCAGACGTGGAAGAGTGCTCTGCCGGGCGACGCAACTATTGCGATGATCCAACCGGTTATCATCGAGGTCGATTCCCCGAAACTTATCCGGCTGCAGACCGATCCGCTCCCGCACAGATCGACGGCGTGCGATGACGTTTCCTGCGGCGGCGGCTGGGACGATGCTGAATGGTCAAGCGATGGGAAAACGCTGGCCTTCGTCGCCACAACGCGTGATCACAAGAAGGCGAGCCTTCGCATCGCCGATGCATCAACCGGTGCCGTCCGTGAAGTTTTTGAAGAGGTCAGTCCGACACAGTTCGAGTCGACCCCGATGGGTGCTAACCCGAACTGGCGGTACTTGTCCGGCACGAATGAGATCATTTGGTACAGCGAGCGCGACGGATGGGGCCACCTGTACCTATTCGATGCCGCTACCGGCAAAATCAAGGGCCAGATCACCAAAGGCGACTTTGCCGTTTGGGAGATCGCGAAACTCGATGAGACGAACCGCGTTATCTATTTCCAGGCAGGCGGACGCGAGTTGGGCCACGATCCGTACTTCGGTCATTTGTACCGGATCAACTTTGACGGCACTGGGCTCAAGCTTTTAACGCCTGAAGATGCGAATCACGTTATTGCGTGGTCAGACGACGGTAAATACTTTGTCGACAATTTCTCGACACCAGACTCGCCGACAACGGCGGTGCTCAAAGACCTGCAGGGCAAGCAGATAGCGGTCCTGGAAAAAGGCGACGTCTCGCGATTGACAGCTACCGGGTGGAAGCCGCCGACACGCATTGTGGTCAAGGCACGTGATGGGGCAACAGACCTTTATGGCCTGATGTTTACGCCCTCAAAACTTGATCCGTCGAAAAAGTATCCGATCATCAACAACATCTACCCCGGGCCGCAGGGCGGCAGCGTGGGGAACCGCTCGTTCACGGCCTCGCGCGGCGATAGTCAGGCGTTGGCCGAATTAGGATTTGTAGTGGTGCAGATCGATGGTACGTGTAACCCATTGAGATCCAAGAAATTCCACGATATGTGTTATGGGAATATGGGCGACAATACGCTCGAAGACCAGGTTGCGGGCATGAAGCAGCTCGCGGCAAAGTATCCGTATATCGATATCGATCGCGTCGGCATCTGGGGGCACTCCGGCGGGGGATTTGCGACAGCTGCAGCTATGTTTAAGTACCCTGATTTCTTTAAGGTCGGAATCGCAGAATCCGGGAATCATGACAACCGAAACTACGAGGATGATTGGGGCGAGCGATACATTGGCCTGCTGTCTGGCGACAACTATGCGAAGCAGGCAAACGAGACGTACGCGAAAAACCTCAAAGGCCACCTGATGCTCGCACATGGCACTATGGATGACAACGTACCGCCATACAATACGTTCCTGGTTGTCGATGCGCTTATCAAGGCCAACAAGGATTTTGACCTCGTGATAATACCCAACGCGCGGCATGGCTATGGCCAGGCGGGCTCCTACATGATGCGAAAACGATGGGATTACTTTGTTCGGTATCTTTTAGGTGCGGAACCGCCGAAGGAGTATGAGTTCAAGACCACGGCTGACCCGCGACTGACCAACGCCCGTTAGTCGGGAAGCTCTGCGGTGTCGTCCTCGCTTCCGTCAAATAATGCACTCACGGGAGTGTGAACGGGCGGTTCGGATAGGACGGCGTCCTCGAGGTCCTTTTGTATCTGGCTGACCGCCTCCTCGGCGATCTCGTAATCGTCCTTTACGATCTTTAGACTGATCTTTCCGTCTTTATTGGGCAGGCCGGCGAGCTGAGTAAAGCTCTTGAGGCGGATGTTTATCTTTGCTCCCCGTTTCATGACGCCTTTTTTGAACTTCACATCTCGCAGATCGCGGATCGCAAGCTTTGCTTCCCTGACGCCCATTGGCAAGAGCCCGAGTATTTTTGACTCAAATTCGAGCACGATACCTGCCGCGGAGAACTTGGCGACGCCATTGACGTGGGACAGGCCGCTCTCGGTCTTGAATGGAATACTGGTGAAGGCCCGCATCTATTCGGATCGCTGCGTCAGGTACTTGCCAATACCAAATAAGCTGATGAGCAGCCAAAAGGATTCTACAACAACCGACGGCAGATTGAACGAGTAGTACAACGACACGAGGATCATCGCCGCACCGAGGGCATTGAGTAGCGAATACAAAAGCTGTTCGCTTCTGATCCGCTCGAGCTGGAGCAGGACGTATGTAAGAACGATGACCGCGACACCGAGAGTGCCGGCGATGTCAGACCATGCGTAGTTCATTCCAGCTATCTGTGCTGGAATTCGGGCGAGCCGAGCGCAAGGGCCAGAGCCTGCTGTGCGACTATTCGTTGCGGATCGGCCGGCTTTGGCTGCTGCGCGCCCGGCAGCGCCAAACCCTGCGAAGGAGCCGATGTGTTGAGCATCTGCGGCTGAGCAGGCTGCTCTGCGGTCGCGGCTTTCATCAGCGACGCTCGGGTCCGATCGGATGGGTAGCCCGAGAGTATCGCCGAGATCACACTCGCGACCAATTGCGGGGGACTCGCCGAAATATTTACGAGCTTCTCTAGCTTGATCGACGTGCCCCTGATCTGACCGAAGGCAAGGGCACTCGCGAAGTTAAACCGCGTTAGAAGATCGTTGCTGGAGAGCCACCCGTCCGCCTTGTCGGGGTACCCGTCGGGTGTGACGCGGCCGAAGACGGGCTCACCCATACGCTTGATCCAGTCGAGGATGGCAGTGCCGTCCGTTTCCGCGTTCGTGGCTCGTAACGCGGACACCACGTACTGAAAAGGCGATTTGACCTTGGACTGAAAGGTGCCCGCAGCCGTGAATTCCTTAGAAGTAATGAGACTCTTTAACGTCTCAGGTATCGAGCCGTTAGAGTTGAGGAAAACCTTTGCCGTGCGGTCGATGAGGGCGCCTGGCGGGTCGTCGCCGATGAAATGCCGTGCGAGCTTGGTCGAGATGAAACGCGCCGTTGCGGGACTCGATGCAAGAATGTCAAGAACACGCTCACCGTCGCGAATACCGCCGCCCGCGGGGATCTTGACGCCCAGAACTGTTTTCTCACCCTGGTCGTGAGCCGCGGGGTTGTAGACGAACAGACCCTCTTCGTTAGGCTTGCGAATGGTCCAGCCGGTGAAGCAGCGAGCGACCTCCTGCACATCTTTTTGCGTGTAGCCGCCATCGACTCCGAGCGTGTGCAGCTCCATAAGCTCGCGTGCATAATTCTCGTTAATGCCGCCGGTCCTTCGTGCGGGCTTGTCCTTGGTCGCCGGATACTCCTTAACGACGCTCGACTGCCAATTGTCCAGATAATAGAGCATCGCCGGGGAATGTGCTGTGGCTCCGAGCAGATCGCGAAAACTCCCGAGCGCCCACGGCGTGATCACATCACGGTCGAACTCCGTCAGCATCCAGCGGTCGGCGTCTTTATTTGCAAAGATGCTGAAATGATTCTCCCAAAAGTCGACCATCACCTCGTAAAGCTGCCGTTCGCTGTAAACCGCGCGGAGGACTTTCGCCCGCTGAAGCTCGTTGACGACCATTCCGGGATTCTTGAGCGCGGGAGTTGGTGTTGGCTTCGGGGTCGGCGAGACTGATGCGGAAGGAGACGGAGACAACATCATCTGACCGCTGGCGTCACTCACGGCGTTCATCGGCGGGGCCGGTATTGGCGTGGGCGTTACCGACGGTGTCGGAGTTGGTGTGGGCTTCGGCGGATTGTATTGCTCGGCGAGGGCCGGCGTCGACAGGTTGAGCGTCGGCAGCCGGTCGAGCCGCTTCTGCATTGCCGAGTCGTCAATACTGTCTGGATCGAGCTGTTGGTCGATGAAGGCATCGACGCCCGTCTGACTGATCTTATCAACATCGCCAGGCCTCGCGCCGAACGTCAGGCGTGAGAGTACTTGCTGAGCACGCTGCTCATTCGTCAGCGACGCCGCGTCGGCCGGCGGCTTTGCGAGTGTGATAAGGGGTGCCTCGAACAAGACACCTACAACAAGCAAAGAGACAATGGTACGAAGTGCGGAACTACCAGCGGAAAAGAACATCGCGTCCTCCTATGATCACGGCCGATTAGTCCTATGATATCGAAGAACGCGCGTGAGATGTCTATTTATCTTCAGATCACATATGGATCGTCAGGTCGTGGACGCCTTCGGCGGCTTCCATGACGGATTCCGACACCGTCGGATGCGCGTGCATGATGCGGCCGAGTTCGTCGGCGGTGGTCTCGAGGGCCATGCCGACGCAGGCTTCGGCGAGCAGCTCGGTGGCGTGCGGGCCGATGATATGAACTCCGAGGACCTCGTCGTACTTTTTCTCCGCGACGATCTTTACAAAGCCGTCCGTTTCGCCAAGGATGCGTGCCTTGCCTGACGCCGAGAAAGGAAATTTGCCGACCTTGACGTCGTAACCGGCCTCTTTGGCCTTCGCCTCTGTGAGGCCGACGCTTGCGACTTCCGGGTCGCAGTAAGTGCAGTTTGGCACAAGGTTGTGCTTGATCGGCTCGACCTTCTTGCCGGCGATCTTTTCGACGACGAGAATACCTTCCTTCGAAGCAAGGTGCGCGAGCCATGCGGTGTCGATGACGTCGCCGATCGCGTAAACGTTCGGCTCGTCGGTCTCGCAGTATTCGTTGACCTTGATCGTGCCGCGAGGATTGACCTGGACCTTTGTCTTCTCAAGACCGAGCCCCTCAAGGTAGGGCATGCGGCCGACCGCGACGAGAAGCATTTCGGCCTCGAATGATACATCCTCGCCCTTAGCATTCTTGCCCGAGACCTTGACGCTGTTCTTGCCCTTCTCCATCTTGTCGAGCTTGATGCCGGTCTCGCAGCGAATGCCCTGCTTTTTGAATGAACGCAGCAGCTCTTTTGAAACATCCGCGTCCTCGATAGGGACTATGCGGTCGAGCAACTCAACGACGGTCACATCGCAACCAAATCGTGCGTAGACGCTCGCAAACTCGACGCCGACAGCACCCGAACCCATGACGACCATGGATTTCGGGACGTTGTTCAGCTCGAGAATGTGATCGGAATTGACGACTTGCTTACCGTCGGTCTCAAAACCCGGAATAGGACGCACGACCGAGCCGGTTGCGATGATTATTTTCTTGGTCAGGACGGCCTCCTTCTTGCCGTCCGCGAGAGCGACCTCGATCTTGCCTGGTCCGATGATCTTACCAAATCCGTTATAGACCGTGACCTTGTTCTTTTTCATCAAGTAGGTCACGCCGGCCGAATTTTTGGCGACTACGTCGGACTTGTACTTTTGGACTGCGGGAAAGTCATAGCTCAGGCCCTCGACCTTAAGTCCGAAATGCTCGAATTCGCCTGCCTTCTGATACAAATGAGCCGCGTTGAGCAGCGCCTTCGTCGGAATGCAGCCGCGCAGACCGCATGTGCCGCCGAGGCGCGCGTCTTTCTCCTTTTCGATCAGCGCCACTTTAAGACCGAGCTGTCCCGCACGGACCGCCGCGACATACCCGCCGGGCCCGGAACCGATAATTGTTACGTCAAATTGTTCTGCCATAGTTCACTTTATTAGCCGCGAATGAAACTATCAATTATATAAGACCCAGAGTTTGAAAGGAAAAGGGAAAGGCCAGGCTGCCCTTGCTCAGTATCGCTGGTACTTGTAATCGAAAAGGCCCAACCACTCGGCATACAGTTTTTCGACCTCGTCGAGATCATCCGAAACCTTTGGCGATTTTGCCTTGTTCGCAGCGGTAAGGACTCGCAATCTGTGTGCAGTCACCTCCTTCATCAGGGATTGCATGTCGCGGCCTATACAGTCGGTCACCTTGGTTTGGTCGCTCTTCGAATACTGATCTCGCGGTACCTTTTGAATGGCATCGAACTGAGTTTTCAGGGCAGCCTTCTTTGCATCGAATGCCGCCCGGGCCCCGGCCACGTCTTCGGCGGCGATCCTGTCACACATGTCCTTGGTGAGCGAGTCGAGGTCCACGACAAAGGCATCGAGATCGACGCCGTGCGAGCGATCGCAGCCGATGGCGATGATACACAAAAGAAGCGCGACGGTAAGTTTCATCTGACTTGCTCCCTTTCTGTTAGATTTGACTTGCTGAGACAGTTGAGCATATATCAGGGGAATGGAACATTCAAAGGAGTTTCTGGATATAGTCAACGACGCGAAAAACCGCATTGTGGAATGCGACGTGGACGAGGCGCAGGCGCGTCTGAAGTCAGGTGCGGTCCTGATCGACGTCCGCGAGGACAATGAGTGGGAGGCTGGCCACGCAGCGGGTGCAGTGCATATTGGGCGCGGCATTATTGAGCGCGATATCGTTCACCGATACCCGGACAAGGATGAGCAGTTGGTTCTCTATTGCGGGGGAGGATATCGTTCGGCACTGGCGGCAGACATGCTGCAGAAGATGGGGTATCACCGCGTGTTCTCAATGGACGGCGGCTGGAAGGCCTGGAAGGAATCGGGAGCTCCCGTCGAATGACACCCGAAAAACAGAGGGCCCACGACGAGGCGCGTGCTCGCGCCCGCGAATTGGCGGCCGAATTTGACGCAAAGGGAGATACGCTCGGTTGGTTCGACGCTCTCTATCGCGAATCGCAGGGCGACATCGATCTTGTTCCCTGGGCGGACCTTGAGCCCAATCGGTTCTTCAAAGGTTGGGCGGACAAGAATCAACTTTCTGCGAGGGGGCGGGACGCGCTCGTGGTCGGGTGCGGCCTGGGCGACGACGCGCGCTTTTTGCATGACTTGGGTTTTAATGTCACGGCATTCGATATCTCAGCCGCGGCCATCGACTGGGCAAAGAAGCTGCATGAAGATACGAGCATCGAGTTTGTCGCAGCTGATCTGTTCGATCCGCCGGAAGCGTGGCTCCAGGCTTTTGACTTTGTACTGGAGATCTACACCATTCAGCCACTTCCGCTTGAGATGCGTTCGCGAGTCATCGATTCTATCGCCTCGTTCGTAAAACCGAGCGGGGAACTGCTGGTGGTTTGCCGCGGACGAGAAGATGACGAGCGGCCCGACCAGTTGCCGTGGCCGCTGTCGAGAAGAGAGCTTTCGAGGTTCGGCGAGAATGGCCTTGAGCAGGGCGAATTCGAAGAGATATGGGACGAGGAAGATGAGCAGAAAAGATTCATCATCCGATACCGCCGGCCTGCGGCTAATGCGGCGGGATCTGATTCGTGATGATCTCGAGCTGGTCAAAATTTGGGTCCTGCAGTGTTTTTAAGGAGATCGAGCGGCCGCGATAGACCGTGCCGCCCTCTATCACTGTCAGATCGTCTGTAGGAAGATCGATGTCCTCGACGTCTTTCTTATAAACCAACGCAGCAGCAGGTTTTGTACTCATCAGCACCTTACGCAGTTCGGCCGGCCCCGTGCCATCGCGAGGCAGGAATATCACATGCTTCTTTGAAGGGAGCTGGAACATCAGGTCTTGCGCCCACCCGTCCGCTGACGGAAGCGTGTAAACCTCAGCGTCCTCCGGTATCTGCGCCGCGAGCTCAGCGACAGGCTGGAGCTTTGCGATCTGACGATTCGCTATATAGAACGTTACAAACGCCCCCACAAACGTGCTGCCTGCAACAGCGAGCGGCATAAATTTCCGCCATTCTTTACGCAGAAAGATCGCAGAAGGAACCAGCCCGATGATAACGCTCACGCCGCCGATCCAGAGGCCCGGCACATCCGGCAGGGCTCCGACTAGACGGCCGGATAAGAGAGCAGCCGCGATGACCATCAAGGGCAAGGCTATCAGGCCCGCGAACACAGCGAGAAGACGGTTCGAGAATATAGTAGAGATCTCACGGTCACTTACCACTCTTGCAGCCACGATCGCAGCTATAGGAATGACGGGCAGTATGTAATAGTCGAGACGAAAGCGCGAGGCAGAAAAGAAAACAAGAGCAAAGACGATCGTCATATTAAGTATTCGCAACGTGCGGCCATCCGTACTGCGATCCCGATACTTGAGATCGTAGTACCAGACCGGGATGATCAACAGAGTCCATGGGAAAAAGCCCAGCGCGAAGGAATCGAGCGGATATTGCCAAAAAGGGCGTGGGCTCGAGTATGCGGCTCCGCTAAAGCGAAGGAGATTTTCGTTAATAAACCAATTCTTAAGCGGCTCGATGCCGTCGCGAAAATAAACCAGAAAGAAATACGGACTAGCGATGGCAACAAAGACCGCTGTTCCTGTAATGACCCTCAGCCTTCGAAGGATCGACAAGTCTTTGGACCACAACGCTTCGAGGAAAAAAGGGCCCAGGACCAGAACCGGAGCGACAGGTCCTTTTGCGAGAAAGCCTAGTGCAATAGCGGCCCAAGCGAGGACCGTCAAAAACTGCGCATTTGTGTCGGACCGTATCGCGCCGACGAGGCTAAACACCGCAGCGCAAACACAGAACGTAAGAACCATGTCCGGCATTGCAAGCCGGGCAAATGCCAAAAAGAAAACGCTGGTGGCAGTGATAGCCGCCGCTGAGACCGCGACAAACCCACCGTACGTCCGGCTCGCAAAGACGTACACAACAATTAGAGTCAGCAAGGCGAAAATGCCGGACGGGACGCGGGCCGGCCCATAGTCCATTCCGAGCGAATTGAGAGATATACCGATCAGCCAATACTCGAGAGGAGGCTTATTGAGGGGTAATTCTTCCGGGGAATGCATCAAGAGGCGGTCCCCCGTCTCGAGCATCATCTTCGAGCCGAGCGTGAAATAAGATTCCGCCCGCAGGAATTGCCGCATATCCCCCAGAAATGAAAAATAAAGGGTGCCGGCAAAAACGACGATCAAGGCCATCGCCGCGTGAGAACGCACACCAGTGGAAAGGTTTAAGAGAGCCCCCATGTCCCGCCTGAAAATGGTCCAAAACCAGTTTTATTAAGACGAACCTACAGACGAAAAGGTTTCCGCTATCGTTGCACGGAAGTGCTCATTCGCCTCCCTGATTTGGTGATAAACTTAATTTTACGCATATGGAGTTCAAACAATTCTACCTAGGCTGCCTCTCACAAGCGTCTTATTACATCGGCTCCGGCGAGGAAGCGGTGGTGATCGATCCCCGCCGCGACGTTGACGAGTATATTGCGGAGGCCGATGCTCAGGGCCAAAAGATCAGATACGTTATAGAAACGCATTCGCACGCGGATTTCGTCAGCGGCCATACGGAATTAGCGGCTCGGACGGGTGCGGAGATCATATTCGGAAAAAGTGCTGTCACACGTTTTCCGGCCAGGAAAATATCGGATGGAGACGAAGTAATGGTCGGAGATGTGCGGCTCAGGTTCATGGAAACGCCGGGCCACACGCCGGAGAGTATCTCGATCGTCGCCGAGGACCTAAGTGACGCGAAGGCGCCAAAAAAGATGTTCACGGGTGACACGCTTTTTATTGGGGATGTCGGCCGGCCTGATCTCATCGGCTCTAAGGGTCGGACGGCCGAAGAGATGGCATCACTCCTGTATGACTCGCTTCACGAAAAGATCCTTACGTTTCCCGACGAGACCGAGGTGTACCCGGCGCACGGGGCGGGCAGCTTGTGCGGCAAGTCACTTTCGAAAGAGACGTGGTCGACGCTCGGCGAGCAGCGTAAGTTCAATTACGCCGTACAGCCGATGAGCAAGAGTGAATTTGTGCGCCTCGTTGCCACGGGGCAGCCAGAGGTGCCGATGTACTTCCCAAAAAGCGCTGCCAAGAATCTGGAAGGCCCTCGCTCACTTGAAGATGTTCCGCGACCGAGGCGCTTGTCGACGAACGAGGTTCTGGCATTTGAAGGCGTCGTTATTGATGTGAGAAAGAATTTTGAATACGGGGCCGGTCACATTCCAAATTCGATAAACATTGGGCTCGGCGGCCAATTCGCATCTTGGGCCGGGACGTTGATCCCCATCGGCACTCCTATAGCGATAGTTGCCGGCAGTCAAGAGCAACTCGACGAGGCCGTGACCCGGCTTGCTCGCGTAGGCCACGAAACCGTCCAGGGATCGATACTCTTCAGCGAATACGAAGGCGATCAGGCCGCGGTCGAGCAAATGACCTGCCCGGCGACGAACGAATACGTGACGTCGGGGCGTAACTGCCAGTTCATTGATGTTCGCCGTCCAGGCGAATACGAAGGGGGCCATGCGCCCGGGACGATCTCCAAGCCGCTCGATAAACTTGCATCAAATTTGGACGGACTTGATCCGGCCGCACCTACTTTCGTGATCTGCCAGGGTGGATATCGGTCGTCGATCGCCTGCGGCATTCTGGAGAACGCAGGTTTCAATGAGCTTTACAACGTGACCGGCGGGACCGCCGCGTGGATCGAAGCAGCGCTACCTGTGGAAAAATGAAACTGCGCATTCATGGGAATTCAATTCGCCTGCGGTTATCGCAAACTGAGGTCGCGGAGTTTGGGTCGGCCGGGCGGGTCGATTCCTCGCTGGACTTTGGCGGCGGCGTTCATTTGAGCTATTCGCTCGTCGCTGATGACGCGGTCAGGGAATTGGCAGCCCGCTTTGAGGGCGGCGACATTTCGATACTTATTCCCAGCCGGATCGCCGAAGGCTGGGTGGGCGGCGATCAGGTGGGGATCTCAGGTGAACAGGCTGCCGGGGACGCCGCCCTAAGGATCCTCATCGAGAAGGACTTCACATGTCTCGTTCCACGCTCGGGTGAGGAGGACGCGGACACTTTTCCCCATCCAAAAGCGCTTACCGGCCATCATGATTGACATCAATGGCTACGTGATGGCGGGGGGCCTCTCGTCGAGGATGGGAAGCCCGAAGGCCGCCGTCATACTTGGCGATCAGACGCTTTTGGACAGTGCGATCGCGACTCTCACCCAATTCACGGGGTCGCTGCCGGTGATCGTTGTCAGGTCCCATTCGGTTATCAACTTTCAAATTCCCGATGGCCTTGAGATCCTGGAGGACGACGCGACAGAGGACGATCCGAGGGCACCCATCTTCGGCGTTCGTGCGGTGCTGAAAAAGTGCGATAAGGAGTGGGCGACGATCCTCGCAGTTGATCTGCCGTTTGTCACTGCCGAACTGCTTAATAAGCTATCTAGCTCTCGATCGCAGGGAATTGACGCGGTCGTCGCCACGCAGCCGGACGGCTTTCCCCAGGTACTTTGCGCTCTCTATCGCTGCGAGGCGATGATCCTGGAGGTCGAAAACGCGCTGGGGCGCTCGGACATAAGTATCCGCGGTGCGCTGCCAGAGGGACGCACCTTATTTGTCGAATTCGGCCCTGACCAGGGTGGGGTGGATCCCCTCAGCAACCTAAATACACCGGAGGATGTTCAAGCCGCCGCAAGGATGCTCAGCTAGCCTGTTTCGGTTAGAATCAGACCTCAAAAGAACTATGTCAGAAGCAGCAGAAAAGTCACAAACGACTCGCATCGAGACCGACTCCATGGGCGAGATCGAGGTTCCGTCAAACGTTTACTGGGGCGCGCAGACGCAGCGTTCGCTGAAGCACTTCAACATCGGCTATGACGTGATGCCGCGAGAGATCATCCGTGCGCTCGGGATCTTGAAAAAGGCGGCCGCGATAGTGAATTGCGATCTGGGAAAGCTGCCCGAGGACAAGATGAAGCTCATCGTCCAGGCGGCCGACGAAGTGATCGAAGGGAAACTTGATGAGCACTTCCCGCTGCGGGTTTGGCAGACTGGCTCGGGCACGCAGACGAACATGAACGCGAACGAGGTCATTTCAAATCGCGCAATCGAGATCGCGGGTGGTGAGATGGGCTCAAAATCCCCTATTCATCCGAATGACGACGTAAACAAATCGCAGTCGTCGAACGATACTTTCCCGACGGCCATGTACATTGCCGCGGCCGAGCGGCTAACGGCGATGATCCCGGAGGTGCAAAGGGTGGCGAATGCCATTCGTGCTAAGGCAGATGAGTACAAGGATGTTGTCAAGATCGGACGCACGCATCTCCAGGATGCGACGCCCGTTACGGTGGGTCAGGAATTTGGCGGCTGGGCATCGCTCATCGAACGGGATATCGATCGGTTGAATGCAGTATTGCCCGGGCTCATGGACCTGGCGATCGGCGGCACCGCAGTGGGTACCGGGCTAAACGCACACCCTGAATTCGCGAAGTGCGCCGCGGCAAAGATCGCGGAATTGACGGGACTGCCGTTCAAGTCGCATCCCGACAAATTCGCAGCTCTTTCCGCTCACGACGAGGTCGTCTTTGCATCGGGAGCATTGAAAACGCTCGCGGCGAGTTTGATGAAGATCGCCAATGATATCCGCTGGCTCGCTTCCGGCCCACGCTGCGGCATCGGTGAAATTTCACTCCCCGAGAATGAGCCCGGCTCGTCGATCATGCCCGGCAAGGTAAACCCGACGCAATCGGAAGCGATGACGATGGTCTGCGTTCAGGTGATGGGAAACGATGCAGCTATTGGATTTGCGGGCTCGCAAGGGAATTTTGAGCTAAACGTTTTCAAGCCCGTGATGATCCACAATTTCCTGCATTCGGTGCGCCTTATACACGACGCCTGTCACGGATTTGTCGACTACTGCATCGCGGGCATAGAACTGGAGCGCGAAAATATCGATCATTACCTTCGCAATTCGCTTATGCTCGTGACCGCGCTCAATCAGCATATTGGCTATGACAACGCGGCCAAGATAGCTAAGAATGCTCACAAGAAAGGAATATCCTTGAAGGAATCCGCGGAGCAGCTTGGCCTGCTGTCAGGCGAAGACTTCGACCGGCTTGTTAAGGCCGAGGACATGACGCATCCGTGAGTTTATAGAGACGAAACCCTCCCTTTTTTAATAGGAGAATGATCGAAATGAGTGAGATCAGGTCTGCGGGAGAAAGCTCAAAACGCCGTTTCGGGTGCCCGGTAATAAAAAAGCAGATATACCATCGCGCCGAGGATGATGATTACGGCGGCGGCAACGAGGCCGATCAGCGTTAGAACGAGCTTCGCGCATCCGCCCTTCTTCTTGTGACGGACGCGTATCTTGGTACTTGGACGAACTCCCTGCGAGGGCTCGCTGCCGATGACTCCAGAAGGGACGGCAACGTCTTCCTCGGTTTCCATCTCCGAGAATCCCGGCTCGGTCGGGACCTCCTCCTGACTTAGATCCAGCTTTTTGGGGGTCTTGCCGGGCGATGAGCGGAAAATTGGCTCCGGCATCTTCCATGCGTCACCCTGAGGCTGATCGGGTTTTTTCTCGTCGCCCATCGCTTGTTTTAGCTTTGGATATCAAGAACGTCTGACCGGGTGATTATAGCCGTAATTCGCTTAAAATCCTCAAGGAGTACGGCCGGTGAACGCTGCAGCTTTGACTTGATCTCGGCCAGGCTCGTGTCCACCTCCACCACCGGGAAGCTCTTATCCATCACGTCCCTCACCTTCGCATTCAACATTTCACGGTCAGCAAGAAGTTTAGTGAGAATAAAGCTTTCGCGAAGCGAGCCGACCGATCGGTGTTCCTCGAGTACGGGTATTTGCGTCACGCCATTGGCGTTCATCCGCTCCAGGGCGTCGCCGACCGTCTCGTCAGGCGTGACGAAGACGAGCTCTTTTGGAGAAGTACCGTTCTTTGTCTCGGCGATAAGACCGCCGGTGATCCTTTGAGGTTCGAGAAGGAGCTTTTCCTTCATCCACTCATCCGAATGGAATTTGCTCAAATAATGCTCCCCCGTGTCGCAGACGATGAATACGACGCAGCTCTCTTCGGCAGCTTCCTTTGCGACTTTGAGAGCGGCGGCGAAATTCGTTCCCGTTGAGCCGCCGCAAAAGATGCCCTCCTGACGCGATAACTGCCGTGCGTAGTCGAAAGACTCGCGGTCGGTCACGTTTAAGATCTCGTCGATCACGCTCATGTTGGCGTTGCTGACGGGCAGGCTCTGGCCAATTCCCTCGACCAAATACGGGGTCGATTCAGGTACTCGTCCCGATTCTTTGTAGGTCTTAAAGATGGAGCCGTATGGATCCGCGCCGATAATGCGGATCTTCGGATTCATTTCCTTTAGGTAACGTCCGGTTCCGCTGATCGTGCCTCCGGTTCCAATGCCGGAAATGAAGTGTGTGATCTTGCCCCCGGTGTCATTCCAAACCTCGGGGCCCGTAGTAGCGTAGTGAGCAGCCGGATTGGCCGGATGAGCGTATTGGTCGGGGTAAAAGGAGTTTGGCGTTTCGCGGGCGATACGTGCCGCGGTTTCATGATAGTGATCAGGAGTACCGGGCTTCGCAGTCGCGGGGACCACGACCACATCGGCTCCCATGCTTTTTAGATATCGTACTTTTTCGACCGAAACCTTGTCGGTAAGAACAAAAATACACCGGTAGCCCCGCACCGCAGCCGTAAGGGCCAATCCAATGCCCGTATTTCCGCTCGTGGCCTCGATGATCGTTCCACCCCTCTTCAAGACCCCTTCCTTCTCGGCCCAGTCGATCATCGAAACCCCTATTCGATCCTTGACCGAATAACCTGGATTCAGGCTCTCCATCTTTGCGTAGATGGGGGCCTTTATCTTTTGCTTTTTTGTAATGTTGTTGATCCGGACAAGCGGCGTGTTGCCGATGAGACCGAGGATGTTGTCGTAGGCCTTCATTTAAGTTCGAGTTTATTCGCTAAACATCGCCATATCAAGAATCACGTTGCGCAAGCATCCTCGCCGGGTCATTGGTAATAAGCGCTTGTATACTTTGCCTTTCTGCCCGAATTAACCATTTCGGGGCGTCCACGGTCCAAACGGTCACCGGCATACCGGCGTCGGCCGCAAGCCGGCAGAGTTTCGACGTGGCCAATGAACGGTGCAGCGATAGCTGATGCGCACCAAATTCGCGGGCCATAGCGACGATAAACCGCTTTTTCCGAAGGACTTTCCGGATCGAGGGTGCGAATAGGGCGGCTGTTTGCACCGTCGGAAGCTGCGATCTGATCTCAGGTATCGCGGCGAGTCGAAAACTCTTGATAATGATCCGGGGCAACAGAGGCGAGTCACGGGCGATATCGCAGACCGCCCCAGCTAGCGGTTGGTATGTGGCGTTACCGCATTTGAGTTCTACATAGATCGGACCGCGAAATGAAGCGGCGGCCTCCAAGGTCTGGGCCAGTGTAGGAACCGACTCGCCAGCAAATTTTGTATCGCCTCGAACGGCGTTGAACCATGAGCCTACGTCGAGTTGTCCCAGTTCACGCGCGGTGAGATCCGCAACTCGCTTGTCGAGGCCGCTTACACGCCGAACGTCGGCATCGTGAATGACGACCGGAATCCCGTCGCTTGAAAGCTGCACGTCGAATTCCAATCCGTCTGCTCCCTGCTCCGCTGCCAATTGAAAGGCGGCCAGAGTATTCTCAGGCGCGTAGGCACTTGCGCCCCGATGAGCAATTATCAGCGGGGAACTCACTTTTTCTCCAGCAGGAATATCGTTTTGGACCAGGATATAGGTTCCGTTATCGGGAAGTCGTAATTCCCGAGTATGTTGAAGTATTTAGCGGCAGACCTACGGACCTTTGCAAGGGGGTGGATCTTAAAATTGTAAAGCAGCTCTAGAACGGACCCGACGATAGATGGCTTTACGGGCAAGAAAACCAGCGGCGCACCGCGTTTTAACACTCGCGCCGCCTCACACAATCCAGTGTCGAGCGGCGTGTATTCGAGGACCCCGCACATGAGCAGCAGGTCAAAGGTTTCATCCGCAAACGGCATCTTCAAGACATTTGCCTGCACGATATCAGTTCGACGCGAATAGCGACGCTTTTGGGAAAACTCCTCCCGGGCTACCGCAAGCGAATTGAATGACAGATCGAGGGATGTGATCCGCTTCGCCCTAAGCCCGGCATCATGGAAAGCTAGGGTCACCAGCCCCGTCCCGCATCCCGCATCGAGTACGAGGGAATCCATCCCAATATTAAGTTCGAGCGAACGCAGATAGCGTGCGACGGATGCGCGATAGCCGTTGATCTTCATCGCGAGGTTCTGAACATCCGCGATGCGATCGTAGAGCCCTTGCGTCTTAGTTTTCACAGCCGTTCCGTTTCTGGCCATTTTATTTCTCAGCAAGCAGTCTGACGATGGTGTCACGCATCTGCTCGATCCGTGACGTGCTGGTCCCGGTTTCGAGGTATCTGACGACGCCCTTACGATCTATGATAGCCGCCGTGGGAAGCAGCATCGCGCCGTATAACATCTGGATGCTTTGATCCTTGCCGACGACAAAGTCATAAGGAAGTCTCCATTTCTCACGAAACAACTTTAACTCCTCGGTCTCACGGCCTTCGTCTGCCGGTAGACCATTTACCTGACCGTAATAGCGAGTGACGCCCAGAATGACCAGGCCCTGATCCTTGAACTGTTCGTGCCATTCGATCAGATCAGGAAAAGTGTCAAAGCACGGGGCACACCACGTCGCCCAGAACTCGAGCACAACGACCTTGCCGCGCAATTCTGATAAAGTCTGGGGTTTGCCGGGAAACCAAAGCTGGTCCTTAGTGAGGAATTCAGGCGCGCGCTGGCCTAGTACCTCGTACTGGCGGTCTCGAGCCTTTAGCCGTTTAGTGAGGTCCTCCTGCACCTCCTTCGCGGTGAAGTCGCTGGTCGCAGAGGCCAGAGCTGCTTTGTATAAGGCTTGAGCATCGAGTTTTCGCCCGGTCTCCGTCAGATACTTGATCTTTTGATCGATGGCGTAATAGGCGAAGGGTGATGACTGCGTTCTCACCGCGAGGGCCCTCATGTCGTCCAGAGCCGCTTCTGCCCTCGTGCGGTCGCCAAGGTCCCGATAGGCCTCGAAGACCAGCATTCCGGAGTCGAGGATCTCGTCGAGGCCGCGTTGCATTGAGCCGGGTTCAAGAACGACCGCCTTAGCTGCGGCGTAATCCTGCTCGGCATGCGGAGCCATCTTGTCGAACTGCTTCCGTGCCTGATACGCCTTCGCTATCTCGCCCTCCATGCGGGCGCGCTCGGTAAGCTTTTTAGGGTCGTTGGCCAAGTATTCCGCAAGCAGTTTTTCCGCGTCTTCGAGTTTTCCCTGCTTGGCTCGTATGACAGCAATAAGGGATCGGGCGGTTTGAGAATGATCCGCTGCGGGATTCTCCGACTCGACGAACTGAATGAGGTTTGCAGCGGTGCCTTCCAGATTCTCCGCGATCCAATGGAGCAGGCCGAGGTAATAGTGGTCCTCGGGTGTTAAGCCGGGGCGAGCCCCCGCGGCTGCTGCATATTTGGCCGCGAGCTGACGCTGCTCCAGCTTTGTCCTATCAAAAAGGGAATCGGAAAACGCGATCTTCTTCGCGTCAAACTCGGCTGCCTTGGCCTTGAGATATCCGTTTGCCTCTTCGAACATCTGCTTTACCGTCGGCGTAGCTGTGGGCGTTGGACTCAAACCGGCGGCACCTGTTCGGCCCGACTGGCCCAGCAGTGAAAGAGCAGATATCAAGAGAAGAAAAGGTGCGAAATACTTCATTTTGCCGTGGCGGCTCCCTTCCGAAACCTGCCGAGCCAAAAATTCTCGAAGGCGGAGTGGTCTTTACCGTGAATGATCTTGTCCGAAATGATCTGCGCAGTTATTGGGGCCAGAAGAATGCCGTTTCGATAATGGCCGGTGGCGACT
>JAFAOW010000163.1 GCA_019247455.1 Acidobacteriota bacterium | reverse complement strand
TGCTGTGTATCGCAAGGCGCCCATTCGCCATGTCACCGATGCTCTGGGCGGCGGTTGGAGGGATGGCGGCGTTTGCGGCAAGCTCGATGGTAAGTTCATTCTCATTCCGGGTTGTGCAAAATGGGGCCGCATTTTTCATCGTCTTTGCGATCGCCCTTAATGAAGCTGCGAGGTCCACCCGCGAGAAAAGAACGGTTTCTTCAAACCGAACAGTTAATATCGCGGCTGCCGCAGCGGCTTTGCTGTCGGTCGCTTATTTCGGTTCTAAAGCCTACGCCGAAGATCTCGTCTACCTTTCGGAGCGCACCTCCGATACCGGCGCCGCTCACAGACTTTACAAAACCTCCATCCGAGTCGACCCGGACAATGCAAATGCACGATATTCCTACTCCTACCGGCTCTTCTCGTCTAATGAACCAGGAGCAGCAGCGGCGGAACTGCGGAGTGCGATCGATCGCGGGCTTGGTGTCACAATAACCTACACAACCCTCTCTAAATATTTTGAAGCTGCAGAACAAAGGCAAGATGCGGAAAGCGTCTATCGGGAGGCTTTGAGCATTTTTCCAAACTCCGTTTACCTGCGGGTCTCCTATGCTTGCTTCCTTGAAAGGAACGGGCGTCCAGAGGAATCTCGCTCGGAACTGCTATTCGCCCGGAATATCAGTGGCCCGCAAGCGAACGGATGGTACGAGCTGATCATTCATGGGAGCGTAGCAGCGTATCTTGCTGCACAAAAGAACCCGGACTACACCGCGCCCGCTGACCTGTTGCCCGCGAATGCGGTAAGCCAGTACGTCGATGATCCTCTGGATCCGAAACCGCTGGCACCGCCTGCAGCGACTCGATAACAGGCGAATTGTTGTATCATACTTTCGGTGCGCAAAAGCCCTGCACGCCGTTCCGTTCATAACCCATGAGTGCCGAAAAGGTTGGACCCCCTTCTCGAATTCTGACCATTGCCCTCAACGCCTTTCGCGAGGCGGTGCGCGACCGCATTCTTTATAACCTTATCCTGTTCGTGCTTCTCATCACGGGAAGCGCAATATTTCTCGGCGAGCTGACCGCCGGGCAGGAATCGCGGGTGATCGTCAACCTCGGTCTGAGCGCGATACTCATCTTCGGAACTTTCATCTCCATCTTTGTCGGGGTGAGTCTTGTTTGGAAGGAGATCGAAAAACGGACCGTTTATTCGATATTTTCAAAGCCTGTCGGCCGCGGCGAATTCATTGTAGGCAAATATCTGGGCCTTTGCCTTACGCTTCTGGTGAATGTATCGGTCATGGGCGCGGGTGTCTCGCTCGCTCTCCTCTACGTCGGCGGCGGCGAACTCGTAAGTGCGATCTGGCCCGCGATATTTTTGATCTATTTAGAGCTGACTATAATCACGGCGGTAGCGATCACCTTCTCGTCATTCTCGACCCCGGCATTGTCGGCTCTTCTGACGTTCTTCGTTTTCGTGATCGGCCACTTCAGCTCATCGCTCCGCGATCTCGCCAGCGACATGGCGTCGACGACTGCTAAGGCATTGTTTGACGGTGTGTATTATCTGCTGCCGAATTTCGCGCACTTTACTTTCGTCACCGAAACGGCCAACGGCATTATGCCCGACGGGCGATTCATTGGAATGGCCGTTATCTATGCGCTGGCCTTTGACGCGGTGCTGCTCGCGATCGCGGTGCTGGTCTTTAGCAGGCGCAACTTCAAATGAGCTCCGTTTCGTTAACAAAGGTCATTCTTCCGATCGCGATAATCATTTCGGGCATGGCGGTAGCGATCGGCCTGACCAGGTCGCTCGAGGCTTCCCGTCCTGCTCTGCCGCCCGATTACGAAGACAGTGATCTAAACATGGATGGCTCGAGTCTTAAGGGCTTCGCGTTCGGTATGGAAGGCCTGATGGCGGACTGGTACTTTATTCGTTCCCTGCAGTATGTCGGCGACAAGATGATCGCTCACCAGGACGAGGTGATCGATCTGGACAATCTGCGGCCGCTGAACCCCAGGCTCCTTTATCCCCTTTTGGATAATGCGACGGATCTCGACCCCCATTTTATCGCCGCCTACTCGTATGGTGCCGTCGTGATGCCCGCCATCGATCCTGCGGAGGCAATAGAGCTTGCCAAAAAGGGGATAGAGAACAATCCCGACAAATGGAGGCTCTATCAGCACCTTGCCTATATCTATTGGAAACTCGGCAGGTATGATGAAGCTGCCGAGATGTACCAGAAAGGGTCTGAGATCGAGGGAGCCTCGCCATTTATGCGCCTCATGGCCGCGTCGATGAAGACGCACGGCGGAAGCCGCGAGACAGCCCGCGCGATATTCGCCGAGATGCTGCAAACGACCGATGACGAGCAGGTGCGCATTACCGCTGACAGGCGTTTAAAAGAACTTGCGTGGCTCGACCAGCGCGATGTGATCGATGCCGCGCTCGCTGATTTTTCAAAGCGGAACGGACACTGTGCATTCACATTTGAGGAAGTATTCCCCGCGTTGTTGGGTGTAAAGCTCCCCGCTGACGGTGAATTCGTGATAGATCGTAGCAAACAGCTTATAGACCCGAGTGGCGCTCCGTATGTGCTGGACCGCGATGAGTGCAAAGTGAAACTGGATGTAATGAAAACGGGCCTCCCGTTGAAATGATATGGATAACGTTATTGAGATCAGAGGACTGACTAAAGATTACGAGACCGGTTTCCTCTTCAAGAAAAAGATCCGGGCGCTCGACGATCTGACCCTCAATGTAAAGGGAGGTCAGATATTCGGCTTCCTTGGCGGTAATGGCGCGGGAAAGACAACTACCATCAAAACGTTGATGCGGCTGCAGTTTCCGACCGCCGGATCTGCGAAGATACTCGGGCGCGACATCGGCGACATCGACCTGCACCGGAGCATAGGTTATTGTCCCGAGAATCCGTACTTTTATGATTATCTGAGCGCGGTAGAGTTGATGGATTATTTCGGCAGGCTCTTTGGCTACGATCAGGCCGCACGAACACAGAAGACAACTGAACTGCTTGACGCCGTCGGACTGGAAGAGAAAGATCGAAAGAAACAGTTGAGAAAATATTCAAAAGGGATGCTGCAGCGCGTTGGGCTCGCTCAGGCGTTGATCAATGGGCCCGAGGTGGTTTTCCTGGATGAACCGATGAGCGGACTCGATCCGGTAGGACGCCGAGAGATCCGGGAATTGATCGCGAGCCTGCGTGATAAGGGTGTCACGGTCTTTATGTCAACGCATATTCTCTCAGACATCGAGGCACTTTGTGACGAGGTGGCGATCCTTCGCAACGGGAAACTCGCAGCGAACGGCAATCTCGGGGAACTTCTCTCGCAAAATGAAGGGTCGCGAACTTTGGAGGTCCGTGTTCAAGGGGTCGTTGCGGATGCTATCAGAGACAAAATAGAGTTCATCGCAGGAGCGGCCATGAAATCTACGCCCGATGGAGCCAACATCAACATTCTCGACGAAGCGGACATTGACGCGGTTCTCCACGTCACTCGGGAAGCCGGCGGAAGGCTGATCTCCGTTCAGCCGGTCAAACAATCTCTCGAAGAATTATTTGTTAAAGAAACTGAGTAGCTAATGTCTATCCTTCCGCTTTGATGGCCGTAACCTTCCAGCGAATATTCGCGCGGTCGTCGTCTTTCGCAAAACCATCGAGCGTAATAGTGATCGGGATAGTGTCGCCGGGGGCCAGGTTCCCCTGCTGAACGGGGACGGCAAGCATCCTCCGCTCTTTCAGCACCTGGTTGAACTGGGTCACAACGGCGACGTTCACTTCCAGGACGGTGATGTTGTGGGTCCCCTTGTTGCGGATCTTGCCTTTGATATACATCGAGATCGTTCCCATCCCGGTTGGGGACTGAACGGTATCATCGTCGGTTGAGATTATGATGTCCTTGTTCAGGTCGGCGAACTGGGGTGACCCTTCGTGGAATGAGCCGTCTAATATCTTAGCCGTCTGATCCTCCATGGACGGCTTGCGTGAAAGCCAAAAGATCAAACCGCCGATCAGCGCCGCGGCGATCAGTATCGCCACGAGAAACGCCGCGTTGAATCGGCGTCTGTCGGGCTCCTTGAAGAGATCCTCCATAGCATCCATTTTATCCTATCGCCTGCATTAGACAATCGTTTCGCCCCGATGTTCCCGGTCGGTTATCATTGCGTAACTGATGTCCGAAAGTGCCGCAAAAGAGTCGCCGCTGCCCGCTTTTGTGGAAGCTGCATTGCCCGTCCCGTTAAGGCGAAGCTTTACCTACCGCGTCCCCGAGTCGATGCGTGAGCGGATCGAGCTCGGATCGCGGCTCAAATTACCCTTTGGCAAACGCAACTTGACCGGCTACGCGGTGGGCCTGCATTCCACGCTTCCCCGCGACCTCGACGTTGACGAATCCAAGCTCAAGGACGTGATCGCCGTCCTCGACGACGAGCCGCTGATAACGCCAGAGATCCTGAAGCTCACGCAATGGACGGCTGATTATTACGCTTCCTTCTGGGGCGAAATGCTCAAGGCCTCCCTTCCAGCGGGGATCAACAGCGAAAAGGTCCGCCCTAAACGCCGCAAAGCAGTCCGCCTCCTTGGGAGCGTCGGCAGCCTTGCCGACACCGAAAGCAAAGCCCCCGACAAGCCTCTCACACTAAAACAACACGAAGTCTTGGATCTTCTCACCGCAAGCGGCGGCCAAATGCTCTTTACCGACATCCTTGAGCAAGCCAACACAAACGCCTCACCGCTCAACACTCTAGCCAAGCGCGGCCTCATCGAGATCTTTATAGACGACGTTTTTCGCGACCCGCTTCGACGGGCCGATCTTCCGGAACTCAACTCGATCATTCTCACCCCTGAGCAGCAAGCCGCGCTCGACGCGGTTAACTCAGCTCTTGATGCACCAAATGCATACAAAGGGTTTTTGCTCCACGGCGTAACAGGCAGCGGCAAGACGGAGGTGTACATCCGCGCAATGCGTCACGCGCTAGACGAAGGGCGGTCCGCGATGATGCTCGTGCCTGAGATCGCATTGACTCCCGTGTTCTCGCGGCGGCTGAGGGCAATTTTCGGCACAGACGTTGCGATACTGCATTCCAATCTCTCCGCTGGAGAACGCTACGACGAATGGCGTCGTATTCGCCGCGGTGAGGCCCGCATCGCGATCGGCACACGTTCCGCCGTTTTTGCACCTCTCGAGAACATCGGCCTCATCATCGTCGACGAAGAGCACGACGCCTCATATCGTCAGCATGAGTCGCCGTTCTATAACGCTCGAGATGTCGGTGTCATGCGTGCGAGTCTCGCCGGAGCGGTGGTCGTGCTCGGGTCCGCCACTCCGGCAATGGAATCGTTCTACAACTCGCAGGCTGGGAAGTATGAGTATCTTCGGCTTCCAGAGCGGATAGAAGGCCGCTCGCTTGCGAAGGCCGAGCTGATCGACATGCGCGAGGTTTTCAAACGAGCGGGGAAGGATGTCGCCCTTTCTGATGAACTTCTCGAGGGGATCGATCAGACATATCACAAAGGCGAGCAGGTGATAGTGCTGCTAAATCGACGCGGATTCTCGCAGTTTGTGCTGTGCCGCGAGTGCGGCGAAACGATCAAGTGTAAGAATTGCGACATCACACTCACATTTCACCGCCGCGACGCGAAGCTCGTTTGTCATTACTGCAATTACCGGATCCCCTCACCAAAAACTTGCCCGAGCTGCGAGAGTGAATTCTTATATTTTGTCGGCGAAGGCACAGAGAATATTGCCGATCAACTCGCCAAAAAGTTCCCCCAGATTCGGATCGCACGAGTAGACCGCGACACGATGGCGCACAAGGGCGAGTTGGATCAAGTGCTGCTCGATTTCGCCGCGCATCGCATCGATATGCTGGTGGGGACGCAGATGATCGCGAAAGGACATGACTTCCCGAACGTTACTCTAGTTGGCGTCGTGGGCGTGGACATCGGACTCGGCCTGCCCGATCTGCGCTCGGCCGAGCGTACCTTTCAGTTGATCACGCAGGTCGCAGGACGGTCAGGCCGCGGCGAAAAGCCCGGCCGGGTCCTTATCCAGACCTATTATCCCGAACATTACGCCCTGCGATTCGCTCGTGAACAGGACTACGACGGGTTTTATCGTGAAGAGATCAAATTCCGCGAGCGACTCGCCTACCCCCCATTTTTCGTCCTCGCCTCAATTCTGATTAAGCATCGCGATCATGCGTATGCGATGCGAAACGCGAACATTTTAAGACGATCGCTGGACGTTGCGAACGCAGCTCGTCATTTGCGGATCCTGGGCCCGGCGCCCGCGTCTCTCTCAAGATTGAAGAATGAATACCGGATCCAGATCATTCTAAAGTCGCCGTCGAGGCGATCATTGCGTGAGATCCTCGACATTGCGCTTGCCGATGCCGAACAGAACGGCGCGGATATGCGGTCTATTTACGTGGAGATCGACCCAGTAAATTTGATGTAAGCCTATGAGCGAAGAAGAACGATTACTTGCCTTTGTATCGGACGAAAAGAATGAACAGCTCTATCTTCACCTGGACCTGGCCGGAGTGAACATACTACTCAACGAGCTTGGCCAAATAAAGAAGGGTCTTGAGAAGAACGAATGTCCGCACGGTCATCTCTTTTCCGTCGATTGGGGTGGATGGGAGCTCAGTCTTAGTGATATGACTGACACCGATAACGGCGGAGCCCCCGTCCACCACGTCAAGATCTATGGATGGAACGAAGAGTGGGCCGAGAAACACGGTTTCGATCGGTTCATCAAGTAGTTAATTGACAGCCGTTGAACTCATCTCCGCCGGCTTTACGCTTAGTCCGGCGTAGATCTCAGAGACCGAGATCTTCGTGTTTATCGAATCTAGCGATACTACGCTGTCGCGCTCATCGAATATTCGATAAAGCCATTGCTTGGCGTTCTGACGGGCGTAAAGCTCGACACGCATCTCGTCCGCCCGGATCAGCAGGCACTCCTTGATGCTTGGGATCGCAAGATAGCTCTCAAGCTTTCGCGACTTTTCATATGGATTCGTGGCCGCCGAAACGATCTCGACGACCGTTATCGGATTCTTCAAGACGGTGGAATTCTCGTCCGCGAATTTCGGCTCGCCATTGGTCATCACTACGTCCGGATAACAGATCGTCTTCGGCCCAAGCTGGACCATCATCCCGTTAACATAGATCTCTGTTTTGCCGCCTTGCACACGGCTGCCGACCGCGATCGCGATATTCGTCGCGAGCAAGTTATGCTGTCGGTTCGCCGCGGCCTTCGGCATTATTGCTCCATCAAATAACTCGTTTCTGCGCGACGCCTGTCGCTCCGAACGCATGAAATCCTCGGACGACACCTTCTTTGCTGACAAGTTCACAGCTGGTTCATTCATTACAAAACCTCCAAATTTCGGGACCTTGGGTTAATGCCGGACTTGGGAGAGACGGGCAATAAATGCGTGGACGCTTTATCGGGAACTATTTGTTTGCTAAAACTAGTGTGGCATAACTGCACAACGAATTTCAACATTATTCTGATGAAGCTTAGTGAACTTGCCCGCCTGACATCGGCCGAACTGGTGCGAGGAGATGCGGAATTAGAGATCTCTTCGGCCACGGGTCTTACGGCCGCAGGGCCCAACGACATCACTTTTCTGAGTGATACCAAATACTTACAGGACGCCTTGGTTGCGAAGGCAGGTGCGATCTTCGTATCGGCAGCCTTCGAGTTTGATCGCGACGACATTGCAGTACTAAGGACAGCGAATGCCGCGCTCGCTTACGCTCGTGCTCAAACGGTCCTCGACCCACTGCCGCCGGTTTCCGGCGAGGTTCATCCGAGTGCCGTTATCGATCCGTCTGCAGTGGTCGCTAAAGACGTCGAGATACACGCTCACGTTGTGATCGGCAAGGGTTCCACGATCGCCAGCGGGGTTCGCCTTCTGCCGAATGTGACGATCTACGATAACGTTTCGATCGGCGAGGGAACGACCATACACTCGGGCGTTTCGATCCGAGAGAACAGCGTCATTGGTAGCAATTGCATCATTCACAACAACTCGACGATCGGTGCGGACGGGTTCGGGTATACCAAGGACGAGCACAAGCGGTGGTTCAAGATACGTCAAACCGGTCGCGTCGTCATCGAGAATGACGTTGAGATCGGTGCAAACACCACGATCGACCGCGCTTCCACGGGTGAAACGCGTATCGCCCGCGGGGTCAAGATCGACAATCTTGTTCAGATCGGTCATTCGTGCACGGTCGATGAAGACGCTCTCCTCTGCGGACACGTCGGACTCGCCGGCAGCACCAAGGTGGGCAAGCGCGTTATCCTCGCGGGCCAGGTCGGTTTAGGAGGGCATCTGACCATCGGTGACGATGTGGTGATCACTGCCCAGTCGGGACTTTCACACGACGTCGCGCCTGG
Organism: Acidobacteriota bacterium; assembly: GCA_019247455.1. Classification (GTDB taxonomy): domain Bacteria; phylum Acidobacteriota; class Blastocatellia; order Pyrinomonadales; family Pyrinomonadaceae; genus OLB17. The sequence goes on along the minus strand of JAFAOW010000163.1, from coordinate 7,580 downwards.
CAAGGTTGTCTCGGGCAGTCCGGCGTATGACCATCACGACTGGCTTCGTGCCATTACAACGTTTCGGCGGCTCCCGGATATCGCAAAGCGTGTAAAAGAGATCGAAAAACGTTTGACCGGGCGCAAATGATGGAACGAAAGGAAAAGGTCATCATCGCCCTCGGCGTTATTTTCATTATCGCAGCCGGTTCCATGCATTTTATGGGAGTGAACGCGGTCCTGGCCTTCGCGGTAACGGCGGCGGCACTCGCATTATTGGCGGTAGTGGTCGGCGATGCGACCGAGCAGCTGGGATGCCGGCTCGGGCCCGGCGCCACTGGCATTCTTCAGTCGGCGCTCGGAAATTTGCCTGAGCTTTTCGTTTGTATCTTCGCCCTGCGCGCCGGTCTCGACGGCGTGGTTAAGGCGGCACTCGTAGGATCGATACTTGGAAATTCGGTACTAGTGCTCGGTGTGGCCCTGTTTCTCGGCGGCCTGAAGAATGGGACGCAGCGTTTCCCGTCGGAACCGCCGAAGATGATCGTCGCCCTGATGCTTATCGCATCTGCGGCCCTTGTTGTGCCGACACTGACGCACGAGCTTCACACGCCGGCGGAGGGTCACATCGGCGACCTGGATATTGTTTTGGCTGTGATCTTGCTGATACTCCTCGGCGCAAGTATCTATTTCTCCGTCAAAAAGGACCCCGCAGTTGCGATCCAATCTGAAAGCATGGGAAGCGCGGAATGGCCATTGAGCCTCACGCTGATCATCCTTGGTGTTGCGGGAACCGCCGCAGCTTTTGTCTCAGATTGGTTTGTCGACGCAATGCAGCCGGCGATGAGGTCCCTCGGGATTTCTGAAACCTTCGCCGGACTTGTCGTTGTCGCGATCGCGGGAAATGCCATCGAGAACCTCGTGGGCATTCAACTCGCATGGCGTAACCAGGCGGACTACGCGGTGAGCGTCATCCTGAACAGTTCTTTGCAGATAGCATTGGGACTCTTCCCCGTGCTCGTACTAATTTCGTTTGTGTTAGGAGGAGCAGTGCTTTCGTTCGTACTTGCACCGCTCCTATTGGCGGTATTGCTGCTTTCTGTGATCGTGTCGGCCTTCATTATTTATGACGGCGAGTCGATCTGGCTGGAGGGGCTTGCCCTCGTGGGCCTTTATTGCATCATTGCCGCGGCCTTTTGGTGGGGTTAGTCGAAACAGTTCGTTTCCTCGACCATGATTGAAAGCCGAACCATCTTGCCCCCCACGCGAGCGTTGACGGCGATATAGCCCTGGTGCATCTCGGAGCTCGCAAGTATAAGCGATGTGCCTTTTGCAAGCGTCACATGTCTGCCGGTAGCCACGACGGTAGCATCGGCGCCGCCGTTCGTGATCACTTTGCACACTTTTGCATTACCCGATGGAGCGGGAGCAGCGATCGAGTTTTGCATGGGTAGGGCGAAAACAAGCAGCGCGAGCGCACAAAGAACAACGAGAGAGATAGAGAGTTTTTTCATGGGAACCTCCGTTTTTTTGAGACAAGGTACCATAGAAGTTTCTTCCCTGCCAAGCTCTTTTTCGCGAATGCGGTAAAATTCAGGATATGGAACGCTCCACCTCGGAAAGCGGGTACGATATTACGCCTCTACGCGACGATACGATCGACCATCTTGCTAGAGCTCTTGACGACGAATCCCGCCGCATCCTCCTCGATCACGGCACCGAGCCGCCCTTCTGCGGAACGCTTCTGGACAACAAGATGGACGGCGTATACGCGTGTCGCCTTTGCGGGCTGCCGCTTTTTGGTTCAGATAAGAAGTTCAACTCGGGAACGGGTTGGCCTTCTTTCTATGCCCCCTTCGACAAGGATCATCTTCAGAGCGTAGAGGATAATAGCTACGGAATGCGCAGAACCGAGATTCGCTGCGCCCGCTGCGGAGGCCACCAGGGACATGTCTTCCCCGACGGGCCGCCGCCAACCGGCCAGCGTTACTGCCTTAATTCCGCCTCGCTGGAATTTTTTGAAAAAGGTCGGGACATTCCTCAGAAGGCTGATACACTCGGATGAATCCCGCCTTTTAAGCAGCATCATTTGTCAAAGATCTCTCACTTTCCGCACTTGGCGGGCGGGAGTTCATTGTGACCCCTTGGCAAAATGATCGCAGCCAATTCGTTCCTTTCTTGGACGCTCTGGCTTCGTCCAAGCTGTTGCAGGAAGTTTCCTAGCTCGAACGCTCAACGAAGGCACCGCTCGATCTCGCTTCGCATTCCTGAAAAATACGCCGCTCCCCACAGGGGCGTACTCTGGAAATAAACGAGATTGTTATTCGCAATGTCATACACTACAGGCATTTCCTGCGCAGCCCAGTGCTTGGGCGGCGTATTCTGCGCTACGTACGAGGCAACTTGAGGGTCGAGGTTCTCAGTTATCACGACCGGAAAGCAGAACGTACACATGAAAAAACCGTTGGGCAGTGGATTGGACTTGTTGGAATTGGCGAAATTGAATGAGAACGCCGAGTAGTTCTGCAGACCCGCAATATCGAGCTTCTCGATCTCCGCAAACGTGAAGGTGCGATCCACCATACCGAACTTCGACAGCTCAAAGCCGGTCCTTTGTACGGCGAACTTTATCCCGACAGGCTGATATAGCTTCGGTTCCATTGGCTTGTAGCCGTTTGCTATGAGCTTTTGCGACGCCGCCTGCAGCCATGGGCCGGTGTTCATCATATTGTGTTCTCCAAGTTTTTTGGCCTCGTGACCGAGTTTCGAATTCGATGACGAGGCCAATAATAAGCGGAATCTAACCGTCCATCAAGGGGCCTTTCGATCCTTAAAGCTGTCGAAGAGCTCGGTATGTCTGCTCGTCAGCGGAAGCATCTTCCCGTTGATGAAGACGTACTTCACGTTCGTCCGCGGATCGAGCATGTCGCCGTCGGCCACAACGATATTCGCGACCTTACCCACGTCGATCGAGCCAAGCTTATCGCCCAGGCCGAGGATCTGCGCCGGATAAAGGGTGACAGACTTCAATGCGTCCTCCTTCGACAAGCCGAAGGCACCCGCGATACCAGCCTGATACGGAAGGTCGCGAACCTCCTGCCCAGGGTCGCCGGTCGAGATGCAGAATTTAATACCGGCTTCCTGCATCTTGCCCGGCGCCGAGTAAAAATAATCATACGGATCGTCGTCCCGCACGACGGACTGGTAAATGTTCGTGAAGACAACAGGGATGTCGGCCTTTTTGAGATCGTCAGCCACCTTCCAGGCTTCCTGCCCGCCGATGATAATACCCTTGACCTTCATGTCCGTGACGAATTTCGCGACGGACTTGATGTCATTAGCACGCTCGGCACGGAAAAGGATCGGCTTTTCGCCCCGAATGTACGGCGTCATCGCCTCAAGTCGAATATCCGTCGCCGGGTAGGGCAGCGTCTTGTCCTTGGCGTAGGCCTCCTTCGACTTGGCGTACATATCGGCATCATGAAAGATCTTCTTCAATTCCTCGATCTGAGCATCCCGGCGCTGTACCAGCTGGTTGAAATCCAGCTGCGGCCCAAAGCGTCCGCCGCCGCCTCCGCGGCCGAAACCCGCGAGTCGCGGATAGTTGATCACCAGTCCGAATTCCGGAATGATCGCCATTTCGGCCTGCGTCGAACCATTAAGGTTGATCACAGCCCCTTGCCCGGCGATCAGGCCGCCGTTTGGATAGGAAAGCACCGTCGTGATGCCGTTCACGCGCGTGACGTTCACATGAGAGGAATGCGGATTGATGCCTTTGAACGCTTTCGCGTTCGCGTTCATATTCCCGGTCTCCGCCACGTCAACCGATCCGTCTACGCCAAGAGGGATCTCGGCGAGGCCAAGATTCGTACCCGCGTCGATCATCCCCGGAAAGACCGTAAGGCCCCTGCCGTCTATGCGTTCTGCTCCACTCGGGATCGACGAGTTGGGGCCGACGGCGGTTATCTTACCGCCGGATATCACCACGGTCCCGTTCTCGATCGTCGCGCCTGAAACGGTCACGATACGAGCGTTCACGATCGCGAAGGTCCCCGCCCGCCCGGTCTTGTTCTGCTGCGAGCCGTCATTCTGGGCAAAGATCGATAGGGCGAACGCGGCGAATGCCGCCAGAGAGCCAACCAGCTTTGAACTTTGAACTTTCAACTTTGAACTCATCGGTTGTTACCTCCGCCATCTTCATCATCCTCGCCGAATTCGGAGCGGTCGCGCTCGCTTTGACGTTTCTCGGCCGGAATTCGCGGCGGTCCTCCGCCTGAACCGGGAGCCCGGTTGACATCAAGTTTCTCCAAAGCCTCGCGCTCCTTTGCCATATCGATCCGGTGCTGTGCATCCAGCTGTCTGTCAAAGAACGTCTCCCCCTCGATGATCGTCGTCTCTACTCGCGAATACGGGCTAAAGGGATGGCCCGACCAGATCACGACGTCGCCATCCTTTCCAACCTCGATCGAACCGGTGCGCTTGTCGATGCCGAGCTGCTTCGCCGGGTTAAGGGTTATCATCTGAAGCGCGTCCTGCTCAGGCACGCCCCCGTATTTCTCGACCTTTGCAGCATCGAGGTTGAGCCGCCGCATACGTTCATCGGAATCCGAGTTGATCGACACGACGACACCGTTCTTCCATAGAATGTAAGCGTCGTAGGGGATCGCGTCGTACGCCTCGAGCTTGTAGCTCCAACTGTCTGTGAAGATCGAAACGCCCGTTCCATGCTTCGCGATCTCAGGAGCGATCTTATAGGCCTCAAGCCCGTGCTGAAGGGTCGCAACCTTGAAATTGAATTCGTCGGCAAGAAGCATCAAATTCAGGTGCTCATCCGAGCGGTAACCGTGAGCGTGAACAAGCCTCTTGCCTTCGATCACTTCAACCAGCGGATCAAGCTCGAGGTCCTTGCGCGGCGGAACCTTCGTTTTCCCGGCACGATAATCGTCCCACTGCTGCTTGTAGTCGCGGGCCCGGATCAACGCGTCGCGGTCGGTCTCGATCACGCCCATGCGCGTTTGCGGATAGCGCGGCTGCACGCCCGGCTGAGGCTGCGAATTACTACGCTTTGGGTTCTCGCCGAGCGCGAACTTGACTCCCGGGGGTGCATCCGCGATGGGATAATCCTCGATCGGATGTCCCCACTTGAATTTCACCGTCGTGTTCTTGCCGCCGATGGAGTTCGCCGAACCGTGAAGGATGTTCGCCGCGGTCACGCCCCCGGCGAGAGCACGATAGATCGTGATGTCCGTGTTATTGAGAACGTCGCGCGTGCCCGTCATAGAGGTAACAGAAAGTGAACCCTCATTGATCGCGTCGAGCATGGTATGCGAATGGCAATCGATGATGCCAGGAGTTACGTATTTGCCCGTCGCGTCAATGGTTTTCACGCCTGCCGGAGCGGCAATTCCTTTGCCGATCTTCGTTATCTTGCCGTTCTGGATAAGGATGTCTGTTCCTTCCATCGTACCCTTGACGGCGGTCATAACGGTCGCGTTCCTGATCAAAACGTCTTGTCCTTTTGACTGCGCCGCCGCGGGCAAACGGAGTCCCGCGACGAGCAAAAGAAGCATCAAATAATATGCTGTAGCTTTTTTCATGATTTGCCTCTTATGGATTCTTCGTGCCCGAGAACGAGACAGCTCCCGCGGGTGAGTCTATATTTCCGACGATGTTGTTGCCGTTGAGCGAGCCATTGAGCGTAATGTTTAGGCTCGTTCCTTGAAAAGTGACCGAGCTCGTCAGGTTGAAACCGCCAGCCGTCGCTTGCCCTTTAACGGGAGAAACGCTGCCGCCGAGATTCAAACTTCCGGTCACGTTGGTCCCGTCCTGCTGAAGAGTGAGGGTGCCGGTCGTTGGCTGCCCCGGGATCTCAACGGTTATGTTGTAGGAACCGGTAAGCTGCGGGCCTCCCCCTCCTCCGCCGGGATTAACGCCCCCGCCCGGGCCGCGCGCGCCGCGATTCGAGGTCGGCTCTTTCTGCTCAAAATACTTGCCATCTACGAATACGTGCGAAGCGAATTTGTCGCGTCCGAAAACATCTCCTTTGATGACGACCAGGTTCGCTATCTTGCCGGGCTCGATGGAGCCCGTCCGGTCAGCGATCCCGAGAAGTTCAGCCGAGCCCAGGGTCATTGCTCTGATCGCTGCGTCGCGCGAAAGACCACCGTCGACAGCCTTTCCGGCATTTGCAAAAAAGTCAGCCGGAGCCGCACCGCCGGAGGTGAACGCGAACTTTACACCGGCCGCCGCCAATCTGCCCGCTCCTTTCGGAGTTTCGGCCCTGAATCTCAACAGTTCGAGTGGATCCGGGTCCGCGTCAGGAGCGTTCGCCGCCGTCCGCTTCGGGAAATTAAGCGAAAGGATCACGGGTACATTCATCGCCTTGAGGCGATCGGACTGCTTCCATGCTTCTTGTCCGCCCGCTATGACGCCCAGCAAATTGAATTCCTTTATGAAATCCAGCGATCTGACGATCTCGCGCTCGGTATTTGCGTTGAAAACGATCGGCATCTGCCTGTTAAGCAGCGGAAAGAGTGCTTCAAGTGACTTGTCAGCTTCCGGACGCTTGATGCCCTTAGGATCGCTGGCGTACATCTTCTGCCAGGTCTGCAGCCTCTGCGCGTCGTAAAACATCTGCCGCAGCGCCGAGAACGTTCCCATAAGCGACCCCGGATAGGTCCCGAAGCCGGCCGTGGTGTACGTTACATGCTCGCCGAACGGCGATCTAAGGATCATCTCCGACACGCTGTCGCCCGCAAGATCGATCACCGCTGACTGGCCGTTGAAGATTCCGCTTCGGCTCACCGTTAATACGGTCGTGATCCCTGCATTTCGGCTTGCGTCATAGCTGGGATCCCCTGCGCGAATTTCATCGTCCACCAAGGTCTCCGGCCGCAGGGCCGCCGGATAATTCGAATTGGAAGCTGGGGCAGCTTGTTGTGCCTGTTGCTGGCCGCCGCCCCCTCCGCCGTTTGGACGGCCTCCCTGCTGCTGCGTGGCCGCCGCAGCAATTCCAAGATTCGTCAACGCGTCGATAAAGCCCGGATAAACGGTAGAGCCGTTCACGTCAAAGGCCTGAGCGTCCGACGGAATGGCTGCATTCGCGCCGACAGATTGGATCAGCCCGTTGCGAATGACCACCGTGCCTCGATCGATGGTCGCTCCAGATACGGTCACGATCTTCGCATTCGTGATCGCATACGTCTGGGCGCGCGACGTCGCAGCTGTGAACAAACAAACAGCCGCGACTGAAAGCAGTAATAGCTTTGATCTCATAACTTTTGGTTGTTAAGACAAAAAGGAACTTTGGTTAAATTCAATTTACGAGAGAGCATACAAAAAAGTTTCGCGGCGTCAAAATGCGGCACCGCGAAAACGGAGGGTCTTTACAAAACCTTACATTTACCTGATATTTACGGTACTTAGTACTATTTACCGCTCGTTATCAAGCAGGCGTTTCTTCCGCTCGATGCCCCATCGGTATCCGCTCAATTTACCATCGCTCGCAACCACTCGATGACACGGAATGACCAGTGCGACCCTGTTTTTTGAACATGCCTGCGCGACCGCCCGGACTTTCTTCTTATCGCCTATGGCTTCGGCCA
>JAFAOW010000140.1 GCA_019247455.1 Acidobacteriota bacterium | reverse complement strand
CAACGAGCCCGCGATTCTCGCGAAATACACATTCAACCTCGCAAAGGCATTCAACGGCTTTTACCGCGATCACAAGATAATCGCCGAGCCCGACGAAAACCGCCGCGCTGTACTCATAACCGTCGCCGACCTCGCGCGGCGCTCGCTGACCGCGGCACTCGCGACGCTCGGGATCGAAGTGCCGGAGAAGATGTAGTGAGGCAATGCTTGTACTTCGGACTGCTAGCTATCTTAGCTGGGCCGGGAGTGGCTCAGCGGCTTTCCCAGATGGAAGCGTCAGCCATGGCTCGCTCTATTGAACGATACGGATTTTCCAGCCATGAAATACTGGTCTCGACCAAATCCTCCATTACATCGAACCGGCTGCAGAAGATACTTCGCCACTATACCTTTAGATCGGTTAATGAGACGGCGGCTAAAGCCACTGCGCGAAGTTCAAAGGGAATTGTTTACTACGTCTTCTCGAAGCCCATTTCTTCGAGACACGGCATAATTATTGATATAAGCATGAGGAATCAATGGTCGGATGGAGGCGAAGGAAATACTATTCGCTTCTATTGTAAGATTAAAAGAGGCCATTGGACGGTTCGGAAGAGGACCGTGTTGACCTGGTTTTCCGAGGCGTAAATAATCGGTCGGTCGTTGACAGCGAAGTTGATCATTAGGTTTAATGTTCTCAGTGAAATTCGACGCAAACAACTCAACCTGGTGGTGGCAGCGTGGGCGTCGTGCGTTGATGGTCTGAGTAGATCGTCGAATAAGTTTGCATAAGACGCCGCTTGAGATGAACTCAGGCGGCGTTTTTTGATTGAAAGGAATTTTGAACGCGGATAATGCGGATGAGACGGAAAAAAACGGATCGGAATAATTCACTTTGAGTCATTCCTGATCCGCGCAAACCCGGAGCATCCGCCCGATCCGCGTTTAAGAAACTCAGGACTAGTGATACCGAATACGAAAAAGACAACACTGCTGCCGCTCGTCGAGACGATGCCCGCAGACCTTCTCACGCCGCTCGCGGTGTATCTCAAGCTGTCTCAAAACTCAACTCACTCGTTCCTGCTTGAGTCGGTTGAAGGTGGGCGAAGTTTGGCGAGGTACTCATTTATCGGTACGGATCCGGTCGAGGTGGTTACCGGTGGCCAGGCAGAGTACGACCGATTGCGTGATCACTTCGCAACCCACATCGCAGATTCCGACCACGAACTTCCTCCATTCATCGGCGGAGCGATAGGGTATCTCGGCTTCGACGCGTGCGAATGGTTCGAGCCCTCACTCGCCGGCCAAGGCGACGCGAGTGAGGCCTGCTCGTTTATGTTCTATCGCTCGGTGGTTGCATTCGACCACGCCAAGCAGGTCGTGCAGATCATCTCGCTCAATTTCCACGAAACTGCAGGCAGAAACACGAGCGGTAGCCAGTGTGCCCGGTCACGCAATGCCAAGATAAGATCGCTACTCGAGCAGCCGGTGTCGAACTGGCCGCCCCCTCACGGAGGCGGTTCTGACAAGAGCGAGGCTACTTCCAATTGGTCTCGACCCGATTTTGAATTCGCCGTCGGCAAGATCAAAGACCTCATCAATGCCGGCGAATGCTATCAAGCGGTGCTCTCGCAGTGCTTCACGCGTCGGACGACTGCCACCCCCGTCGCGATCTACCGCGCGTTAAGGAGCCTTAACCCGTCGCCGTATATGTTCCTTCTTCAATTCGGAGAAAAGGCGGTGATCGGAGCTTCGCCGGAGATGCTTGTTAGATGCGAGGGCAAGAAGCTCAACTATCGCCCGATCGCCGGCACGCGGCCCCGCGGCAAAACTACGGCTGAGGACGACGCTCTCGCCGAGGAAATGCGTCTCGACAAAAAGGAGGTGGCGGAACACGTCATGCTCGTCGATCTTGGGCGTAACGACCTTGGCCGCGTCGCAAAATTCGGCTCGGTGAATGTAGATGAATTAATGACCGTCGAGAAATACTCGCACGTCCAGCATCTCGTGAGCGCGCTGTCTGCGGAACTCGCCGACGACAAAGATCGATTTGATGCGTTGGCCGCCTCCTTCCCTGCCGGAACCGTCTCAGGAGCGCCAAAAGTGCGGGCGATCGAGATCATTCGCGGCCTCGAACCAACTCCGCGCGGCATTTACGCGGGTGCTGTCGGATATTTCGATTACGGCGGTA
>JAFAOW010000138.1 GCA_019247455.1 Acidobacteriota bacterium | reverse complement strand
CGAGGGCGGACTGGATGTCATCGGGAACTTCGACAGCGTTAAGAACGCGGTCGATAAGCTAAAGGCCGCAGGCATTCACGTCAGCATCTTTATCGACCCGGACATCGATCAGATCGATGCCGCAAAACGCTCTGGTGCGGATCAGATCGAGATCTGCACCGCTGAATACGCGGAGCTCACCGTCGGATCGCAGGCTGCCAGCCTGCCTTTTTCTGATCCTGCTGTCTCCGCCGAACTCTCTCGCATCGCGGCCACAGCCGAACACGCCAAATCCATTGGTCTTATTGTCGCCGCCGGCCACGGACTCACTACCTCGAATGTCGCCCCTCTAGCTCGAATGCCCGAGATCGAGGAATTCAACATCGGCCACCACATCATCTCGCGTGCTGTGTTTATTGGATTGGAGAACGCGGTCAAGGAAATGCTAGTTGCGATTGAATACTAACTCTTTCACCTGGAACAAAATCGTGATCGCGTTGTCTAAGCAACACATGCGCTATCAGATTTCGTTAGGGCTTCTGCTGATACTGATTTGCACTATCGGCTCCCGTGCCCAACCGAGACCCGATTGTTCTCGAAAATTGAAAGCCCCAATTCCACGTCCGAATATGACATACATTGGTGTCGTTAACGGGATGGCTCTGGATCTGGTGAAACCCCAATACCCGACATCAGCAAAAAAGCTTGGAATTGGTGGAACCGTAACGGTCAGAGTTTTAATCGATCCCAGAGGATGTGTGAACGAGTCAATCGCCACAGCCGGACCAGCCATCCTGAAGCCTCCTTCGGTCAAGGCAGCCCAGTCTTCAATATTTTCACCCACGAAATTAAGTGGTATTCCGATCTGGCTTTACGGAATGGTCGTCTATCAATTCCTGCCCAAGGTGAGATAACTATAGGACCGCCTTCAACGCCTGTCCCGTATAGCTTTTCTTCACTCGTGCAACCTCTTCAGGAGTGCCGGTCGCGACGACTTTGCCGCCGCCGGCTCCGCCTTCGGGGCCTAGATCGATGATGTAATCGGCGGACTTGATGACGTCGAGATTGTGCTCAATGACAATGACGGTATTGCCGGTGTCGACGAGTTTTTGCAGAACCTCGAGCAGCTTGTGGACATCGGCGAAGTGCAGGCCGGTCGTAGGCTCATCGAGAATGTAGATCGTCTTGCCGGTGGCGCGTTTTGAGAGTTCCTTTGCCAGCTTGATACGCTGGGCTTCGCCGCCGGAGAGCGTCGTAGAAGATTGGCCGATCTGGATATATCCAAGCCCAACATCGAGCAAAGTTTCAAGCTTTTGCTTGATCGCCGGAATATTCTCGAGCAGCGGCAACGCATCCTCGATCGTGGTTTCGAGCAGGTCGGCTATCGAGAGGCCTTTGTATTTTACCGCCAGGGTCTCGCGATTGTAGCGTTTTCCGCGGCAGACGTCGCAGGTGACGTAAACGTCGGGCAGGAAGTTCATCTCGATGCGCTTCATGCCGTCGCCCTCGCAGCCCTCGCAGCGGCCGCCCTTCACGTTGAATGAAAATCTTCCCGCTTTGTAGCCGCGAGTTCGCGACTCGGGAAGCATCGCGTAAAGCTCGCGGATCGGAGTAAAAAGGCCCGTGTAGGTCGCAGGATTCGAGCGCGGCGTGCGACCAATTGGTGTCTGGTCGATCTCAATGATCTTGTCTACAAGATCTAGGCCCTCGACCGAATCATGCTGTAAGGGCTCGCCGGCCACAGTCGAGCCGTAGACGTGTTTGTAGAGTGCGGGATAAAGGATCTCTTCGACCAGAGTGGATTTGCCGGAGCCCGAAACGCCGGTCACAACCGTCAGCAGTCCTAGTGGAAATTCCACATCGATATTCTTGAGGTTGTATGCATTTGCGCCGCGGACCTTGATGCGTTGGCCGTTCGGCAAACGGCGAAGGTCGGGGACGTCTATCTTTAGATCGCCGCAAAGGTACCGCCCCGTGAGCGAATTCGGGTCGCAGGCTATCTGTTTTGGATCACCCGTCGCGATCACTTCGCCGCCGTGCGTGCCCGCCAGCGGGCCGAGATCGATGACATGGTCGGCGTGTTCGATGGTCTCCTCATCATGCTCGACTACGAGCACAGTATTCCCAAGATCACGAAGTTCGTGCAGCGTCTCGAGCAGCCGTCTATTATCACGCGGATGGAGACCGATGGAAGGCTCATCCAAGACATACAAAACCCCGCGAAGCTGAGAGCCTATTTGCGTCGCAAGTCTGATGCGCTGCCCCTCTCCACCTGACAAAGTGGCCGACGACCGCGACAGTGTTAGGTAACCGAGTCCAACGGCATCCAAAAATCGCAGACGATCCCTGATCTCCCTTAAAACCAACCCGGCGATCTTTTCTTCGCGCTGGTTGAGCGTGATGCCCGAGAACTTTGCGAAAGCCTCGGTAATGGGCAGGTCGCTGTATTCCGCGATCCCGTGTCCAGCGACCCTAACGGCGAGACTTTCGGCCCGCAGCCGCTGCCCTTTGCAAACGGGGCAGGGAATGGGAGCTACAAGCTCCTCGAGCGCGGCACGGACCTTCTCAGACGGCGGGTTTTCGAGCCTATCGCGCATCGCACGCAACGCACCGCTCCACTCGCGCTCGAATCGATGTTCGCCGTACTTAAATGTCAGCCTTCGCTTCGTACCGTGGAAGAACGCATCCTTTATTTCCTGAGGAAGCTCAGCGAAAGGCACCTTGAGCATCTTGTCCGCGGAGGACGCACTCAGTTTGCTCTTCTTCGCGAGCTTCGCTTTGACACGGCCAAAGAGAGAATCATCAGGCGGCTCGAGCTTGTCGCCGCCGCTGAATTTGTCGATGATCGCGGCAAGCGCCCCCCGCAGGAAGTTCGCACCTGCTTTATCCGCGTCATTTAGGAATTTGACCTTTCCGGCAGCAATTCTTTCGTCAGGCACGATCTTGCCGGCGTCCATTTCCATCACCGTGCCGATTCCCTGGCAGCGCTTGCATGCCCCGTAGGCCGAGTTGAATGAAAAGGACCTGGGCTCAAGCGGAGCGATATTGATGCCGCAGTTTACGCACGCCATCTTCTCGGAAAAGAGCTTTTCTTCGCCGTCGATAACCGAAACGAGCACAGCGCCGCCGCTCAGCTTGAGAGCTGTTTTGACAGACTCGGCAAGCCGGTCTCGAACGCCCTCTTTCATGAGCAGGCGGTCAACAACGACCTCTATCGTGTGGTTCTTCCGCTTGTCGAGAAGAATTTCTTCGTCCAGCTGACGGATATCGCCGTCGATACGTGCACGAACATATCCGTCCTTATGCAGCTTTTCCAATTCTTTCTTGAACTCACCCTTTCGTCCGCGGACGATCGGCGCAAGTATCATCACTCGCTGTCCTTCTTCAAGTTCATTGATGCCGGCAACGATCTGATCGACCGACTGCCGCGTGATCGGAGCCCCGCACTGGCTGCAATGCGGCTGACCTATCGACGAGAAGAGCAGGCGAAGAAAATCGTAGATCTCGGTGACCGTGCCCACCGTGGAGCGGGGCGAGCGCGAAACGGTCTTTTGCTCGATGGAGATGGCCGGGCTGAGTCCCTCAACAGAATCGACATCCGGCTTCTCAAGCTGGTCAAGAAATTGGCGCGCATAGGCGGATAGAGATTCTACATACCTACGCTGGCCCTCGGCATATATCGTGTCAAAAGCAAGTGATGACTTACCCGAACCTGACAAGCCCGTTATTACGACGAACTTGTCCCTCGGAATATCAACATTGATATTTTTGAGATTGTGCTGCCGCGCCCCGCGAACCGATATCTGCTTGATACTCATTACAGATGCGAATCTCGACCTTTGCCGAAACGAGTATTTTAGCAGATTGGCGACCCACGGGCATACCGTTGGTCAGGATGATCGCCGGGGATCGCTCATGCCTCTTATTCACGTTTCTTCGCGTTATTCGCAGGCGGATCTCCTATCCAAGCTTTTCGTTTACAAAGGTGAATATCGCCGTCGCGATGCTAACGACAACAAACGTCGCGATCGCGCGCCAAACGGCATCGCTTTCGGTGAACTTCCAAATGGCGAGAATGCACAGGACCGTGCAGACAACAAGAGAGACAGTGATCACGAGGAAAGCGATCCAGCGGACCAGCGTGGGATTAACAACACCGCGAGTCTTCGGCTCACGTCCGGGCTTCAGTTCAACTACAACATCGGGATCTTGCGGCATGCGTTCAGTATAGCAAGCCGCCCGAGACCTATTTGTTGTCTAAATTGTTTTCCGCGGAAAAGACCTTTAACACGATCGAAGTCGTCGCAATACAAATGAGAATGATCATGACGTCGGTGACCAAAAGGCCGCCGAAGGTCCAAGAGTCAACTTGGCCCGAGATATTCGTTGTTTGTCCCGCAGAGTCAGTGCAAAAATAAACGTAACCGCCCCCTTTGAAATAATGATAATGCTGGCTGGTTACAGTCCCCTGCTTGCAGAGTTCTTTCGCAACATACGGTTCAGACAGCCTGCGTGCGATTACCGAACCGATGATCGCGACGGTCGTCACGAACACGATGATCATAACGATCACTCGGAGTCGGACGCTTGTCTTTGGTCCCGCCATCGCAGTCTATTTTGATCGCCCCTGGTTTGCGACCGCTTCCTGAGCGGCTTTGATCGCGTCCGCATCGCCTAGGTAATAGCTTTTTTGGAGCGGCTGAAGTCGCTCATCCAGATCGTAGACGAGCGGAATACCGGTCGGGACGTTGAGGTTGATGATGTCCTCGTCAGAGATGTTATCGATGTGTTTTATCAACGCGCGCAGGCTGTTCCCGTGAGCAGCGATGATAAGCCGCTTTCCGGCCTTGATCTTGGGCGCGATGTCAGACTCCCAATAAGGCAGTACCCGAGCGACAGTATCCATCAAGCACTCGCAGCGAGGGAGCTCACTCTTGGGAACGTCAGCATAACGAGGATCGTTGCCGGGCCACCTCTCGTCGGATTCGTCCAGTTCGCCCGGGCGAATATCGAAACTGCGCCGCCAGATCAGCACCTGTTCATCGCCATATTTTGCGGCGGTCTC
>JAFAOW010000055.1 GCA_019247455.1 Acidobacteriota bacterium | reverse complement strand
ACAAGTGCAGCAAGGCATCGAATAGCCGGCCGTTCCCCAAGTATGGCGACAGTACTAGAAAGCAGCTCTCATATGAAGGATCGATTCTCTATTAGCCGAACTCTCGCGGCGGCCTCGCTGCTGACTGCGACGCTCACCTCGTTTATTACGACTCCGGCACAGGACCTCGTACCGGTGAGCAGCCTGACAGGCGGCTCGAGCGTGTTTATCATCCGTGCACGGGCCTCAGCCAGACGGGCAGGAACATCGACAAAACCCACTCGCACCAGGGCTCAGCAGCTGGAAACAACTGCGAAGATCAAGAAGCAGTATGAGAACCAGCAAGCCAGGCTTGTCGTGAAGCCCAACCGAGCCAAGGTCGTTGATCCTAATAAGCTTCCACCGAACCCGGCGAAGACCCTTCCCCCGGCGCGTGCGTCAAAACTTTTTGCAGGCGTGGGCGAGTATTACATCGCTCGGGGTGATTTCGAGCAATCATTTGATTTCTTCCGGGACGCCATAAATCTGGATGACAGAAACCTCGACGCGAAGCATGGATACAGCGAAGCCCTTGCTATGAAAGGTAATGACCTGCTCGTCAAAGATCAGGCTGCGACGGCAAAAGGGGTATTCCTCGAGGCTGTTAAATATGATCCCGCGAACGCTGCCGCGTTATTCGGTCTTGGCGAGGTCTATTCCGAACTTGATCAGCCGACCGAGGCGATCGCAGCGTATGAGAAATCGCTCGCGAGTGACAAGGACCTGACCGAGATCTATGTTCCACTCGGCATTCTCTACTATCAAGCAGGAGATATCGCGAAAGCAGACGATCTTCTGGCGAAGGCGCTTGCTAAGTCATCCGGGACCCCTGAAACGTACTTCTACCTTGGCTTGGTGCGCTACGCTCAGAACCGCAACGATGAAGCGCTTGCCGCATTCAGGAAAGCCAAGGATCTCGACCCTAATTATGCTGAGGCATATTTCTACAGCGGTGAGACGCTGCTTAGAGTGAATCGCGTGGATGATGCGATCGCGGAGTACCAAAAGGCTATCCAGCTAAAAACCGGGTACTTTGATGCCCTGCTCGCGTTAGGTCAGGCTCAAATAACCGTGAAGCACTATTCGGACGCGATAACGGCACTTCTGGCGGCGCAAAAGCTGAAGAACGATAATTGGGAAGTTTATGCCGCGTTGGGAGATGCGAACCGCGAGGTTCCGAATTTTAATGATGCGGAGGCGAATTACAATCTTGCCGCGGTGTTCTATACAAGACTGCCCGACTTCAACAAGGAGACGGCTGCGGATTTCTACCGTAAAGCGGCTTTAATGATCGGCCAGCAGTGCGATATCAACATGAAAAAGTTTATCCCTTGCCGGTGGCCGTCGGCGATAGGATCTCTGCAGAAGGCGATAGCTTTAACGGACGATCCTATCGATTACGTGAATCTAGGATGGGCGTACTTCAGGACCGCACACCCCTATGCTGAGGCCAAGAACCTTGCGGCCGCTAAACCGGATCTTGATTCCGCTAAGGCGGCTCTGGACCATGCCGTGTCGACAGGAAACGCGTCTGTGGTGGATTTTGCGCTTCAGAATATGGGAGCGGTGCAGATCGACCTTGGGGATTTTGCCGGTGCTATCGCAACTCTCAACAAGCGGCTCGGTACGCATCCTGATGATCCGGTGATGCGTTATCAATTGGGCGTCGCTTATTTTAAGAACAATGACCTGACCAACGCGGAAAAGGCGTTTCGCGATGCCCTGAAACGCGATCCGAAGTACGTATTCGCACTCGTCGGTCTGGGCGAAACTATGCTTAGTAAAAAGAACAGCAAGGAGTTGAGAAAGGTGATCGATCAGCTAAAGCTGATCGATCCCCAGGCTGCCGCTGACCTCGAATTTAAGGCCAAGGCCGCTCGCCTGCCGATCTAGGCGATGATCGATTTGCAATTTCCCTCGATCCGCTTATTAATTTAAGCGGATCTTTTTTATGTCATTGGAAATTCAGGAGAATGTTCCGCTCGCGCCGCATACCACGCTCGGAGTGGGCGGGGCTGCCCGCTTTTTCGCGCGCGTTACGTCAGAGAAAGATGTCGTCTCGGCACTTGAGTTTGCTGTGGCGAAGGGAGTAGCCGTATTCGTTTTGGGCGGCGGAAGCAACCTGCTTGTTTCCGATGACGGTTTTCCGGGTCTCGTGATCCATATAGCGTTGCGAGGTATATCGGCCCAAGGCGAGACCATAACTGCCGCTGCGGGTGAGGACTGGGACAGCTTCGTCGAGCATATGGTCCAGCAAGATCTTGGCGGGGTCGAGTGTTTAAGCGGTATTCCTGGATTCGTCGGGGGAACGCCGGTTCAGAACGTCGGAGCTTATGGCCAGGAGGTCGCTGACACGATCATTTCAGTGCGATGCCTTGATCGTCACACGCGCGGCTTTGTCGAGCTTAGCAGCGAGGAATGTAAATTCACCTATCGAACGAGCATATTTAATTCAGAGATGCGCGATCGTTACATTGTGCTCGGCGTTACGTTTTCGCTCGAGAAAGGCGGTGAGCCAAAAGTCTTTTATAAGGACCTGGTCGAGCACTTTGACGGCCGGCACCCGACGCTGATCGAGGTGCGTGAGGCTGTACTGAAGATCCGACGTTCCAAATCTATGGTGATGGATCCAACGGATCCAAATTCACGAAGCGCGGGATCGTTCTTTAAGAATCCCATCGTCGAGCGAACCCGGCTCGGAGAACTTGAGGATAAGTTTGGCCGAGTTCCGTTTTTTGAGTATGGGGACCGCGTGAAGATCCCCGCCGCATGGCTTATCGAGCACGCCGGATTTTGCAAGGGGTATAAACTCGGCCGCGCAGGAACCTCCTCCAACCATTCACTCGCGCTTATCAATCGCAATGGGGCGACGGCCAAAGACCTTATCGCTCTTAAGGACAAGATACAAGCCGGAGTTCGCGAGAAATATGGGATCGAGCTGATACCGGAGCCTGTGTTTCTTGGTTTCTAGGGTCGCCTCACATGGCGGTGGGATATACTAGCTTAGTAGCTGGAGAGAAGTTTATGTCCCAAATGGCCGCCGCATCCCGACTGCTCGCCGCCTTTTTGCTTTCCGCGACAATGCTGGTCTCGCCGCTGCCCGCAGGGGCGCAGGACCTGGTCGTGACCGAGAGCATCACGTCGGGCTCGAGCTGCTTCGTGTTCCGCGAGTCGAGAAAAAAGCCCCAGGCTCGCGGTGCGGTAGGACACGCTTCATTTAACCAACAGAGTTCTGTCCACAGAAAGAACCACCTGCTTATAGCATCGCTCGCGCAAAAGCGCCGTAATGCCGCGATTGCCAAGCGAAAAGCTGCTGCCTCTGCAGCCGATCGCAGGATCGCGATGTCGAATATGCTCACGACCAAGGCCGAAGGATTTCTCGACAGTGGGCAGACCGATCTTGCGATCACGAACTATAGAGACGCCCTTATTCAAAATCCTAGGAACGCGCGGGCGTCCGAGGGTCTGAGCAACGCATTGACCTCCAAGGGGATCGACGTCGCGGGCGATCACAACAGCGAAGCGGCGGTGCCCTTCTTTGAAGAGGCCGTGAAGCTGGACAAACAAAATGACGTCGCGTACGCAAAGCTTGCCGCTATCTATGACGATAAGGGTGACAACGCGCAGGCTATTGCCAATTACGAGAGTGCGATTCGGCTGAATAGGGAATTCTCGACGCTTTTCACGCCGCTGGGCCTCGCTTATCTCGATTCGGGCAATATTGACAAGGCTGAGCAGAACGCCAAGCTCGCCGAGGCGGCGGGTGTGGATACTCCCGATCTCCACTACTTACGGGGCGTGATCTTTTTCAAGCAGAACCGGAATTCTGAGTCAGTTGCGGAGATGGACAAGGCGATCGCGCTGGATGCGACTCTCGCGAGCGCAGAGTACTACCGCGGTCAGGCTTTCGAGCGTATGGATCGCCCTGACGACGCCCTGATCGCGTACAAACGGGCGCTCGAGATCGACCCGGCAACCACGTCGGCGGAATTAGCGATCGGTGTCATCGATTACAACAAGGGCGATTACAACGGGGCACTTGTCGCTTATCAAAACGTGGTCAAGGCCGAGCCTCAGAATTACCAGGCGCATGCGAACCTTGCGAGCACTTTGAGGCAACTCGAAAGATACGCGGATGCAAACGCGGAATACAAGATCGCGTCCGGGGGGATAAAGACGGCGGACCTGTATAGCGAATGGGGATTTTGCCTTGGCAAGACGAACGAGTGGGAGAAGTCCGTTGCCCGCCTGCAAACCGCGAATGAGATCAGTCCCGATGCTATCGATAATACGAATGTCGGATGGGCGTATTACAACCAGGCCAACGCACAAACAAAAGACAAGGACGACGCCTCGGCTAAAACAAATTACGAGCAGGCGAAAGTTTATTCCGAGAAGGCCACCCAGCTGGATCCGAACTTGGACGCCGCGTACCTGAATCTAGGTTCATCGCACAACGCGCTCGGTGAATTTCAACTTGCTGTCGACGCGCTGAATACGGCGGTCCGCCTCCATAACGGCTGGGCGATAGCACTCAATCAATTGGGGGTTGGATATCGAGGACTGAAGGATTTTTCAAACGCGATCAATACGTTCAACCAGGTAGTGAGCCTTGACGGCAACAATACCGTGGGTCTTTTCAACCTTGGGGAAGCGTATTACGCGAGCGGCGACAAAAAGAACGCGAAGAAGACCAACGAGCGATTGAAGAAGATCGACCCATCGCTTGCGTCGCGACTTGACGATATTTTTTCTGGCAAGGTCGTGGTCGACTCGGCGACTGACAAGATCAAATCGAAGATCCCCAAAATTCCGTTCCCGTAAACTCGAAGCTTCTGTGCCGGTATTAGCGCGGCGGTTCGAGAGGGCCGTCCTGTTTCTGTATAATCGAGCATTTGGACCATGCCTAGACGCGTCGACATTCACAAGATCCTCATTATAGGATCCGGACCCATAGTGATAGGCCAGGCGTGTGAATTCGATTATTCGGGGACACAGGCTTGCCGCGCATTAAAGAGCGAGGGATACCAGGTCGTTCTTGTCAATTCCAACCCGGCGACGATCATGACGGACCCGGAGATCGCCGACAAGACATATGTCGAGCCCCTTACCATCGAAACCGTCACAGCCATTATCGAGAAAGAGAAGCCGGATGCTCTGCTGCCTACGGTCGGAGGCCAAACGGGCCTTAACCTGTCGGTCGAGCTGTATGAACAAGGCATCCTTGAGCGATACGGCGTACAAATGATCGGCGCTAAGGTCGAGGCCATAAAGGTCGGCGAGGATCGCGAGCTGTTCAAGGCCGCGATGGATGAGATAGGTATCCCTTCTCCGAAAGGCGGCTTTGCGCACACCTGGGAGGAAGCCGCCGCGATAGTTGAAACAACCGGCTATCCGGCGATCGTCAGACCCTCATATACGCTCGGAGGAACAGGTGGTGGAACGGCGTATAACCCTGAGGAATTCGAAGAGATCGCTCGCAACGGCCTTGCCGCGTCGCCCATTTCGCAGATACTCGTCGAGGAGTCTATCCTTGGCTGGAAAGAGTACGAGCTCGAGGTAATGCGGGACCTGAATGACAACGTCGTCATCATCTGCTCCATTGAGAACTTTGACCCAATGGGCGTCCACACCGGAGATTCGATAACGGTAGCCCCCGCGCAAACACTGACTGACAGGGAATATCAGAACCTTCGCGACATGGCCAAGGCGTGCATTCGCAAGGTGGGCGTTGAGACTGGGGGCTCGAACATCCAGTTCGCCGTAAACCCCGCGAATGGAGATGTGCGCATCATCGAGATGAATCCTCGAGTATCTCGCTCGTCCGCCCTGGCGTCGAAAGCAACGGGATTCCCGATCGCGAAGATCGCGGCGAAGCTGGCGGTCGGCTACACCCTCGATGAGATCCCGAACGACATCACGCAAAAGACTCCGGCTTCGTTTGAGCCGACGATCGACTATGTCGTGACGAAGATACCGAAATGGGCTTTTGAAAAATTCCCTGGGGCGGAAGACGTTCTTGGCACCCAGATGCGATCGGTGGGCGAGGTTATGGCGATCGGCCGCACTTTCAAGGAATCGTTATTTAAGGGATTACGTTCACTTGAAGCCGTTAAACCGTTGCGCTTAAAAGATGTACCGAATGCGGAGCTCCAACGAAAACTCGCCCGTCCAAATTCGCAGCGTTTCTCATATATTACCTACGCTCTGCAGAATGGCTACTCGATCAATGAGGTTCACCGCCTGTCGAAGATCGACCCGTGGTTCCTTGATCAGCTTGCCCAGGTAATGGAGTTGCAGGCCGAGATCGATGCCAAGCAGCTTGTGGAAATCTCTGCGGAAAACCTATACAAGGCCAAGGAATTCGGCCTTTCCGACCGGCGGCTCTTCTACCTGACCGGTACCTCTGAGTCCGACGTGCGGGAGTATCGTAAGGAGAAAGGCATAAAGCCTGTTTACAAACGGGTCGATACATGCGGCGCCGAGTTCGAATCATTCACGCCGTACATGTATTCCACATATGAAGAAGAGTGTGAGGCTGAGCCGTCTAATCGTAGAAAAATAATGATCTTAGGATCGGGGCCTAATCGGATCGGGCAGGGTATCGAGTTTGATTACTGCTGCTGTCACGCGAGTTTCGCACTTCGTGACGCAGATTTTGAGACCATCATGGTCAACTGTAATCCGGAAACCGTTTCCACCGATTATGACACCTCTGACAGGCTGTATTTTGAACCGCTGACGTTCGAAGATGTAATGAATATCGTCGATGTGGAGCAGCCGGAAGGCGTGATCGTACAGTTTGGAGGACAAACGCCTCTTAACCTCGCTAATAGGCTCGGGGAAGCGGGTGTTCCGATCATTGGAACCTCGCCGGATTCCATCGACCTGGCCGAGGACAGAAAGCGGTTCGGTGCATTGCTCGAAACACTCAACATCCCGTGTCCGGATAATTCTAGTGTCACTTCAGCTGAAGATGCCAAGGATGTCGCAAATACAATTGGTTATCCGGTCGTCGTGAGGCCGAGCTTCGTGCTCGGGGGGCGCGCGATGGCTATCGTTTACGACGAGCAATCACTGGACGAATATATGCGTTCGGCGGTTGACGCCTCGCCTGAAAAACCCATTCTGATCGACAAATTCCTTGAGCGCGCCGCCGAGCTCGACGTGGATGCCCTGGCCGATGAGGCCGGCGTCGTGATCGCTGGAATTCAGGAGCATATCGAGGAGGCTGGCATTCACTCGGGAGACTCGTCGAGCGTTTTGCCGGCGCAGAAGATCCCGGCCGAGCATCTGGAGACGATCAAGCACTACACCTGGTTACTTGCAGCGGCGCTCAAGGTGAAAGGGCTGATGAATATCCAATTCGCTATCAAGGACGACCGCGTTTTTGTGCTTGAGGTCAACCCACGAGCTTCCCGAACGGTGCCCTTCGTCGCGAAGGCTACGGGCGTGCCTATCGCCAAGATCGCTTCGCTCGTGATGGCTGGCCACAAGAAGCTTAGCGATTTTCACCTGCCGGAAGTCCTGCCTGTGCCGAAAACATTCGTCAAATCGCCGGTGTTTCCGTTCAAGAAATTCGCGGGTGTCGACCCCGTGCTCGGTCCCGAGATGCACTCGACCGGCGAGGTAATGGGCGTAGGGGCGACATTCGGCGAGGCCTACGGAAAGGCGATGGAGGGAGCCGGTCTCAAGCTGCCTATGAGCGGGAAGGCGTTCATCTCCGTCAATAACACGGACAAGGGGCAGGCCGTGCTTCTCGCCCGCCGGTTGGATAAGCTCGGATTCCAGTTAGTTGCTACTTACGGCACTGCTACCCGCCTACGCGAGGTTGGGTTGGCTTGCGACACGGTCTTTAAGGTCAATGAAGGCCGGCCGAACATCGCAGACCTCATCCGCCAGGGTGAGATCGCCGTCATTATCAACACACCGCTGGGCAAGGCGTCATTCTACGATGAGCAGGCGATCCGCAAAGCCGCTCTTCAGTTCAACGTTCCATGCGTTACGACGATCACTGGAGCAGAAGCCCTCATCGAGGCGATCGCCACGAAAAAGAAAGAAAAGCGGGTTACGGTCAGAAGTCTTCAGGAAGTTCACTCGGTGAAGCAGACGACGGCAGAAGCTGCACTCTAAACGAAAGACCAGATCGCACGTCCCAATTCCTCCAAGCTATAGTCCATCGGGTTTACTCCCAACCGCTCGGCGTAGCGGCGGAGACTACTGTATTCGTAAAGCATCGTGAGCATCCAGAGGCGATGATAAAGGCTCTCGCCTATGTCGGAGTCCGCATAGCCATAGGCCCGGAAGAATTCTCGCTGCAAGTCGCCCTGCCCTTGCATTATCAGGACCCCTATGGCAACAAATTCGTATTCGTGAAAGCCCTTGATCGAGTCGGCAAAATCAAACAGGCCGACGGGCGCAAGGCTGTCGCCGTCGAGGCGAACCTTCAGATTTCCAAAATGAACGTCGCCGTGCTGAAACGCGTCGGCCGCCCGAGCAGGAATTAGGTCGCTGTACTCATGAATATAAGCCGGCATGCTGCGGAGCCATTCGGGGTTGCCGCCGTCGTTTTGCTGTTTGAAGACGGCGGAGTCTAGCTGGATGCGCAGAAACTCAGGCCAATCGAAATCAAAATCGGTCGGATCGGCCGTATGAAGTTCTTTTAAGCCCCGGGCGAGTTGGATAAGAAAGCCTCTTTGCGTCTTGTCATCGAGCTTCAGCCACTCGAGCCTCGTCATCTCGGTACCGCCAAGTTGGGTCATTATCAGATAGTGATAGCCTGCGATCTCACCCTCATCAACGATTTGGGGAATAGGGATCGATGAGAGCCCATCCGCGAATTCGAGCCCCGCTTTTTCCCTGTGAAAACCATTCTTTAACGGCGTGTAGATCTTCACCAGGAAACGATCGTCGACACTGACCACCACATTCTCTCCCTGCGCAGCCCGCTGTAATTCTCTGAACCGAATATTGTGGCGCCGCAGTATCTCGTCCGCGGCTGCGATCCAGATGGGATCGCCAAATCCAGCCTTGAAATCATTGTGAGCGGGAAGTTTTATTGTCATCTCTGCGACAGATACCTTATTTGACCAAGCCCAAACTTTACAATAATTTAGTGTAAAGCGTTTCTAGATCAACGAACTTAATTTACTGATGAGCGATTCACACGACCGCGAGATCATTGGGGGACACCTGCTTGTGATCGGCGGTGCCGAAGACAAGTATAACGAGCGGCGCATCTTGCGAAAATTCCTGCAATTGGCGGGTGACGATAAGGCCCAGGTGCTGATCGTGCCGGTGGCGTCCGATTTTCCCGAGTTTGCATCGGATGTTTATGTCCAAGCCTTTAGAAAGCTCGGGGTCGCAACCCCGCGCGTTCTGCGCGCTACATCGCGCCAGGACGTAGTTCAGGCAGATGTTGACAAGCTTTTGGAGGGCGTAACGGGCGTTTTCATGACAGGCGGCGACCAGATGCGGCTGGTGAGCCTGCTTGGCGGAACGAAATTCGCTGACAGGCTGCGGCACATGGTTCGCGATACGGACATCGTTCTTGCGGGGACCAGCGCGGGGGCGGCCGGAATGAGCACCTCGATGATCGTCCGAGGGGAACCGAGTTCTCACCCGCACAAGAATGCGGTCAGACTGTCTCCGGGTCTCGGATTCCTCAAAAACATCATAATCGACCAGCACTTCACCGAGCGGGGGAGGATTAGCAGGCTCGTCACAGCTGTTTCTTACAACCCCTATAACCTCGGCATAGGGATCGACGAGAATACGGCCATTATTCTCGATGGTAAAGGAATACTTGAGGTTTATGGCCAAGGCTCTGCAACCATCGTCGATGGCTCACAGATCACTTTCAATGAGATCGCTGAAGTAGCTGATAATGAAAGCTTTAGCATATGCGGTGTTCAATTTCATGTATTGCGTGATGGTCTCGTGTATAACTACCGGGAGCGGCATCCGATGCAGCCGCCGAACGAGTTTCTGTTGCCTGATCTTGGCTAGATAAGACCTATGAATATTCTAGAGATTCGTACCCTGAGAGGACCCAATTACTGGAGCGGCTACTGGAAAAAGCTCATTATCATGCGCCTTGATATCGGCGATTATGAGGACAAGCCAACCGATAAGATCAAGGGCTTTTACGACCGGCTGGTTGAGGTGATGCCGTCGCTGGTGACGCATGGCTGCAGCTACAAGGAAGAAGGCGGGTTCTTGCGTCGAGTGCAGGAAGGAACTTGGGCTGGACACGCAGTGGAGCACTTTGCATTAGAGCTGCAAACCCTGGCCGGTATGGACACGGGGTATGGACGTACCCGAGAAACGGGCACAAAAGGCGTATATAACGTTGTTTTCAGCTATGTCGAGGAGCAGGTCGGGCGTTATGCGGCCCGGGCCGCTGTTCGCCTTTGGGAAGCGCTGGCCGAAAACAGGCCCATCGATGAAATAAAGAAGGAGCTTGCGGATGACATCCAGGAGATGCGCGAGATCCGAGAGGATGTGAGATTCGGGCCGTCCACGGGTTCTCTCGTCGAGGAAGCTGAAAGCCGCGATATTCCTTACATTCGGCTGAACGATCAGTCGCTGGTGCAGCTCGGATACGGCGTCCATCAGAAGCGAATTCAGGCGACGACGACCGTCAACACAAACATGATCGCGGTAGACCTGGCCGGTGACAAGGCCGCGACCAAAAAGCTGCTTGGAGATATGGGCATCCCCGTGCCGCAGGGGTACCGGGTCCGCGACATCGAGGACCTTGAGAGCACCCTGGAAAAAGTTGGATATCCCGCGGTGCTCAAACCTCTCGACGGAAATCATGGCAAAGGAGCGACAGTCGGGGTCAAGACCCTTGACGAAGCAAGAGCCGCATTCGAAAAGGCCAAGGAATATTCTCGATACGTAATTGTCGAGCAACAGTTGCTGGGATCGGACTTTCGGGCCCTGGTGGTCAATAATCGGCTTATCGCGGTCGCAGAACGTGTGCCCGCCCACGTGAAAGGAGACGGAAAGAGTACGGTCCAGGAGCTCATCGACGAGATCAATCGCGATCCGCGGCGAGGCTACGGGCATGAAAAGGTGCTCACTCAGATAACGATCGACGGGCAGACCCAGCGATGCATCGCGAAGGCCGGATATTCCCTCGAGTCAGTGCTGAAAAAAGATGAGGTGCTTCACCTAAAGACTACCGCCAATATTTCAACGGGCGGCACGTCTATCGATTGTACGGACGAGGTGCACCCGAGAAACGTGTTCCTTTTTGAACGTATCGCACGAATAATCGGTCTTGATATCGCCGGGATAGACATAATTGCACCGAATGTTACCGAGCCGCTTAATGAGAATGGCGGGGGGATCATCGAGGTCAATGCCGCGCCTGGTTTCCGGATGCATCTGGCACCAAGTGAGGGAATTGGCCGGAACGTAGCCGAACACGTTATCGACATGCTTTTTCCGCCGGGGACGCCGTCGAGAATTCCCATCATTTCCATCACCGGTACAAACGGAAAGACCACAACGACGCGACTGATCGCTCATATCTTTAGGAACAGCGGCAGGAATGTCGGATTCACGACAACAGACGGCACGTACATTGGCAACCAGCAGATCGTTCAGGGCGACAATACGGGGCCGGTGTCCGCACAGCTCGTTCTCAAGGACCCGACGGTTGACATTGCGGTTCTCGAGACCGCACGGGGCGGGATCATCCGCTCCGGCCTGGGATTCGATCATTGTGACATCGGGATCGTCACAAATATCGCCGCTGACCACCTTGGACTGAAGGATGTGAACACGCTCGAGGACCTCGCGCGGGTGAAGTCTGTCGTTCCGAGGGCCGTTTCGAAGAAAGGCTACGCCGTTCTCAATGCCGAGGATCCGCATGTTTATGAGATGCGGGAGCTGACCGATGGCAATGTGGTCCTGTTCGCGATGGACGAGCACAACAAGAACATCCAGCGTCATGCAAAGAACGATGGTATCTCGTGCGTTTACGAGGACGGTTACGTCACGATATTGAAAGGCAAATGGAAGGTTCGGGTAGAGAAGGCGTTGAATATTCCGCTGACATACGGCGCGCGGGCGGAGTTCATGATCCAGAACGTACTCGCAGCGACGCTGGCCTGCTTTGTCCACGGGGTTTCGCTGGAAGACCTGCGCGTCGGATTGACCACATTCAACGCAGGGGCGGCGCAAACTCCGGGCAGACTGAACTTTATCGAGATCGGGGATACGACGGTACTAATGGACTACGCACATAACCCGGCGGGCTTGACGGGGCTTGTGTCATTTGTTTCGAAGCTGCCGAACAAATACCGCACGGTTGTTATCAACGGTACGGGAGACCGCAGGGACGACGATATTCGCGAATTCGGCCAGCTTGCGGCGGACAATTTCGACCGGATCGTGATCCGCACTGGACACTATCTAAGGGGGCGTGAGGATGACGAGTTGATCGGACTTCTTCAGGAAGGAATGAAGCGGAGCAAGAATAAGCCGGCGATCCGCGTCATCAAGGAGGGCCCAGCGGCCATCGAGCACGCGATCAAAAATGCACGTAAGGGCGAGTTGGTTGTCGTACTTGCGGACAAGGTGGCGAAGGATCTCGCCGTTATACAGGGCTTCAGGGACGAGGCGGCCGCCGCCGCTACGGCTCAATAGATCTCAACGACCGGCTTCCCGCACGGATCGAGAAAACCACGGTACATTCCTTCTGAGTTGAAGGGGAGAGTTACATTTCCTTTCGCATCGACCGCGATCAGCCCGCCATCGCCTGTGATCGCGGTAAGATGATCGATTGTCTCACGTGCGGCGGTTTCCAGGTCGAGGCCTTTGTATTTCATCCGCGCCGACACGTCGAAAGCCGTAACGCCCAGCATGAAATACTCGCCATGGCCCGTGCATGACACAGCGCAAATATCGTCAGCGTACGTCCCAGCGCCGATCAGTGGCGTGTCGCCCACGCGTCCGTACTTTTTGTTGGTCATTCCACCGGTAGAGGTTGCGGCCGCGAGCCGGCCTTGTGAATCGCAGGCGACTGCACCTACAGTTCCGAGAGCCTTTGCCGGATCGGCCTGGATTTCTTCCGCTATCGCTGCTTCTTCGGCGGTGTGATCAAGCTCTACGACGCCCTCGTCACGAGCCTTTAATAGCTGCTGATAGCGAAGATCAGTGTAAAAATAAGCGTCGTCCTCAAACTCAACACCGCAGTCCCGTGCGAACTGATTCGCTCCGTCACCGCCCAGAAGGATGTGCGGTGTTTTTTCGATAACGAGCCGCGCGAGCTTGATAGGATTCTTCACATTCTTCACAAAGGCGACA
>JAFAOW010000035.1 GCA_019247455.1 Acidobacteriota bacterium | reverse complement strand
TGGCGAAGCTGCACTTCAACCACCCGCTATCGCAGGTGGTACTGACACGACACTCGCGAGGTTCATGAGGAATCAGACCTTCGCTTCTTGAAAAATTGTTGAATAAGCCGCCTGCACTCGTCTGCGAGGATGCCTGAGGTGATCTCTAGGCGATGGTTTAGCCGCGGGTCGTCGCAGATTCCGAAGAGGGTCTCGACGGCGCCGAAGCGTTCGTCGGCCGCGCCATAGACGAGCCGCTTTATCCTCGCATTCACGAGTGCTCCGGCGCACATGACGCACGGCTCGATGGTTGTGTAGATGGTGGTATCGATCAGGCGGTAATTCGCGATCTCGGCGCCGCAGTTGCGGATCGCAACGATCTCGGCGTGGGCCGTTGGGTCATTTCGAGTGATCGTAAGGTTGTGGCCTGACGCCAGCAACCCGTCGTTGGCCGAGACTATGCACGCACCGATAGGCACTTCGCCGAGGCCCCGCGCGGTCTCCGCCTCCTGAAGGGCCCTGCGCATCCAGTATTCGTCCTGATCAGTCACGAAGAGATTTTAACGCACGCAAGTGATGTGAGAAATAAGACATGAGAAATGAGAATTTTCTCCAGGACCTTCCATCCGTCGAAGTACAAGCGAATCTCAGATTCTCAGGCTTTCTCATATCTCATTCTCATTTGACCTCGGTGTTTCTTGCATCGAATATGTTTTGGGATTAATCTTTAATTGAAACCGCGTGCCGGTTTCGCCCACTCATCCCCGCTCGAGATATGAACGACGAGGTTCGGACAAGGACCCAAGGGGTCGAGACGGACATTCATGTAACGAATGTTCCGCAGTCGTTCCGCGCCTTTGCCGAGGAGGTCCACAAGCGAAGTCAAAAGCCGCGGACCTCGCCGATGACCATCCCGCAGAAGCTGCAGCAGTCGGAATTCAACATGGCGATGGTGCACTTCTATCGGGGCGAAGTGCAGCGCTCGAATGTGTGGCGAACGCGGCTTGACACTACGACCAACTGGGCGGTGATCACTGCGGGCGCGACGCTGTCATTCGTCTTTTCGTCGCCGGATAATCCGCACTTCGCCATTCCGATCAACACGATCCTGGTCTCGATCTTCTTGTTCATGGAAGCGCGCCGTTATCGATATTACGAGGTTTGGGCAAATCGCGTGAGGGTGCTTGAGACGGGTTATTTTGCTCCCATGCTATCGCACAGATCGACCGCTCCGGATAAGGAATGGGCTGATCACATCTCCGCGGACCTCGC
This sequence comes from Acidobacteriota bacterium, assembly GCA_019247455.1. Classification (GTDB taxonomy): domain Bacteria; phylum Acidobacteriota; class Blastocatellia; order Pyrinomonadales; family Pyrinomonadaceae; genus OLB17. Next base: position 4,566 of record JAFAOW010000035.1, on the reverse strand, counting down.
AAACCCGCGGTTCACGATCAGCGAATGGGAAGCGGTTGGGCGCCGGCTTCGTGCGAATTATCTTTGGATCTTTATCCTTCTCGCTCTTTCTTGGACGCTTAAGATCTACATACACCCATCGCCCATCCCCACAGCCACAGAAGCAGATCGCAGGATCTTCTGGGAGATCGTCTCCCAGCGGGCGACAGTAGGTCTTGCACCCGGCTGGCTCGTGATCACGGTCGGTGCCCTCTTTAACATGCTGATCGTTTTTGTTGCATTCAGTACGCTGAAGCTCAAGGACGCGTCGAGTGAGGTTTTGCCGCTCGAAAGCTTCGAATGGCACCCTCTCAAGCAGGTGTCGGACTGGGCAGAGAGCAACTTGAAACGTCGAAATACCATCCGACGTTCGAAAAAGGCCCGCCAAAGGGTCAAGTCCATTCACAAGACAGACCTCTAGTATGCCCCCTCAATTTCGCAAACGATCGATCCTGTCGCTGCTGCTGTCAGCGGCGTTTTTTGTATGTGCGAACGCCCAAACACCTGTATCAATGGGAGCGAATCAGGTTGTCGATCTAAGACTGGAGAGCAAATTAATGAAGCGGGCGATGCCGTACAAGGTGCTGCTGCCAAAAGGGTATAACGCCGATCGCACCACCAAATACCCGGTCATTTATCTTCTCCATGGCCTTTGGGGGCACTACGACGATTGGGCAACAAGGACCAAACTAGCGGAATATGCCCGTCCTTACAATTTCATCATCGTCATGCCCGAGGGCGGCGACAGCTGGTATTCCGACGGGGCCGAAAAATGGGAGAGCTACATCAGCCGCGAACTTTTGCCCGAAGTCGAAACGAGGTTTCGAACGATCAACGACCGGGAACATCGCGTGATCGCAGGTCTTTCGATGGGCGGTTATGCGGCGATCAAATATGGGCTTCGCAACCCCGAAAGGTACGCACTCGTAGGTTCATTCAGCGGGGCGCTCGAAGCGAGTGACTACACTGGGGCCAACGCCAAGGCCAAGGGCATCGCGACCAGCATCGGAAAAACGGTCGATGCGGTTTTTGGTCCCGAGAATAGCGAGATCCGTCGTAATAACAATATCTTTGCGATGCTTAGAGCCGTCCCGGATGTAAGCGCGAAGAACCTCCCTTTTATCTACGAGTCCTGCGGCACGGAAGACCCGTTCGTCGCGGGCGACCGCATTTTTATGGGAGTCCTGATCGATAAAAAGATTCCGCATGAATACCGCGAGTTGCCGGGGGTACACGGATGGACCTTTTGGGACGATCAGATCAGGGAATTCCTGGCAGTAGCGGATCGAAAGATCAACCACTAAGATCAGCCCACGAAATGCACTAAAAACACGAAAGCGGCGACTTTCGTGCGTTTCGTGTGTTTGGTGGGCATAATTGTATCAATGCTTAATTTTGCCATCGAGACGGCACGTGATGCCGGGCGGCTGCTGCTGGAGAAGTTTGGCGGCGACCTGAAGATCTCAAAAAAGGGCGATATCAACCTCGTCACTGAGGCCGACCTCGCTTCTGAGGCTCTAATAATGGAGCGGATACGCTCCTATTATCCAAAGCATTCGATCCTCGCTGAGGAATCGGGCGAAGCTGTTGTTGCGGGAGATTCAGCTTGGAAATGGATAATCGATCCTCTCGACGGCACCACGAATTACTCACACGGTTATCCCTGCTGGTGCGTGACGCTCGCTCTCGAGCATGACGGCGAAGTCGTTGTCGGCGTGACGTTCGATCCGACGCGGGACGAGTTGTTTTCAGCGGAACGGGGCCGAGGGGCCAGCCTGAACAATAAGCCTATACGCGTGTCGAAGACTGAAGAGCTGTCTGAAGCACTGATAGTCACGGGCTTCCCGTACGACTTCAAACACAGATCGAATTTCGAGCGCCACTTGACCGAGTTTTTGCTTCACTCGCGCGCTGTTCGGAGGGATGGGTCGGCCGCCATAGATATGGCCTACGTCGCGTGCGGGCGATTCGACGGCTTCTGGGAAGAAGGGCTGAATCCATGGGACATGGCGGCGGGCCTGCTGCTGATCGAGGAAGCGGGCGGGCAGGTAAGCCGGCACGACTCTTCTGCTTTCAGCATTTACTCGCCTCCGATCCTGGCGACGAATGGCCTTATTCACAGCCAAATGTCAGGCATACTCCGATAGTTACTGTGCTGTTACGCCCGCGTTAAGCGGTGTGATAGTCTTTTTACATTCGTTTTTTACTATGTCGTGGCTGCGCCGAGACAAACCGAAGATCGCCGACACCCAATCCGAAGAGGAGAGAACGGTCCGGACCGAGGGCATCTTCGTAAAGTGTCCGGATTGCGAGAATGCTCTCTACAAGCGCGAGCTAACGGATTCGCATGAGGTCTGCACACATTGCGGGTTTCACTTCCGTTACGACGCGATCGGCCGTCTGAATGACCTTTTTGACGATGGCCAGTACGAGCGGATCGATGAGGATGTCACCTCTGGTGATCCGTTGAACTTCTTTGATTCGAAGCCTTACAAAGACCGCATCGATCAGGCGAAGGATGTTTCCGGGCTTCCCGAGGCTGTGATTTCGGCTAAGGGCAAGGTCGGTGGCCATCTTGTGTACGCTGGTGCGATGGATATGTCCTTCATCGGCGGATCGATGGGCTCGGCCGTCGGAGAAAAGATCACCCGCCTGATCGAGAAAGCGTACGAGAATCGCGGGACGGTCGTTATTTTTTCCGCATCGGGCGGGGCGCGAATGCAAGAGGGCACTCTAAGCCTGATGCAGATGGGCAAGATCTCAGCGGCCCTTGCGCGCTTGCACGAGGCGCGCCTTCCTTTCATATCAGTTTTGACCGACCCTACGACGGGCGGCGTTACGGCGAGCTTTGCGATGCTCGGTGATGTGATCCTCGCCGAACCGAAGGCGCTGATCGGTTTCGCAGGGCCGCGTGTGATCGAGCAGACCATTCGACAAAAGCTGCCGAAAGGATTCCAGAGAAGCGAATTCCTGCTCGAACATGGAATGGTCGACATGGTCGTTGACCGCCGTGAAATGAAGAACGTCATCGTACGAATGCTGGATTTTATGATGAATGCAGCGGTTCAAACTTCAGACCTTAAAGCCATCGGAGCCTGACGCTATGCTCACGGATATTCTCATCGAGATCTACGAGCGCGACCTGGAAAAGCTTAAGGCACAGATCGAGGCCTATCCTGACGAAGATTCCTTGTGGAAGACTGACGGCCAGATATTGAATTCCGCCGGCAACCTTTGCCTGCATCTCAATGGAAATCTACAGCATTTCTTCGGTGCCGTGATCGGTGGAACCGGTTATCAACGTGATCGCGATCTGGAATTCAAGGATACCCGGGTCTCCCGCGAAAAACTTTTAGCAGGGATAGTCGCCGCTCGTGAGTCGGTAGTCGAAACTCTCATGAAAATGACCCCAGTAGATTACGAGAAAACCTATCCGATAGAGGTTTACGGCAAACCTATGACCACCGGGTTCTTTTTCGTGACCCTGTCGTCGCACTTCAACTGGCATCTAGGCCAGATCGATTATCACCGACGACTGCTCGCTTCCTGATCAGACCTGTATCGGCTTGACCGTGTAGCCCGCTTTACGCAGCAGATTCAGTACCCCATTCTTTCCGCCCAAGTGTCCTGCCCCGACAGCGATGAACGCCGGTCTGTCGGCGATGGCCCGCTCTATTTTGGGGATCCAAGAGCGGTTACGATCGTCGATCAGGGCCGTCGCCAGTTCCTTATTCTTTTTCATATCCTTGGCGGTAAACCTGGCGAGTTTGTCGACATCCTGCTCCTTGTAAATAACCATCATCGTCTTGAGATCGTTTATATATTTCGCGGGCTTGAGGCTCGACTTATAAAGGTCCTCAGCCTGTTTGTCGATAGGCTTTTCTTCAAGGACCTTCGATTGGAAAGCTACGGTCTCAAGTCCGATCACAGGTTTGCGGGCTATGATAGATGATCGGAGGATCGAGAGGTCATATCCCGAGGGATCTTCGCAGCCAATGGCCTTAGGGCTCGTCAGTATCCGGATGCCAATAAGCGATGGCTTCATGGTCTTCATCGTGTCCACCGGGACACCGAGGTATTCGCGAACAACTTCGTCCACCTTTTTGTATTTTTCGGGACTGAGCAGCTCCGAGAGCGGCTTGCCGTTCGACGACTGCGTACCGGCGACCATTGCCTGAAGCTCGGCGGGGTCATCCATATCGATCTCCATGATCGTCTGCTCGGACGAGTTCACGAGCGCCGTTAGCTTGTCGAGCGGCAGCATATCTTCTCGGCAAACGATGTGAAACGTGCCAAAAATATATGAGGCCTTCGCTAAGCCCTTGCCGCTGATCTCGAAAAGTAGTCCCTTGTTCTTTTGCGCAATAGAAGGCAATGCGGCGCACAGCAGGAGCGCGATAATGACTATCAGTTTCTTCATATCGTTGGTTAGCGTTGTCAACTGAGACGATATATTGAATTGATTACTCACGCAATAATGAACTTCGACCAGGCACAAGCTTATCTTTATTCGCTCGGCAACGAAGTGTCGGCGATGAAGCTTGGGCT
>JAFAOW010000203.1 GCA_019247455.1 Acidobacteriota bacterium | reverse complement strand
GGGGTGAAATTGCTTTTGCAAAAAGCGTCTGCTTTAATCGAACGAATTGGTTTTAGCGATGAATATCCCTGGATTTACCGACATTATCGAGCAAAATGACCAAACGGAAGCGCGTCGGGAACATCTTGATGCCCTGCGAGATCTTGTCGGAAATGTCTATCCAAATAAGTTCGAACGCTCACGTTTAACCGGCGGTGAAGACACGATCACAGCCCTGAAACAATGGCAGCCGATCGTTGATGTCGAACACGAGATGGCGATCGTTAAGGAGAATATTCCCGAGGGGGAGCGGCCGCCGGCTGAGATCAAGGAAGCCTTTAACGATCGCCTCAGGGCCTTGGGAACGGTGCGCGTCGCGGGCAGGCTGACAACGCCGCCAAGAGGGAACTTTGTTCACCTTACGGACGGGATGAACAAGCTTCAGATCTACTGCGATAAAAAGGGCGGCTTCGCGCTGGTGAAGAACGACGGAGCCGGAACTATTGATTCCGCGAATGGATGGAATGCGTGGAAACTGATCGACCACGGGGACTTTATCGGTGTTGAAGGGTACCTCTTTGTCACAAATACCGGCGAAGTGAGCGTTCACGTCGAGAAGCTGCAGTTTCTCGCCAAGGCGATGCTTCCGATGCCGGACAAAATGCATGGAATTGCCGATGCGGAGATCCGGCAGCGACAGCGGTATTACGATCTGATCGGCTCGTCCCTTGCGGTCGAGCACGAGGGACTGTCCACACGGGAGGTGTTCGAGCGACGCGCAAAGATCGTCTCATCCGCCCGCAGCTTTTTGGAGGACAACGGCTATATCGAGGTTGAGACACCGATGCTCACTCCGAAGGCGACGGGTGCGGCCGCGACTCCATTCGAGACACATCACAACGCGCTCGACATCACACTCTACGCGCGCATTGCACCCGAGCTTTATCTCAAGCGCCTCGTAGTTGGCGGTTTTGAAAAGGTTTACGAGCTTAACCGCAATTTCCGCAACGAGGGCCTCTCGTATAAGCACAATCCTGAGTTCACGATGCTCGAATTCTATTGTGCGTATATGGACGTCAACGGGATGATGGACTTCGCGGAGAAGCTTTATCAGCACGTTATTGAAAATACGATCAGCGGGCTCGTTGTGGAGTACGAAGGGAACGAGATCGATTTTTCAAGGTTCGAGCGAGTCGCGATGCGCGACGCCATTAATAAATACGCGCCCGGGGCCGAGATCGACGACAATAACATCATCCAATTATTCGACGACCATGTGGAGGCGAATCTGATCCAGCCGACATTCATCATTGACTACCCGAAATCGATCTCGCCGCTGTCGAAAGCCGATCCGGCGAATCCGGCTGTGGCCGAGCGATTCGAGCTTTTCGTCAATGGGATGGAAGTCGCAAACGGCTTCTCCGAGCTCAACGATCCGCGCGAGCAATACGATCGCTTCGTCGATCAGATGGCTGAGCGCGAGAAGGGCGACGAGGAGGCAATGGTGCTCGATGAGGATTACATCCGCGCTCTTTCTTATGGAATGCCGCCGGCGGCGGGCATCGGGATCGGCATCGATCGTCTCGCGATGCTGCTGACGAACAAGCACTCGATTCGCGATGTGATTCTTTTTCCGCATATGAGACCGGAAAGGAAAGAAGGGGAGAAGAGCCGAGAAGGAGGCGAGGAGACTTCTTCTTAGCGGTCTTTGCGGCTTTGCGGGACTATGGATCGTTTTTCGAACGTGTCTGACATCGCAAAGCAAATGTCTTCGGTAAGACTTTCGTTCCTCAACAAGAGGGGCATTCTGAGGCCATGGAGGATAATTCAATGGCACAGGATACAGATCTTTGGGAAAAGGAATCGAGTACGGTCACCGAGACCACTAACGAGCGAAAGCCGCAGGAATCGGCGACGGGCCGCGACACGCCGTCGGGCGACGGAGGCGTCGGCGACGAACAGGTGAACGCCATCTCCAGCGATGGCACCGGCGGACCGCTCGGACAAGACCATTCCACTGACATGTCAACCGACCGCGAGCCGAACGACGGCGTTGGTGCCGTGCAGGACAGCAGCCTCGCGGGCACCGATATCGCTGATATCACTGAGTGATAAGGATCATCCTCTACACCGCCGCGGCGCTCGTCGCATTCGCTTTCAACTCGATACTTTGTCGACTGGCGCTTCGCGGTGAAGAGGCTGACGCGATCGGATTCACGCTCGTGCGGATCACATCCGGCGCAGTTGCGCTGGTTTTGATCAGCCTTCTAATGCGGAAGCCCGAGCGCCAGCAAGGGCCTCACTCGCGGCGATCAGCGTTAGGCCAGCTCTCCCTTTCCCGGTTCCGCGTAGGCGGCGCCTGGCCTTCAGCCTTTTTTCTTTTCACGTACGCGATCTGTTTTTCTCTTGCTTATCTAAGCTTGAGCGCGGGTACGGGCGCCTTGATATTGTTCGGCTCGGTGCAGCTGACGATGATCGCGGTATCGCTGTTCCAGGGGGAACGACCACGTCCGCTTGAATGGCTCGGGCTGTTCATCGCGGCGGGCGGACTCGCTTACCTGCTGCTGCCGGGATTTGAATCGCCGCCGCTTGTCGCTGCCGCTTCGATGGCAGCGGCGGGTGCGTCTTGGGGACTTTATTCTCTGCGCGGGCGGGGAGCGGCGGACCCGATCGCGAATACCACCGGTAATTTTGCTCGGGCGGTGCCGATGATCATTCTCGCGGCAATGCCCTTCTTCACCCGGCTGCACCTCACACCGCGGGGCTGGCTCTTGGCGGCCGTGTCCGGCGCGGTTACGTCAGGGATCGGTTACTCATTCTGGTACGCTGCGCTCAAGTTTCACACGGCGATCAGGGCCGCGGTGCTGCAGCTTCCAGTCCCCCTGCTGACAGCTTTTTTGGGAGTTTTGCTGCTAGGAGAAACGGCTTCGGTCAGATTGTGGGTGGCGTCGGCGCTCGTGTTGGGTGGTATCGGACTGACGATATTTTCGAAGCAGAGAGTCGCTTCTTAAGCCGTAGCGCTCTCGCCCTTACTAACGTGCGGGCTTGTGCAAGAATCTATTTTACCGCGTGCTCGATCGCCGCTCT
>JAFAOW010000272.1 GCA_019247455.1 Acidobacteriota bacterium | reverse complement strand
GTTGTACGCACGCAGCCGGTCAGGATCGATGTATAGCTTGATCTGCTTGGGGCGCGCACCAAAGATCACGACCTCGCCGACCCCGTCCGTCGACTCGATCTTGTCCTGGATCAGAGTCGTAACAAGATCCGTCATCTCGACCGCATTTCTCGGTGAGCTGACCGAGTACATCAGGACCGGAGATGAATCGGGATCACTCTTTCTGGCCGTCGGTGGATCGGCGGCGTCTGGCAGCCGGTTTACGACCGTGCTGAGTTTTTGCTGGATCTCCTGATATGCCTGATCGGGATTCTTTTCGAGATTGAAAGTAAGCGTGATGTTCGAGCTTCCGCGTGATGAAGTCGAACGCATTTCATCAATACCGGGAACCGTATTGAGGGCTCCCTCGATGATGTCGGTGACCTCGGTTTCCATCTCGGCCGGTGCGGCACCCGTGTTATTTGTCGAGACGGAGATGGTAGGAAGATCTATCTTAGGAAAGCGGTCGACGCCGAGCGTAAAGAAACTGAACCCGCCCACGACCGTGAGAAACATCACGATGACGGTCGCAAATACCGGGCGGTGAACACAGATCTCAGCTAACCACTGCATGAACTAATACGCGACGCGCGTGCCCTCAAAAAGCTGATCGAGATTGCTCGTCGCTACGACCTGGTCGCCGTCGACGCCTGTAATGATCTGGTAAGAATCACCTTCCTCAGGCCCTAGCTGGACGACCCGAAGGTGTGCAATTCCGTCCTGAACGACGAACACGCGGTACGAACCAGTGGCTTGGTCGGCAAAAACAGCCGCTTTTGGTACAAATATCCCTTTCTCTGCTCCGGCTCGCGTGATCTGGCCCGTAACGAACATGCCGGAGCGAAGCGCATTATCTCCATTCTCGATCGAAGCTTCGACGATCGCCGCTCGGTTTGTCGGATCGATGGCAGGATTAACGGCGATGACCGCGCCTCCGAATTTTCGATCCTTGTACGCGTCGACGACGAGCGACACGCCAGCTCCGATCTGTACGAGAGGAACATTCGCCTCGGGGATCTGTATCTGCGCTTTGATGGGATTGGTGCGAAGGATCGTCGCGAGATTGGACGATGTCGAAACGAATTCGCCGACGGCTATGGGTCGGGCGCTTATGTAGCCCGCAAAAGGAGCGCGGACCACCGTGTCGGCAACGGCCTGCTGTGCGTCCGCGACCTGGGTTTGCGCGGATTGAACGTCTGCCCTCGCGCTCGCTATCGCCTGATTGCTCTGTCGCGCCGCGTTTACGGCCGCATCAAGTGACTGCTTGGCAGCGTTGCTTCTAGCACGGGCCGTATCGCGCGCGGTCTTGTACTGATCGTAAGTGATCATCGCAACATCGCCCGTCTCGGCGAGGTCGCGATATCGCTTTTCGTTTGTCTCGGCCTGACGCTGCTCCGCGAGAGCCTGCTCGTAGTTCGCATTCGCCTGCCGCACCTCGGGTACGGAGGACGCATTGAAACCTTTTCCGCCTCGATCGAGTCCCAGCCTTGCTTCGGCCTGCAGCACCGCGGCCTGTGCCTTATTAACAGCAGCCTGCGCAGTTGCGAGCCGGAGTCTCGCTTCTTTATCGTCGATACGGGCAATGAGGGCACCCGTCGTGACGAACTGCCCGACATTGACTCCGACGTCAACGATCTTCCCAGCGGTCTTTGGCGCCACGTCCGAGGACTCCGTCGCCACAAGGCTGCCTGTCCCCTGGATCACGGACGCCACGTCTCGGCTCTCGCTCTTGCCGACATTGATCGCGACGGTCTGATTGTCGGAGTTGGCGTCGGAATTAGAGTTGCCTCTCTTGCCTCGGTTTCCGGAAGACGAGCCGCATGCGGTGCTCAGCGCGACGAGCGCGCAAAAGGTCAAAGCTAGGATAGATCTTCCCATCGTAAGAACTTGTCTTTTGATTATTCTATAATAGCGGCGTTGGCCCTCGTCATTTGGCGATTGTAAAGATTTGTAAATCGGGCCTCTTAAAAGCTGTATTCACAATAGTTTGAATCGACGCACTTCGTCCAACAATATGAACGAGATCACAGCCACCGAGCTCAAAGCAAGAATGGACGCCGGTGAAGACATCCAGCTCATCGACGTTCGTCAGCCTAACGAACACTCTTTCGCGAACATCGAGGGCTCAACGCTCATTCCGATGAACGAGGTATTCGCTCGCCTCAACGAGATCGACCCTTCCCGCGACACGATAGTCTTCTGCAAGTCCGGCGTTCGCAGTGCCCATGTCATTCAAGCTCTGGAGCGCTCGGGCTTTGAGGGCAGCTTGGCGAACCTTGTCGGCGGCATTACCGCGTGGTCGCACGAAGTAGATCCGTCGATCCCAACGTATTAAAGTTAAAAAAGAGGCTGTATCTGTTGCCCGCTTTACAAACAGTCCCGTTAGCCTTCGATATGCTTTGGTTGTCGGGCACTCGTCGCTCGGTCAACTGTGACGAGTTCCGCAAACCTCCCGGCGGATAGCCAGACGTCTTTTTTCATGGATATGATCTCCTTCTCCTTTCGTCGAGGAGGTAAGGCCGGAGTCACGCGATCCCGGCCTTTTTTCTTTATTCTTTGACGGCCTAAGGCTTGCCCTTTTCAAGCGGCCAGACCTCGACGTGCACAGGTCCGCCTGCAATTACAAACGGGTCGCCGGTAGGACGCGGGATACGGTCCGCCTCAAATAGGGTCGTATCGAGATACTCGAGGACCGCTCGTCTTAGCGGCCATGCCTCGTGATGAATTCGGCACGAATAAAGCTCGCCTTCGTGCTCGGTGAAAAGTGCGTACCGCTCGGTCAAAAAGAACTCAAGCGAGTTAGGAACGGCATGAAAGATCTCTGGGTCTTCCATCCACCGCGCGGCGAAGGCCGCTCTCGGCTTTTCTGTTCTCTCCGCCCGGTAGTCCACCCACCGCCCTTCCCGGATCAGCTCAATTTCAGCGGCCTTGTAGGGCAAATGAAAAAAGTTTCGAGCCGCCAGAACTGGCAAAATTCGATTTGCATCTAGCGAAAAGAAATAAACTCCCGGCTCACCGTCCAGATGGACATACGTGCGGACATTCAATTCGTTAAACTCGCTGAGCCACGGAAGCGGCGGTGTCAATATCGGCCGGACGTTCCACAAGGTGAAGGGCGTGATACCAACATACGCGTTGCCTTCAAAGGTATCGATGGATAGTCCTTTTGGAATCAGATCTGCCAATTCCTCGGCATTGTACAACCAGTGGATGAAGAGCAGCGATCCCCATGACTGATACATGATCGGCCACCCGTCCGGCCGTCGGCGTATCTCGATCCGGTCCTCAAGATGAGGCTCTGTGGTTAACGGCGTCATGCTTCGTTTCATTGAAACGCGCCGGGACCGGGTACAGCGTATTGTCGCGGACTATAGTCTTGAGAGAAGTTTTGAAAGAAGAACTTATTCGAGTTCGATCCCCTCGGCCAGTCTAATTATCTTCATTCCTGGCTGGACGGTCGTTCGGCACGCGATCACCCCTTTCTCCTTTCCGTTGTTATCGAGCCAAACCTGGCAGTTCAGGCATTCACCATTCCAGCAAAATTCGCCATAGGAAATATTTTCCATAGAGAGAAACTGAAAACATCTAAGCAGCGAATTGTTCTCCGGAACATTATGTTCCTTGCCGAGGATCTCGATCGCGATAAGCTTTTCGTAGGGCTCGAAAATGTCGGGAAATTTCATTTTTCTGTAACAAAAACGGGCTTCTTAGTCGGCTAGATTATCTTATCGAAAAGGTGTAGGTTTGAGTAATGGCGCTAGTGATCTATACAAAACCCGGGTGCCCCTATTGCGCTGAGGCGCGTGACCATTACAACGCGCATGGTGTGGCCTTTACCGAATACGACGCACAGAATGACAAGGCACGCCAACGGGAAATGCTGGGCTTCTCGAAAGGCGACCCAACGGTTCCGTGCATCGTAGAGAACGGAGTGTATAAGCAGTCGGGTTGGGGCGATCCGCCCCGCGGCTGAACGGTCCACTAGCTGAGAGCCGGCAGTTGGCCGGACAAGAAAACCAGGGTTGCTAATTGCGGATCAGGCGATCCGCAAGTATTATTTTCGTTTTGCTGTCCGAACGGGCGCGCCCCCGGATAGCAATTCTTTATGATCGGTTCAAAGATCAACCAGTACAAGATCCTGGAGAAGATCGGTTCGGGTGGCCAAGGCACGGTTTACAAGGCCCTCGACACGAAACTGAATCGGACCGCCGTCATCAAGATCCTTCCTCCCGAACTCACAAAAAAGACAGCTAACTTCAAGAGATTCGAACGCGAAGCACAGCTTTGCTCTCAGTTGGATCACCCGAATATCTGCACCATCTACGACTTTCACGAGGCTGACGGTGTTTTTTACATCGCGATGCAGTACGTTGAGGGGAAGAATGTGCGGCAGCTAGTCGCGGGGCGACCGCTCGAAGTAAAAAGTGCTGTGTCGATCGCCATCCAGGTCGCGGATGCTCTTGCTTACGCTCACTCCAAGAACATCATTCACCGCGACATAAAGGCGGGCAACATCATGGTAACCGATGCGGGACAGGTGAAGATCCTTGATTTCGGCCTCGCGAAGCTGCTTGAAGATGAGCACACGAGTGACGCCACCGCCAAAGAGCGCGTTGAGATTACGGAGCTTGGCATCCCCTACGGGACGGCGACCTATGCTGCTCCGGAACAGGCTCGAGGTGAAAAGGCCGATCACCGCTCGGATATCTTTTCGACCGGTGTTCTCCTTTACGAGATGCTCACCGGCATTTGGGCGTTTCAGGGAAAAAATGTGATCGACGTACGGCATCAAGTGTTGTACGGAACTCCCAAAGCACTGGCCGACATGCGTAACGATCCGCTTCCTCCGCAACTTCAGCAAATTATCGACAAGGCTCTCGCCAAAGATCCGAAGGACCGTTACCAAAAGATAGCGCAGATGCGCGACGACCTCCGCGGCGTTCTGCAACAGCTTGCGGGCCCTCAGGTGATGCCAGGTGACACATTCACCCCGTCCCATGCGGATGGCAGCAAGGTCAAACGCGTTCTCAACTGGTTTACGGGCAAATCGACGCCCGAAGCTGCCTCGGGTGGAACTTCGTCGCCGGGCGCGATATCCAGCCAGCCGTCTTATTCGCCGGATATTTCGCTGACTGCAACGGGCGCTGAAAAGAAGAGCGTCGCGATCCTGCCTTTCAAGAATCTTGGCGGAGATCCGTCCGCGAATTTCTATGAATTCGCCCTGGCCGATGCGGTCATTACCGAGTTGGCCCAGATACGTTCGATAATCGTCAGGCCGTCATCGGTCATCGCGAAGTATCAAGGTAAGGACCAGGACCCGAGAGACTCCGGCAAAGAGCTTCGTGTCCACGCGGTCCTCTCGGCCAGCTTTATCCGCGCCGGCGAGAAGCTGCGTGTTACGGCGCAGCTGATCGATGTAGTCTCGGGTGACATTCTCTGGAGCGACCGTATTGATGCCGAAGGCAGCGATATCCTGATCCTGCAGGACGGCATCGCGCAGCGCATCCTCGAGGGTTTACGTCTCGAACTCACCGATCTTGAAGCCGAAAAACTCGGTAAACGCGCCACCGACAATCCGGAGGCGTGGGAAGAGTACCTGCGCGGCCGCGACAATTTTGGCCGCTTCATTTTCCGCACGATCGACGCCGAGGATTGCGATGCGGCGATCGCGAACTTCAAACGCGCGATCGAGCTCGATCCCCACTTCGCACTCGCTTACAGCGGACTTGGTGCCTGCTACGCGAATCGCGTTTTCAAGGGGTTGGGCGAGCCGGAAGATTATACGTACGCCGAGGCCGCGTTTAGCAAAGCCTTCTTCTACGACCAAAATGTGGTCGAGGCCCGCGTGCTCATGGTCATGATCTACATGGCCCGCAGCGAAAAGAAGAAGGCACGTTCCGAGATCGAGCTTCTTCAGCGCCAATTTCCGAATGACGCCGCATTGTGGTTCGTCAAAGGCGTAATGCATCGCCTCGATGGTGAATACGATGAGTCACTTAAGGCCTTCGAGAAACTTACGCGTCTCGACCCGGCCGCCCGCGCGGTAGCGGCTTACAATCGTGCGCGCATCTTCATCTACCGGCGCGAATTCAACCAGGCGCTGACCGAACTCGATAAGGGGGTAAAGGTAGAGCCTAATCACCCAATGCTAAAGATCTTCCGCTCCGGGGCCTATTACTATCAGGGCCGGCATGAGGAAGGTATTGCTCTTCTCGAATCGGTACTAAAAGAACATCCTCGGATGGATGGAATTCGACCTTTGCTGGCGATGTACTACGCGGGCGAGGGAAGGACGGATGATGCCAAAGCTCAGCTTACCGACGACGTACTCGCCGTTGCCCGAGCTGATCACGACACCGCTTATTGGACCGCTCAGGCCTACGCCCTATTAGGCGACAAGGACCTCGCGTTCAAATGGCTCAATAAGTCAGTCAAGCTTGGCAATCAGAACAAACCTCACTTCGAGCATGATAAGCATCTCGAATCGCTTCGCGACGATCCGCGCTGGCCGGAGTTGATGGAAAAATTGTCGAAGAACGGCGACAGTTAAGTACCGCGCTCGAACACAAACTCATTACACCCCAATCCCACCCCTCCCGACTTTACCTTCGTCAACGAAAATCCTTTCGCTTTGTAAAACTCAAAGATCTCGTCCACTGTCGCGACTTCGTACGGATAGCCGCCGACCCAGTCGATGATGTCGTGCCAGCGGTTCATTCCGCGGCCGTTTTTGTAACGGGTCCAGGAATGGATATAGGTCTGCGGCTTGAGTGTCAGGAGACTCGCAGCGAATTTCTTTGCTTCGTCGGGCAGCGTAACAGCGATAGCGAAAGGCGTTTTGAAAACGCGCGGCAATCGACAGTATGTCTTCTTGATCCAGTGCCAGCGGCGAGCCTGACTGCCGGTGTCATTGTAGATCGCGATGAAGAGTTTCCCGCCCGGCTTCGTTGGAACGACGGCATTCTCAAGCGCCTGCCACATCGAACCGGTATGATGAAGCACGCCCCACGAATATACAACGTCGAATTTGCCGAGACTCTTGAAGTAGTCGGCATCAAGAGCCGAACCCTGTTCGACCCGCCAGTTGGGATCATTTTTGAAATACCGGTTACGCAATTCCTGGGTACAGGCGAACGAATTACTGTCGAAATCGAACGAATGCACTTTCGCTCCTAAACGCCGTGCCGCGAGTGAAAACAGCCCGCTTCCCGAGCCGATGTCAAGAAACGTCTTGCCTTCCAGCGATTCAACCTCGAGCATTTCTTTCACCGATTCTTCGGCCTTTGCGATCCGCTCGTCGTCGAGTACCGAGAGAAATGCCGCCCAGTTCTTTCCGAACTCAAACCGCTCGCCGTTTGCGACCTCGTTGTTATGTTGTATTGTGATTGTGTCCATCTGATAATTAATAATTCGTTAATTAGTAATTACTAATCATTCTCGATTGCGCTTCCTGTCCCGGATAGCAGGTTTCTGAGCTCTTCTACTTTGGCCTCCCAACTCTCATGGCGGATGCGATCACTGACCTCGCTGCGTGACGTAGGGGACGCGAGAGCCTGCTCGATCTTCTGAATAAAATCGTCATTACTCGTGCCGACGAATACATCGTCGAGAATTCTCACCTCGGGAATGTTCGACGACACTACTGGCAATCCGGCGGCGAGATATTCGCGGACCTTCAGGGGATTTGCGGCGAGCGTAAGTTCATTCACGACGAATGGATTCAGCGCGACGTCAAACGCTTTGCAATACGCGGGCAGCTGCTCATAGGGCTTGCGGCCCAGGCGATGGATATTCTTTACGCCATTGAGTGCCTTGATCTTTTGTTCTGCATCTACGGCAACTTTGCCGACGAGCACGACGGAGCCATGTTTAAAATGTTTAGCGACCTTCTTGATCAGCTCGTAATCCACCCAATCTGCCAGAAGGCCGTGAAACCCGATCATTGGGCGCGGCAAGTGAGCTATCTCAGCCGGTATTTCAAGATCCTCATCCAGGGCTTTGCTGAAGTGATCCCAATCAGTGCCGTGACGGACGATATGCATATTCGGGTTGAGGTGGTGTTTTGATTCAAAAAGCTTTTCCGCAGATACGACAACGAGGTCCGCCTTACGAAAGAGATGGTTTTCGATCTTTTTCAATCCATCTGTTACTCCCGTGAATGCGGTGTACTCATCGACGCAATAGTAGATCAGCTCCTTTTCGCCGATCTTCCCCGCTATCATGCCTGCAGCGGGATTGAAGACCATGTTGACCACATCGTGCATTCCCAGCTTTCGCATCGCCTTTTTGACCTGACGAATGAGAGACACCTGGTTCATCGACACGATCGCCTTGCTTCCATATGCCGGCATTGCAAGCGGATTGAGCACAAAGATATTTGGCTCGACTTCCCGCACCGGCTCCGTAAACCCCTTTAGCTTCTTGAAGATACGCGAAACGTCCTTTGACGAAGCGGTTGGCATCCGGTTGGCTATGGCGTTGACCCAGAGAATTCGATTATCCCGCGACAGCACCCGCATTACGTGTGTTTTCGATAGCGGATCGCCCGTCCAATCGTGGCTGAAACACACGATGTCACGACCTGACAATGCTTTTGTCGGGAGTGCTTTTCGTTCTGTAGCGGTGTCGATCAGCATGACTAGTTGGTGAATTGGCCGCCCGCTGACGCAGGGGGCTCCGACTCAATAAACGTTCGCTGCCAGATCTCAAAATTCACAAGCGCCCAGAGCCGCTCGTCATGGTTAACGCCCGAGTTGTGTTCCGCGACTAGGCGGCGAACAAATTCCCGATCGAAGATGCCGCGCGACATCGCTCGTTCGCTCAACACGAATTCATCCACAACGTGCTTGAATTCACCACGAAACCATCGGCCAACCGGCACTGGGAATCCCATCTTCGGACGGTCAAGTATCTCAGCGGGAAGAATTCCCTTCATCGCTTCACGAAGTATCCATTTTGTCGTGCCGCCGCGGAGCTTCATTTCCCGAGGCATGCGCGCCGTGAACTCGACTAGTTTGTGATCGAGGAATGGAACGCGGCTTTCGATCGACGCGGCCATGGACATTTGGTCCTGCTTCATCAGCAGCTCGTGGAGGTAGGTCTTTGTGTCGGCGTAAAGGAGCTTGTCGAGGACGTCTTCAGCATCCGAATGCGCAAGGATGCGGCCCAACGGTGAATATGGATTCTGATGATCAAACCTGTCGCGCGTGTCGGGGGCAAAAAGGTTTTTCTGCATCGCGCGCGGGAAAACCGCGAAATTGTCGAAGAAGAGATTCTCAATATCCGCTTCGCGCGTCAGGAAAGTCCTGCTCAGCTTGCGGTTCATCACGCCCGGCAGCGTCGCAACGCCGCCGCGAACTGCGTCTCGAAGGAAGGTGGGGGTCAAAGATTCGTATCGCTCGCCCATCTCGAGCAGCTTGAGTGCCTTAACATAACGGCCGTAACCTGCAAGCGTCTCGTCACTTCCCTCACCC
>JAFAOW010000090.1 GCA_019247455.1 Acidobacteriota bacterium | reverse complement strand
CGCATCGCAAAGCTCGAGGCCTTTCGCACCGGACAAGCCCAGCTCAAACCCGCGGAGCTTCGCGGCCTCGTCCAAGCGCGCTGGATTTTCGTTTCCCTCTACGCCTGGCAGCTCGCCCGTGACCTGAATTCCCAAGGCTACGCGCTGGCCTATCAAGGCCCCGACGGCTGGGTCTTCGACCTTGGGCCGAGATAGGAGGCCACTACTTCTTCTCGGCCTTGTCCGCGGCCGCTTCCTTGGCCTGCTCTTTGGGCGTTTCCACGTGCTTGGAAATCACCGTTCCCGTCTTCGCGTCCACCTGGACTTGCGTGAGGTTCTTGGTGTCCGGCTTGGTGATGTCGAACGACCAGACGAGCTTTCCACGTTCCTTTTCGATCTCCGAGGATTTGATCTTGCCGTGCGGAACCCGTTCGAGGGCGGCCTTGGAGGCTTGCTCCTCCGTGACCTTGGCTTGGGCTTTCAGATCGGCTTGCGCTTGAGACGGCTGCTGCGCCGGCTGCGCGACCATGAGACCGGTCGCTAAGAAGGTCACAAAGCTGACGCTGAGGAGGTGCATGGAACGGAGAAGGGGGGTGGATGTTTTCATGGGATGGGGTCCGAAGATTCCTAAGGTTAGGTGGGTTGTGCGCGATTTGGAGCAAAGTTGATGCCGGACTTTATATCACGTTCAAAGGTCGCAATTTGGGCCATCAATAACCTCAATTAGAAGGTTGCGACAATGCGGTTAGGCAGTATCTCCATTGTGACAAGCCAAACGATGTTTTGCTTTACACAAAATTCCTTGCTGTTATCTTCCTTTCATCAACATGCAAACCGCTGTCCCGGAAAAACTTCCAATTCAGGGAATTAACTGGGAGCGTCACATTCCTCTCATTGGGAAGGCCAATAGATCGCTCGCGCGTTATGACGGTGTCCTCCATGGCATTCCGAACCCGGAGGTCCTCCTTTCCCCCTTGCGTACACAGGAAGCGGTTCTGTCCTCAATGATCGAAGGAACTCAGGCAACCCTCGGAGACGTTTTTAAATTTGAAGCGGGTGAGGAGCCCGAGCGCGAATCGAGGACGCGTGATATTCAGGAAATCCTCAACTATCGAAAAGCATTACGTGAAGCTGAGCGGGCCTTGAAGGATAAGCCGTTCAATCTGAATCTACTTCTTCGATTGCACGCAACCCTCCTGGATAGCGTTCGAGGTCGCGACAAGGCGCGTGGAAGATTTCGAACCGACCAGAATTGGATTGGCAAACCTGGATCGACCATCGAAGCAGCCGATTACGTCCCACCCAAGCCGGGTCTCGTAGTTGACTACATGGATAACTGGGAAAAGTATTATCACGCTGAAAGACCTGATGCCCTCGTTCAATTGGCAATCGTTCATGCGCAGTTTGAAATCATTCACCCATTCCTAGACGGCAATGGCCGACTTGGCCGCATGCTGATTCCTCTCTTTCTTTGCGAAAGAAGAATTCTGCACCGCCCGATGTTTTATCTTTCAGCCTATTTGGAACAGCATCGCGATTCCTATATCGGAGGACTCCGCGAGTTATCGGGTGACCCCACGACCTGGGATCACTGGATTGAATTCTTCTTGAAGGCTCTCCATGAGCAAGCTGAGAAAAATGCGGAAACCGCGCGAAAAATCATTCAATTGTACTCAGAGCTGAAGGAGCGCGTTCTACACTTAACCCACTCCCAGTTCGCCGTACCTCTCTTGGATAAGATCTTCAAACGCCCGATTTTTCAAACCAAGGACGTTAGTTTTGGTGCGAACCAGCCAAGCCGTCAGGCGATTCAGAACCTCATCAGAACGCTCCGAGATGCCAATGTTCTCAAGATTGTCCGTGAGGGACGAGGCCGCCGCGGTCAGCTCCTCGTCCTCCCGGAGTTGATGAACCTCTGCGAAGGTCGAAAAGTTTACTGACCCGAAACTTCCTACCGATCGCGCGGGCTGCTGGACGAGCTCGACGCCTTCACCGGCTTGATGCCGCTCTGTTCCTCGATGAAGGTCCGGATCTCGCGGGCGGTGCGCCACCAATCGGCGTCGAGGCCTTCGCCCGCGCTCACGATGCCGCCGGCGCCGCGAGATCCGCCTTCGGTGTCGAAATCAGCGACAGGCATCGTCTTCGACTTCGCCAGGTCGTAGATCTCAACGTGCGTGACGGCCCGGCTTTGGCCCGCGCCATACAGGCCCGCGAACCATCTCGCGGCGCCATGGCCGGGATCGACGGAGACGAATTGGCCGGTCACAAGCAGCCCTTCGTTCGGTAGAGCGTCGGGCGCTCGCTGGGTTTGAGTCAGCTCGCCGAGCTCGACCAGAAGATGTCTC
>JAFAOW010000279.1 GCA_019247455.1 Acidobacteriota bacterium | reverse complement strand
TAACGGGTTGTTTCGCCTATTCAACCCACGCGCAGGGCAAGCAGGGTGACGGTACCGTGACCCAGCGGCTTGAAGTGATGCGCGACAAGCTTGAAAGGATGCGAAGATCGCTCGGGAGCGCGATCTCGACGCTAAAGGCCGAAAGCGAGAAGAACAATAAAGGTCAGAAAGAGGACGAAAAGGATCGTAACACGCCACTCGGCCGCTTGACGGCGTTGGACAAGGACGCAGGCCGGCTGCTATCAGATGTGAATGAGCTCCGCGGTAAGGTCGATCGGGCCGACAAGTACGATAAGAAGGATGTTGATTCGCTTGAGCAGGGGGTTACGGAACTCCAAGCAAGTGTGGATACCGCCCAGCTTGAAACTGCATCGGCGCGCGCCCAAAGCACTACCACCGAAGGCCAGCCCCGCGATAAAAAGAAGAAAGGAAAATTCCTGGGAATCTTCGGGAAAGGAGGTAATGATGAGTACGAAGAGCTGATCGGGTCCGTTGCACCGGGGCGCGATCGCGAGCTTTTTATCGTTGCTACCCGCGAGATCAGGAAGGCCCACTACGACGTAGGCCGTCTGCTTTTCCAAACGATCATTACTACTTATCCTGATTCGCCGTATCTGCCGATGTCTAAGTTGGCGGTCGGAGATTCCTTTTATCTCGAGGGATCAACAAGCTCTCTCATCCAGGCGATCGCCTCATATCAGGACTGGCTGACATTTTTTCCTACACATCCGCTTGCGGATCGTGTCGTACTCAAGATCGCCGAAGCAGAAATGCGTCAAATAGGATTGCCTGATCGGGATGCGACGCGCGCTCACCGAGCGGAGACGCGTTTAAAAGCACTTCTGCAGCAGTATCCGAATTCCGTCCTTAAGAGCGACGCGCAGGCCCGTTTGAAACAGGTCCAAGACAATCTTGGGTTGCATGATCTGGGCATCGCGGATTACTACTACACGCAGTCAGTGGAATACAAAAAGGGTGGCCTAAAAGGTGCCCAATCGCGGTTTCGGGAGGTTGTGGACAAATATCCTAACTTCTGCAACATGGAAGAGGTCCTCTTCAAGCTTGCAAACACATATCTCGTCGAGGAAGAAACGGATCAGGCGGCCCGCTATTTCCAAAGAATTGTTACTGATTATCCGAATGGAGAATATGTTGAGAAAGCTAAGGAACAGCTGGGTATTATTGGCGCGCCGATCCCACCCCCAGATCCAGCCCGGCTGAATGTCGAGCCGTGCGAAAAGCCGTCTTTCCTGACTAACTTCAAGAACGAATTCTTCGGGATCTACCCCATGACCATCGATAAGAACGGCGTATTGATGACGAAGGAGTTTGATAAGGATAAGTTCGAAATGATCGATCAGATAATTGCCAACCAGGGCGATATCCTTGCAAATCAGATCCCCCAGTCGCTGACGACGGTGATCTCGCAAAAGGGTCCCGAGCCGAAACCCACCCCTACGCCTCAGGGACCACCAAAGCAGTAAGAAGTTTTTCCCGGGCTCGTCAAAGCGCGCACCCGGGCCGCCTTTTCTGGTCGATCATCGATCGCACTTATCCATCCCTGCAGCCGAAGGCCGAGCTCGGTCCACTCTAAACAAAAAGGCACGGGCCGTGGGCCCGTGCCTTCAAGTCATCGACGTCAAAATTGTCACTCGAAAGTCGGAGTGGGCGTTGGCACTGGTTCCGGCTCGTGCTTCTTCAGCTTCGGTGGGCCATCGGAGGAAGACGATGAAGAACCCGACGAATTATCGCTCGTTCCGCCATCGCCATCGGTTGTCGGCTGTCGTTTCTTGAGAGTCGGCCGAGAATTATCCATCGGGTCATTTGAATCGGTGGAAACGCTAGCTAAAGCATTTGTTTTGCGAAGGAGATCAGCCTTGATCCTTTGGAATTCGGACGTGCTTATCAAATACTCCTCATGATCCGGAAAGCGCGCAACAAGAGCTTCGCTCGCGTCGCGGCGGTCAAGCGATTGAGGGTGGGTTGAGAAGAGCTTGGCGACCGCACCGGGCTTTTTCTTGTTCTGAGCGGCGAGCTTTTCAAACATTGTCGACATCGCGTGAGGATCATAGCCTGCTGCGTAAAGGTATTGAACGCCGAGGCGATCAGCCTCCTCTTCGGCAGCCCGTGAAAATTTAAGTTCGGCGAGACCAGCAAGAATTCCACCGCCATTTTGAAGGATGCCGCTTACGATGGCTCCGCCAAAGATCATCCCGGCAAGGGCTCCATAGTTGATCAGAGTTCCTTTGCCCTGATTTTCCATGGCATGGCGGGCGGCAACGTGCGCGATCTCGTGAGCCATAACGCCGGCCAATTCCGCCTCATTATCGGCAGCAAGCAAAAGGCCTTTATTTACGAAAAAAAAGCCGCCTGGAAGAGCGAAAGCATTCACCTCATCGCTGTCGATCACCTTGATGGTAAATGGGACCTTAGCGTCAGAATGGAGCACAAGATTTTGTCCAACCCGGTTCACGTATTCGGTGATCTCCGGGTCATCGACCATCTTCGACTGCTGCTCGACCTCCATAGCGAGCTGGCGTCCGAGCTGCATTTCTTTCTCTTTGGAGCCGCCGAGCCAGCCAAAGAATTTGTCCGCTCCAGTATTGATATTGCGTTTACCGATCTGCGAGGGATCTTCTTTGACGCTCAATGGAGCGGTTGGCGCCGGAGTTGGAGCGGGTGCTGCATCCTTCGACTTGTTCTTGTCCTTCTTCGACTTCGATTCATCCTTAGTTGAGGATGTCGTCTGGGCTTGAAGGTCACGCGGTAAAAAAGCTACCCAGCCGAACCAGATCGCCGCCAAAATCGTAAAGGCAGCAGCATTTTGGGCGAATTTATGAAGCATATTTCCTCTGGCAGGGGGCCGGCTAAGCCAGGCCGTGCTCGATCACGAGAATGATATCAACAAATAGATGCGAGGCTATGCGTTTTGGTTGTGAAAATGCTCGTTTTGACTGTTATTTATGGCTGAAAATTTATTTCTTTTAGGTTTGAAACTTGTTAAACTAGGCATCCGGGCTCCCACAAGTTTCGGCTATATTAGGTAGCGAAAATTTTATGAGTCGAATGCCTGCGAAAATCGGGGATCTCGTCGATGTGCGGCCGTTGCAGATCGTGGACGGGCCTTACAACGCGCCCGATCTTGCCGTGGGCGGCTATTATTTTACGGACATTACGGCGGACTTGATGACCAAGTGGCTTGGTTCATTGAGCGAGGTGTGTGCCGGGCAGGGGAGGGCTAGAGCTCTGGCAGGATTTAGAGGCTCTGGAAAGAGTCACTTCCTCGCTGCGGTCGCCGGGATACTATCCAGCCCGGATGTTCGTTCGAAGATCGGCGATATTCACGTAAAAACAGAAGTGGACTCTCTCAGCCGCACCAAGTGGCCCATCGCGATCGTCAAACGAGGCTCTTCAACCGACCTCGTCTCGGAATTGAGGGATGCCGTCGCACAGATGCTGGGGGTCAGCGAGGGCTCCTTGCCCGAGAATATCCCGGCGATCCTTTTGCGTGCGTTTGAGGCCTGCCAGGAGCCTTTCGCCTTGTTCATTGATACCGACCCCGAGCGAGACTCGTTAGTTGCGAGGCAGGATGGCCCACAGCTAGTCGAAATAGGGGAAGCCGCCAAAGCCATAGGCCTGTTCGCTGCGGTTGCTCTGGATGATGACATCGCCGGCGCAGAAGGAATGAACGCCGCGATCGTCACCAATTATACGATCGATTATCTGGAGCAGGAGCATCTTTTCAAGATCATCGACTCGAATCTCTTTGTAAAGTCACGCGGTTCGGCCGCCGAGATCCAAAACATCTATAAGCAGTTACAGAGCAAAGCGCCAAGGTTCCGGTGGAGCGAGCAGCGCTTCTGCCAACTGTATCCGCTGCACCCGGTTGTGGCCGAAGCAGCACCTTTCTTACGCCTGTATTTGCGGAATTTCACACTTCTGAATTTTGCCGAGGCGGCCGGCCGGGAGGTCCTGACGGACCCCGCTGACCGCGTCATCGGACCCGACAAGATCTTTGACGCGATAGAACCATTCGCGCGAACGGTCAAGGATCTCGTACCAATGTTCGAGGCCTACGATCGACTTCGTCAAAGATCGAACGAAGAGATAGAGAAACGGATCCTGAAGACACTGTTTATCCTCTCTGTCGAGGGCCGCTTCGTGTCGCCGGAGGACATATCGTCAGCGCTCGTCCTGGACGCACCGGACGCGGCCAATGCAACCCGGTTACTTACTGAATGGAGTAATTCCGGAAACCGTGACGTTCAAGTCGACATTCTTGCTACCGGTTTGCACGCGTTCCAACTGTCGAAAGGCCGCAGCGCCGTTCTCGGACTGGAAGGCATCGAGGCGGTCGAGGAAGCAGATATATGGCGAATCTTGATACAGCATGCCGGCGAGAAATACAGCGACATAAGTGCGTTTGAGGAAGTTCCCGAGGCGACGCCATGCGCCATCGAGTGGCGCGGCGGCATTCGCAGGGGAATCGTTGATTGGTCGCTCAACAGTCACAAAGCCGGCAAAGGGGAGCACACACCAGACTGGAAAGTTGTTGTCTGCTCAGATCCGTCCCAGTTCGAAGCCGGCGTGGATAACTTCTACTGGCGCGTATCCCCTTTGACGGAGGAAGAGCGGCGCAATATCGCTCTGCTTCATCTGATCCGCACCGACGACGCCGTCCGCGAAAAACTGGCGGACTCCCTCGCCATCGAGAGTCATCGGCTCGCTCTCGCACTTGATTCGGCATGGCTGCGGACCTTTGTCAAAGATGCCTCTTTTGTAACCGGCTCGGCAGAAGTTTCGCTGCCTCCCTCACTTTTAGAAGCTGGCAATCTTGCGCAGGTAATGTCCGTGGGGCTAGGGCCTTTGTTCGACGCAAAATATCCCGAGCATCCTGTTTTCGAAGAAGTCCTGCACCAAGGGCAGGCCGCTATGCTGATCTCCGGATTTCTGTCGGCCGACGGGGGAACACCGGCGGGCACTGCCAGCGATTTGGCCGGACTTTTCGCCCTTCCACTTGGGATCGCCTCGAAAAGTGAAGACGTGGTGGAACTGTTGTCCCGCGACGCCTTGAAGGAGGCGAAGGTGGTCCAAACGGCATTGCCACAATCTGTTCTGGATGGAAAGGCATCAATTAGTCTTGTAGACATCGCGAAACGGTTCCGCGCGTCAAAAATGGGCTTGTCGGTTGACGCTCAGCATGTTGTTCTCGGGGCCCTGGTCGCGAGGAGGCTTATCGACCTTGTAACTAAGCAGAACAATCGCATTACATATCGCTCTCTTGACCTCCAAATCATTTGGGACGATATTATCGGCGTCGCTCCTTGCCTCAGTGATGAATACTCGGCCGCTAAACTCGACCAATGGTCCAAGCTGCTGATCGGCAGCAAACTGCCCATCACGAACATTCAAGCGGCGGCCTCCCAACTCGAGGAAATGCTTGTAGATTGGGGAGCGGAATCATTTCTTGAGACGTTCCATTCATTGCCGGATGACGCCCTGGGGGCGAATCTCTGGAGGCGCATTGCAAAAGTCGAAAAGAAATTCCAGAATGCGAAACGCGTGATCTCAGAAGTTCGCGAGAAGGGAGATGTTCAGGGCGCCATGGCGTCGTTGATCGCTCTCTTCGCGGATGAACCGGAGAATTACCAGGTGTTTAGGCGGGAGATAACTGACCTCGACAAAACCGTCGAGGGCGCAAAGGGCCGGGAACGGATCGTGAATTCCATTCATTTTTTGGAAGCGACCTCGGACGAAGAGACGGAGACTCGAAGGGCGTCGCTCGTGGCTCAGCTGCTTTCTCCAAGAACTTCGGCAGGCGGGATCGAATCCCTTTGGGAGGGACTGCGGCGGAGTTATTCGACGCTTTATGCTAGAAAGCATGAGGCGGCACGAAAGGCGACCCAGATCAGGGACTGGGACGGCGCTGTTGAGCACTACCTGGACTGCGCTGCCGATCAAAACGAGGGAGTCCGGGAGAGGATGCGGATCCGGCGCGACCTTCGAACATATATTTGCGACGCGAACGTAGCGGAGATTCGCCCGGATGGAACCTTTTGCGGATGTCAGGCAAGCCTTCGGACCTTGGAGACAATCGTAGCGGTCCACACTGAAGCGTAGGGTAAGATCTCATTTCTCTTTACATTGCGGCCGCCAAACTGAGCGGTCCCTTTTCGTAGTTAATTTCTGCATTTCAGTTATAGACTAATCGTTATGAAGACTGTTTCAGTGATCGGGCTGGGCCGCGCAGGCGGGGCGATCGCCCTAAGCCTGCCGCCGGCGAAATACCGCCTCGAACACCTCGTTTACAGGGGGCGTCCGCCCCGGTTTTCCGGGCCAGGAATTGTTACGGATGCTCTTATTGAAAACGACAGAGTGAGCGAGATCACAAGCGAAATTGTTTTCCTCACGACTCAGGACAGGGAGATCGGAAACGCGGCACGATCGCTCCAGGGCCGGCTCCGCGGATACGGCGTGATCTACCATACCTGCGGTGCGATGCCTTCCTCGGTGCTGGCGGAGCTGAGAACCGCAGAGCGTTCCATCGGCTCGATCCATCCGTTGGTATCGATCAGTGACCCGGCCCTTGGGCCCGAGAGGCTGCGCGGCGCCTATTTTTGCATCGAAGGCGATGAAAAGGCTGTTGAGATCGGTGAAGAACTGGTAGACGACCTTGGGGGTAAGGGATTCTCGATCGACACAAAATTTAAGACCCTCTATCACGCAGCGGCGGTCACGGCCTGCGGCCATCTTGTGGCCCTATTTGAGGTATCTGTTGAGATGATGATGAAGTGCGGTCTGTCCGAAGAAAAAGCGATAGAGATACTCCTGCCGCTTGTCGATAGTACAGTCGCGAACCTTCACAGCCAGAGCATTGAAGATTCGCTGACGGGCACCTTCGCGCGGGCGGACATCGAGACACTGACCCGTCATTTGAGTACCCTAAACGAAAATGTGTCCGACGAGATACTTGAGATCTATTTGCTTCTCGGTGAGCGTTCATTGGAGATCGCCGCTCGGAGAGGAGTGAGTCGGGAGCGTCTGGATACTTTACGCACAAAAATGGCCATAGCTAAGACAAAACTGAAATGGTAGTATCGTCTGGTTTGGAGAATTAACATGAGTGGCAGCGAAACGGTCAAGGAATTTCAGGTCGAACGCGATATCTTTTCAGACTATATCCAGTCTCGCGGCCTTCGCCACACAGGCCAGCGGGACCTGATCCTGCAGACCTTTCTGAGCACTGAAGAACACCTTACGAGCGAGGATCTGTACGGGCTCGTAAGCAAGATCGATCCAACTTTAGGACTTACAACGGTTTATCGGACACTTAAGCTCCTGACTGAAGCTGGACTCGCACGGGAAGTGAGGTTCGGGGACAACAAAACCTATTACGAGCATCATTTTAATCATGAACATCATGATCATATGATCTGCACCGAGTGCGGGAAGGTCATCGAGTTCTTTTCCCCCGATATTGAGGCATTACAGGATGAAATGGCGGACAAATTCGGGTTTCGGCCAACCCATCATAGTCTGCGGTTATGGGGGCTGTGTTCAGAATGCCAGGCAGGCAATCTAATAAGCGAGCCCGCCGCGCCCGGAGCTCAACCGCGTGTGCGCGTGAGGACGGCGATGCACTGAGGGCCCGGAACTTTTCTCCGAAGATCGTCGTATCCGATCTAGTAGTACAGGGGATGTACAAATTATGAGTGAACAAACAAAATCTAGCCAGAAGAGCCGCATCCAAGCAGAATTTGAAGCATTGCCGCTGGAGGAGAAATTCGCGAGCCTGCTTAATATGGAAGTCGCAACGCTCAGCGAATCTTTCAACTACGTAGTTGAATCTTCGTCCAAAGCTTTTGACAAGATGGGAGAGGTGTTTTCGGACCTAGGATCAAAGGTTGAGACGGAGTTTAAGAAGGCACAGGCTCAGGCTTCTGAAACTGGGGGCGACCAGCCGAAGCCGGAAGAGCCGAAGGCGAAGAAATCAGCGCCGAAATCTACCAGAAAATGATCTAATATCGACAAGGTGGGCGAAAAGCATCTCGAAAAGCGAGGCCACGTGAATTCGCTGGACAAGGTCCAGTACACGTTGGCCTTTGGTATTGTAGGGGTATTGCTTTACCTCGTCGGCTTTCCCGTATTCCTCCTGTTTTTTTTCGGACTGATCGCTTATTTTGTCTGGAAGATGTTCGCGCCCCAGTTTCGGCCCGACTCGCGCCGGATCTTCGAATTCTATATCCGTGCAAACGAGATGCTAAGGGACGATACCCGACGATGGTTCGGCTTTGAGATGCGCGAAGCAATTCGAGAGGGGAGTTCGATCGCCACCCAGATGGGCGGGGCGCCGCCACTCTTGGATTTTTGCCTGGGCGCTCTTAATCACAAAATAGGTGATGAGAGTTCGGCCTTGGAATACCTGGAACCGCTGGCGCACAAGGCGGACAGGGATGAATCAAATATCGTTTTTCCGTCGAAGGAGCTTCGTGAGCACGTTCGTATACTTAGGAAGATAGAGCGAGCCCCGGCCGAGGCTCCTTTAACCTCGGCAGCCCTCAGATCTCTGGAACGCATGCGGAAGAATCATTTCCACCAATTGCTGCAAGAGGCGCGCGCCGGCTGCGCGAAGTCCGCTGAATTGGTCGAGACGACGAAGGTCGCCGATCCTCAGGAATTAAGAAGAGCCACGGCGTCCGTAACTCTGGAGACCGTTGAGGAAGAGAAACCGGTGCTTGAGGGTAAGCGCAATTTAAGCCGGAAAAACAGCGAGCGTCAAACGATCTCGGAGGTGCTCCATGAGATCTATGACGGAAATGTCCATTAGTTCAATTCAAACCGAAAAACGAGCGTAGCGATCCGACGACGCCTTTCTTTTTCTCTTCCGCCTTCTGTTCTGCCTCCAGGGCCGATTGTTCAGCGAGGATGGCGCGCCGTTCCTCGACCAGCTCGCCGATCGTTTCTACAAGTGAAGGGTTAGACTCAAGGATCGGCTTCAATCCAGACTTGTCTATGCGCATCACCTCCGTTTCCTCAAAAGCCACGACGTTGGCCGTCCGCGGCTCACCCGTCAACAGGCTCATTTCGCCAAAAAAGTCATTTTCTTTAAGCGTGCTGATCGTTTTTTGGTAGGTTTTTTCGGGGATCTGAACTTTTACGGTCCCGCGTAGAACCACGAACATGGAGTTTCCCTCCTGACCCTGGCGCACTATTGCTTCGCCTGGGGCATAAGTCCTAGTGGTCGAAACATTAGCTAATCGCTCGATCTCCTCATCAGAGAGGGGGGCAAAGATCGATACGCGGCCCAGCCGCTCCGCAATAATGTTTGCGACGTCCTCAGGGGCCAGTTCCTCGACCCTTCTTTCGTGATGCAGGGTGCGCGTCGGGAATGCAAACTCGATGTTCTCACGCTGAAATGCGTACCAAATGCGCTGGCGCACAAGGGCGTCTGAGTCGTTGTATGCCGCGTAGTTCTCGAGCCAATACTTCACCTCCCAGTCGACACCGTCCGCGCCGAGATCGCGAATTCGGACGATAGGACGGATCTTTGGCGAAACATTTTCATCAAGCCTGATCGCCTCCCGGATAAGGTGAGAGATCTTTGCCGGAGAATGGACATAACGCGTGCTGAAAAAAACAAGCCGGGCATTCAAGTTATCTTTGGGAGCTACCTCAATTGATTCCTTACCCAGGACCGAGTTGCTGACGACCAGGAGCTTGTTTTGAAATGTCCTTACCTTCACGCCTCGCCATGAGATGCTTTCGACAACCCCCGTCCATTTTCCTGTAACCGCAATGACATCACCGATCTGGAACGACTGGTCTGCCTGCAATGCGAGGCCGGCAAACAGATTGCCGAGAGTATCCTGCAACGCAAGGCCGACGACGATACCTATTATCGTCGAACCGGTGAAAAGGGGCGCCAGCTGGATGTTCGGAAACTGCGACTGAAAAATTATGAAGAACGCGACTATATAGACGATCACGGAAAGGACTGTCGTCACTAGCGACGATATCTCTCCTTTCGCCGCGTTCCGGTAAAACGCCTTAGTGGCCAGATAGGCTATAAACCGAACTACCGTAACGACCATCGCCATCCAAAGGATGATCTCGGCGACCTCAAGGACATTGACGACAAGACTGATCCAGGTCTCCGTCATCTTGTCGGGCGTGGAACCCGAGGCGGTCGTTATGATGCCTTCGTGGCTCACAACAAGACCAAACTGGCCTGCTACGAAGGAATTTATCCAATCTTCCAAAAAGGGAAAAAGGATCAAAATGAGCGCAAGGATACCCGCCCAGATAAAGAAATACAGGACCTTTTTCTGCACCTCTGATGCGGCCATAAACGGGAGTCTAAAACATATCAGCTATCGTTTTGCCAATCAACAACAATGAAAGCGCGGAAACGATCACCGTCGTACCAATCGCAAATACGTTATGGATGACGCGATTACGGTATTTACCCATGATCTCGCTGTTGTTGGCGAGTATCACGATCGCAATGAGAATCACAGGAAGAAGCACACCATTCACGCATTGCGTGAAGAGAAGGAGACGAAATTGCGGAATTCCAGGAATCAGCGCGACCGCCGCTCCGAAGACCACTAGCGTGGTAAACAGGCCCAGAAATATGGGAGCCTCCCGGAATGAATGCGTGAGTCCTTTTTCAAATCCAAGCGCCTCGCTGAGGCTGTAGGCTGTAGCCAGGGGAAGCACACCCATCGCGAGCATCGCGGCGCCAAGAAGACCGATAGCAAATAAATATTTAGCATAAAGTCCTACGACCGGAGCAAGTGCCTGTGCCGCCTGAGCCGCATCGGTTAGCGTCAACCCGCTTGCATGTAAGGTCGCGGCCGTACAGATCAGAATGAAGGCCGCGATGATATTCGCGAAAACGACTCCAAGGATAGCGTCCGTGCGGGCGATCTTTAGATCATCGGTGTCCATTCCTTTTTCGACCACGGAGCTCTGAACATAGAGCTGCATGAACGGAGTGATCGTGGTGCCTATCAGGGCCATCATTGTGAACAGATACCCGGATTCGAAATGGAAGCTCGGTGTAATGAGATTTCGACCCACCTCTGACCAGTTCGGTTTCGCAACGAAGGCCGAAATGACGTAGGCGAAAAAAACGAGGGACATTAGAAGGAAGACCCTTTCTACGCTCTTCGGTGAGCCCCTTACGACCAGCCACCAGATGAGAAGGGCGGCAAGAGGAACGGTGACCAACCTGGGAACACCGAAGATCTCGGACGCCTGCGCTATTCCGATAAATTCAGCAATGATGATCCCGGCATTTGCGACCACCAGAGCAAGCATAATGAATGCTGTCCATCGCACGCCGAACTGTTCGCGGATCAGGTCGGCCAATCCCTGACCCGTGACAACGCCCATGCGGACGCACATTTCTTGGGCGACCACAAAAAAGACGGTCATCGGAATGAAAGTCCACAGCAGGGTGTAGCCGTA
>JAFAOW010000224.1 GCA_019247455.1 Acidobacteriota bacterium | reverse complement strand
GCTGAAGGACAGCAAAGAACCCAAGGATCGCGCCGAAGATCACCACGAACCAAACAACCACCCGAAGACGGCGTTCTCTATTGATGAAAGTCAAACAGGCACAGAAGAAGAATGCGAAAACGATCAAACGCCCCTCAAAAAGACGCGTTGCGTAGGGTTCAAGCGATATCGCGCGGCCAAAAAATGGTACTAACTGAATAGCACCGAGGCATATCCAACCGCCTAGCGGGATCTGAATTGGTGACAAGTTTACGAGGTAGCCCTTTCCCCTCCAGCCATCAATGAGCCACAGGACACCGATGGCGGTTGTCATGAGGGCGATAATGACCCACGTCGCAAGATCAACGGCTCCAAAAACGATAGTTCCGAAGGCCGGTAAAAGGCACAGAAGAAAAAAGATCGCCGAGCTGAGGCGGGACGACCGCTCGCCGATCAGGATCCTGTCCAATTGGACAAAAGTATTGGGTGTTCCTGCCTCGTCTTTCATTCCGGGCGTATCGAAGCATCATCAAACAAGATCTTGCCGCTACACGGGCAGATGGGCCCATCGCAGCCCTGGCTGACGAACCGAACGAGGACCCCATCGCCGCTTGCGGGTGGCATGAACCGGGCGGATAACTCGGTCCAATCCGCCGCGTTCACAAGCGAAGGAGTCCTTGATATGATCGCGCCCGAGGCAATGTCGACGACCTCCCAATGAAACTCGAGCTTTGTCTTCATATCTGCCTTGTAAAAGATGTCAAAGACATAGGACCGGGACTGTTCTACCGGCACGGTCTGCTCAAGCTGGCGAAAACCGACGGATTCAAACGATTCGAAATTCATTATCAAACTGTGGTCGCCCGAGCGCCGCTGCGAGTCGCTTAACCCAACCTGCGGCTGCGGTCCCTGCGAGATATTCCATTCAAACGGAGTCGCTCCTTTGGTGCGAAACGCGTCTTCGAACCCGCCGTTTATCAACTTACCCGGCTCAGGGCGCGACTGTTCGGTGTCAGAGACATCCGCGGAGGCCCTTGCCGCAAGAGTTATTTTTTTCGCGGCGGTAAGCTGCGCTATGAATCGCGTGTTCTGTTCTTTGAATTGTCCGCGCCTGATGTCCGCCGGGATGCGCTGCCAGACTTCGACAGCCTCATCATAACGCTGGTGGACCGCAAGGACAGTGCTCAAGGCGGAGTTGATCGACGCTGTATTCCCGAGCGCATGCTCCACGGCCGATGTGTTTTCATCAAACAGCTGAAATGCCAGCGACACTGCCGGACCCGCGTACGTGTTGTCCCCGTCTGCGGCGCGGGAAATAAGAGAGAAGCCCCGGTCGAGCTGTTTGTGCCGTATCAAGGCGTTGCCCGCGGCCCATTGGACGCCGGCGTAGTTCGGAGCAAGTTCCAGGGCGCGGGCGAATGCTTCATCGGCGAGGTCATAGTCGCCATGGCGATCGCGGGCCTCTGCAAGATCGAGCCACATGAGATAGTTATTCGGAGCCAGCCCCGCAGCTTTCTGGTACTCGATCAAAGACCGATCGAGATCCTGCTGGTCAAAATTACGCTCAAGAAACTCCGCCAGCACCGTGTGGACCCGCGGGTCGCTGGGCGCGATGGCGGCGAGCCACTCGGCGACCGGGCGCATTTGGGGCTGCGTAGGGTCGAGCCTGTAGGCGATCAAGGTCGCAAAATTCCACTTGACGAAGTACCAGGTAAAGAACAGGCCTGCAACGCTAAGCGCGATCGCAAAAAAAGCGCTTGGCCAGTAACCTAATCGTACAATTCTCAGAGACAGTGGAATTCTCCTTCGTCGATCACGAAAGTTCGATCGGCTCGATCCGGATCTGCGCCCGCTTGAGATCAATATTAGCGTCCCGACAGTATTCCCGGATCCAACGAAGCCGGTCGGGCTGAATGGTACGAACGGAGATCAATATCTCCTTTACATTCCTCTGATCACATATCTCGGCGAGCGAACTATTACATTCATAGACGGTGAGGCCATGAATGACCTTATTTTTCTTGAGGGGATCATCATCGATAAAACCCACGGGCACAAATGCCCACGACGGGTTGTTATTGAGTTCGCGCAGAACCATTTCGCCCCCGTCCCCGGCGCCGTAAATAAGGACATTCCGCCCTTCGGGCGATACTGGAAGCGGAAGCATCTGGCGGATCAAACGGAACGCAATGCGGCTCCCTACGACACCAAGGAGAAGCAGAACACCATCTAGGAAAAACACCGTTCGCGAAAAGCCGACAAATCTATAAAGCACGAGGACCGTCAGCACACTCACCGCAGAACCAAGGATGACGCCTTTTGCGAACGTGATCAGATCGCCGACACTCGTGTATCGCCAAAGCCCACGGTAAACACCCACCACAAGAAATGAGGCCAGTTTGACAAGGATCAGGATCGGGAGCGTGCTCAAGAAAAGATCCCAATTTGCCGTTCCCTCAGGCGAACCGTAAAGCAATGAAAATGCTGAATAATAGGCTAAGGTGATCAAAAATGCGTCGAGGAAGACCTCGAAGATCCGCCGCTTATAAGTGACGTTGATGAGGAACGCAAAAACGGCATTTTCGGCGGCAGCCTTCTCTACGTCCTCCCCTTCGTAGACCTTGACCTTTGAAAGGTAAACACCAAGGATCACCAGCACGACGCAGAATAATCCGATCAAAGCAAAGCTGTTTAGCGTGCCGACCTGACTTACGACCAGCGCCAAAGCGCCCGCAATGATCGCGAACGCGTAAAGCATCAGGACCGCACTGCGTTCAGAGAGTCCAAGGGCTACTAATCTATGGGATGTGTGATCTCGGCCACCCTGCGAGGCTTTGCGTCCCCAAGCCTTTCGCAGGAGGGTCACAAAGGTAGTATCGAAAATCGGGACGAAGAGTATCAGTACCGGTACCGCCAGAATTGCGACTATGCCGCGCGAGCGCCCTCCTACACGATTTAGGAGAACAGACCCCGAAAGCAAGAATCCGAGAAACATCGAGCCGCAATCTCCCATGAAGATGCTGGCTGGATTAAAATTGAAGAACAGGAAACCCAAAAGAGCCCCGATCATCACCGAGGCAAGAAGAAGTTCGCTTGTTAGGCCATTGGCCGAAAAGTTAAAAGCCAGTGACACCGAGGCAATGACGGAGATCCCGGCCGCGAGCCCGTCCATGTTATCGAGCAGGTTGATCGCGTTCGTTATTCCGACCACCCAAAAGACGGTTATCCATATATCGACTATTTCGTATCCCGTAATTGGGAGCTTCAAGCCGAACATTACAAGGAGTCCTGCCCCGGCGAGTTGGGCAATGAGTTTCTGATAAGGGCGTATGCTGACCAGATCGTCTATAAGGCCGACGACGAACAGCAAGGTGCTTGACGCGAACAAGACCAGCGATTCAGGGGAGTACGGGACGAAAACGAAGAACCCAGCCGCGGCGGCGAGAAAGATCGCCACCCCTCCAAGCATTGCCGTCGGCTTTTTATGCCAGCGGTCAGTCGTCGGGCGGGCGATGAAACCGTACTTCCGCGCGAATGATCGAACGCCAAAGGTCGCTGCAGCTGCAATGATGGTGGTCACGGCGCCAGCCAGAAAAGGAGTGATGTTGATTCGCTGCATTGTTTGCGGAACGGTTTGAGCGATTATCGCAGAAAATCCAACTAAGGATACCCTTGTTTGTTGTTCCGCAGGTTGAATGCGGAGATCTTTTTGGCCTTCTTTTTGAGCAGTTCCTGGTAGACCTCCGAAATATCGGCGACCATTTTCTCTGAACGAAAGTTCGGGTCGACATGACGTCGGCCATTCTGCCCAAATTGCTCGCGAAGGTCTTTGTTCTCCAGTAAGACGGCTACTCGATCCGCCAGCGCGACCGAGTCGAACGGCTTCACAATGAAACCGGTATGGCCGTCTATAACGACCTCGGGAGCACCGTCAATATCGAACGAGACGCAGGGTTTCCCCATGGCAAGCGACTGTGGAAGCACTCTCGCCAGACCCTCGCGAAGCGATGTGTGCACGACTACATCCATTGCGGAGATCATTTCGGGAATTCGGGTGCGGTCGATCAAACCGGCGAAGACAAAGTTGTCGAGTATCCCGTATTGCCGAGCCCGTTCGTGAAGACGCTCTAGGAGAATACCGTCACCGATCAAGAAGAAACGGACATCGGGCACACGCGCAACGATCTCGGGCGCCGCGTCCATGAGCTGGTCGTGTCCCTTTAAGGGAAAAAGACGAGCGATCTTACCGACCACCGGCGCATTCTGAGGTATTCCAAATTCCCGTCGTACAGCGGCTTTGTCGAACGAAGCGTTGAGGAACCAATCAAGCTCCATGCCGCTGTAGATAGTGCGAAATCGTTCGGGTTCGGCTATGCGGGCAGCGATAGCCTTGTCAACAATGATCTGTGAAACGCTAATGTAGAAGTCGGTCACAGGGGCACAGATCTTCTTTACCAGCCACCAGGCTCGATTTACCAGCCAAGGCTGGTAATCGTGGAAGACGAGGCTGTGAAGCGTGTGCACGATGATCGGCGTTCCGGCCAGCTTGGCCGCGAGACGCCCGAGGACGCCCGCCTTGGAAGAATGGGTATGTACAATATGGTACCGGCCCTTTCTCATCAGCCGGAACAACTTCCAGAAGGCGACGACGTCGGAAAGCGGATCGATGGAGCGGCCCATTTCGGGCAAGACGATAAGATGACAGGCCTCGCGGGCCTGGGACAACAATTCGCCTTCCCTGCCCTTATCGATGCCGCTCACCAGGGTCACGTCATATTCGGGCATGGCATGAAGACCCGCCACGGAAAGCAGCGTGTTCTCTTGCGCCCCCCCGACGATCATGCGGGTGATTATGTGGAGGACCCGGACCGGCTCCGCCTGAGCGGTGGTGTTGTGATCTGCCGTTTCCAATCTAAAAACGGTCAAACATTGGCGACCACGAGGTAGTCTCGATCCAGGTGTATGAATTCAAAGTCGGTGACCCCGGCTTTAGCAAGAATATC
This sequence comes from Acidobacteriota bacterium, assembly GCA_019247455.1. Lineage (GTDB taxonomy): Bacteria > Acidobacteriota > Blastocatellia > Pyrinomonadales > Pyrinomonadaceae > OLB17. The sequence goes on along the minus strand of JAFAOW010000224.1, from coordinate 4,932 downwards.
GCGAACCTGAGGCTCGCGATAAAGAAACAGCGGAGTGCCCTTCAGCCAAAATCGCACACGGCGGACAGGCACGCGCCACTCGACGGCTTTCGGGAAACTCATTATCATCTTTCCCTTTGTTAGCTCACGCATCGCGGCAATAACGGGAACAGGATCATCGACATAATCGAAAAACCCGTTGCCGGTACTCGCGTCGAAAGGGGCTTCGCCGCGATCAATATCGTCCGGAAACGCGCCCACAATAAATTCGCATCGATCCGCGACCCCAGCATCTTTGGCGAGAGCATTGGCGATCTCGATCATGCCCTTGGCAAAGTCGATCCCAACAACCCGGGCAGCCCCCTCGCGTGCGAAGGCGATACAAAATCGACCAGAGCCACATCCTACGTCAAGTATCTTTTTTCCATCCAGAGGACGCAGCTTCTCAACATTGAGTTCAAGCCGCTTTTGAACGACGCCTCGCCACCAGTTATCTACAATACCGGCAAAAAACCCCTTCTTCTGCTCGTAAATGGCGTCAAAGCGAGAAGCGTCCTCGTGGAAATGATCACGAACCCTCTCGCCAACAGTTTGTACTTCTTCACTCATAATCAGGTAATTCCCAGAACATCCTTCATAGGCGCGAGACGGAAATCGCGCAGCAGCTTCTTAAGCCTTCTTTCTGTAGCCCCCAAGTTAAAATAATGTGTCAATGCAATGCGCCTGGGCACGTCGATCCGCGGATGATCCGGGTCGAGCTCCCACGGGTGCAGGTAAAAGGTCGCGGGGTTCCCACCCCTATTCACGGCCTTGATGGCCTGTTTTGTCACCTGATAAGGATAAATACGGAAATAGGCCCCGCCCGATATCGGCATTGTGAATCCCGGCAGCTTAAGGGTCGAGATGGGAAACTCGGTAAACTTAAAGTGTTCACGCTCGATGGTATAAGGGAATCGCGGGGCATCGGCTATCCCGTATCGGTAATTCAAAACGGGAAAGATACTCGAGTCATATCTGACGCCGAGTTCTCCCAGGATATCCAACGCCCACAGAGAATCCTTCGTGATCGAAAAATAGGGCGCGCGATGTCCCAACACTTTCGCGCCGGTCAGATCCTCGAGAAAGCGAACCGCACGGGTCAGTTCTGTCTTGAATAATTCCGGAGACTGCTTGTATATGAGAGTGTGCGAAAACCCGTGAGTACCGATCTCATGTCCCTCACGCTCGATCCGTTTGACAAGATCAGGGAACTTCTCAGCAACATATCCAAGGATGAAGAATGTCGCCTTTACATTGGCCTCGTCAAGAAGACGAAGTACCGTATCGCCGGAACGCTCGATGCGGTCTTCATAATCCCCCCATTGAGAGATCGGTATCTCTATCCCCTGGTACCAGTCCTCAAAATCGATCGTTAGTGCGTTCGTGATCGGCCCTTTGCTCATCATGGTCGTACTACGGCGGCTCTCTTAGCGATCGCAGGAAGCGAGTTCGACGTCCAGCCAAAATAATTTCGAAAGAATTATCTTATCATTCCGAAGACAGCTGCCGCACATTATTGCCTGAGTTTACCGCGTAAGACCTCAGATTGGATGGAAGACGCGGATCTGCCTAACGTAACCGGCCTGAAAGGCGCCTTCGTCATAACGCAGGGGCAATTCAGAAACGATCGTGCGGGATGACCGCGCCGGTTACGAATTGATTATCGCAGATGTTGCCGGCTAACCGCCCCGATCTGCCCGCCCAGATCAGAGCCCTCGATGGTCCCCGACCCGCTGGCTTCCTCGCGAAATGCAGATGAGCGGGCAGAAAAGAGGTTGTAACGCAGCACATACCAAAATGCTGCAATACCGTCAGGAATGCCGATCTTCTTGCCTTCCTCATACGTCCGGCCATAGTAGCTAATAGGCACCTCATAGATCCGGCAGCGGCGCTTGGCCATTTTCGCGGTCACCTCAACCTCAAAGCCGAATCCACTAGAAGTTATGCGCATGCTACGGATCAGATCACCGCGAAAAGCCTTATAACAGGTTTCAATATCCGACATGTTGACGTTCGTGAACACATTGGAGAAGAAAGTGAGGAATCGATTTGCAAGGTAGTGGGAAAAATAAAGCACTCGCGCCGCTCGCCGCACCATGAAACGGGACCCGAAAACAACATCGGCCTTCTCCTCGATGATCGGTGCGATCAGCTCAGGGATCTCTGATGGGTCATATTCCAGATCCGCGTCCTGGACCACAACGATATCGCCTGTGGTCGCCGCAAAACCTGTTCGAAGCGCCGCTGTCTTGCCCTGATTGATCTCGTGACGAAAGTAGCGTATCGCCGGAAAGTCCGCGGCCAATTTACGGGCGACATCCCCTGTATCATCAGTCGAACAATCGTCCACGATTATCAACTCGCAAACGTGAGGAACAACAAGCACCTTGCGCACGATCTGCTCGATCGTGGGACCCTCATTAAAAGCCGGCATAACAACAGAAAGCCGGGCTTTTTGGAGGGGGAGGGCTTTTAGCGGCGTATCAGGCATCGATGAAACGCTGGAACCACAACTCCAGCATAAGGAGTGTCCAGAGTTGGAAGGTGTGATCTGCTCGTCCGTCAATATGTTCGTCGAGATACTCTTCTACAACGGAGTTTGTTACTATCCCACGTCCGCGTGCCTCCCGGGAAAGTAACGTCTCACGGAGAAAGTCCTTCATCTCGCCCCTAAACCAACGGCCCACTGGAACGCCAAAGCCCATTTTTCTGCGGTAGATCACTTCTTTCGGCACCAGCCGTGCAGCGACCTTCTTCAGCAGGCTCTTCGGACGAAGCCGGTTCATCTTGAGTGATTCGGGCAAGCTGGCGGCAAATTCGATGAGATGGTGGTCGAGAAAAGGGGAGCGAGCCTCCAGCGAGTTCGCCATGGAAGCGATGTCGACCTTTACGAGCAGATCATTCGGCAGATAGGTCATTTGGTCGGTCAAAAGCGTCGCATCAAGGACGCCCGTACCGTTCGCCTGGTCAAACCACCTGTCGAGCACATCACGCGCTTTCTGACCATTCAACGACGCAGCGAAATCGGTGGTATAGAGGGTGGGCTTGACCGCTGGCTTGAAGGTGGACATCCACCGAAAGTACCGTTCCTTTCTCGACTCATTGGCCGACGTAAAGAATCGCTGCACGTCGCGCACTCTTGTTTTGCGTACCTCGGAAGTCGGCAATAGATTTACCGGGCCCTCGATCAAGAGTGATCGAACCGGGCGGGGGATCCGGGAATATAGCTCAGCAAGCTCCATTGCCATATACCGCTCGTATCCAGCGAAGCTTTCATCGCCTCCGTCGCCGTTAAGGGCTACCGTTACGAATTTGCGTGTCTCGCGTGACACATAATAGGTCGGCAATGCAGAGGAATCTGCGTAAGGCTCACCATAATGCTCAACCAGCGTTGGTAAGACCTCTAGCGTATCGGGCCGTACAATAAACTCGTGATACTCGGCGCCGACGTGCTCAGCGACGCGCCGTGCATACTTTAATTCGCTAAAATCTTCCTCCTCGAAACCGATCGAAAACGTCTTGACCGGATTAGTGCTTTCCTGAGCCATCAGCGCGACAACAGTGGAAGAGTCGACACCCCCTGACAGAAAGGCCCCAAGTGGAACCTCGGAGATCATCCTTAGGCGAGTCGATTCGCGGAGGATCCGCGTCGTCTCCTCGATAGCCTCGTTGTCAGATATTCTTATTTTCTTTGAGAAATCGGGAAGCCAATACCGGTGGGTTTCGAGGGCGCCGTGCTGCCATTTCAGCCAGTGACCGGGTTCGAGCTTTCTTATAGCTTTGAACGCTGTTTGTGGAGCCGGGATACACAGAAAGGAAAAGTAACTGTCGAGCGCTTGGTGATCGACATCGCGAGAGATCGAAGGATGTTCCAAGAGCGCCGTAAACTCGGATCCAAAAACAAACGACCCGTCCTCGAGGTGAGCGTAAAGCAACGGCTTTTTCCCGACACGATCGCGAGCCGCAAAGAGGGTTTGCTCCCGCTCATCCCAGATGGCGAAAGCGAACATCCCCCTCAAATACCTCAATGAATCGGCACCGTATTTGTCATAAAGCGCCAGGACCGCCTCTGTGTCCGATCTGGTCTTGAGCGGATAACCATCATCCAAAAGCTGTTTTCGCAGCTCCTGATAGTTATAGATCTCTCCGTTGAAAACGATCCATTTGGTCTTGTCTCGATTGGATATAGGCTGCTGTCCCCCAGCCAGGTCGATGATCGAAAGGCGCCGCATCGCGAGCCCGACATTCGACTGAACGTAGAAGCCGTCCTCATCAGGTCCCCGGTGTACGATCGCGCGGTTCATTCTCTCCAGCAGCGGACGATCGGCCGGACGCCGATCCGAATTAACAAAGCCGGTGATTCCGCACATATCTAGCTACTTGTGTGCCGGGTTCGAATCGCAAGGTCAAGGCTGCGCGCTCTCGCCATCGCGGCAAGTTTGCGGTCAGACCGCTTCTCCTTGAGAACGGTCCAACCAACGGCAGCGAACACGAATAGGAAAACCTGGATCTGCGTGCGTTGACGATAAGCGGTTCCCACATTTCCCTGGAATATCGAATAGCTTAAGGTCAAAGTAAGGGTAAATAACAAGATCGGAAGAGCGCTTCTCAAACGATGGCGAATAGAATACCAGATGCCGACGATCACCAACGGAACGGTGGCCCACCAGACCACCACCTCAGGCAGCGTAATAGTTTGCCGCAAACTCCCGACCTGCCACGGGAATGGGGCGAACATCAAATAGATGAACCCTATCGGCACGGCGCTCAGGGCGCCGTTCGCTGTACCAACGTCTACGTCCGAGCCGAAACCCGACTTCGCAGACCGGGCCAGGTCAATGCGGCTCGCCTGAACCCTTTCGAGACTCCCAAACGTTTCGAGGTTTTCGCTCGCGTTCCTGAGGATCCCGAGGT
>JAFAOW010000171.1 GCA_019247455.1 Acidobacteriota bacterium | reverse complement strand
CCATCGACCCACGCCTTCAGCAATATTAGCTCCAATGCTATCAGCGGATCGAACGATTTGCTTGTCTATAGTATCCCGGGCAAACGCGTCCCAAGAGGTCGCGATGTCCCACAAATTATCCGAAATTGCTTCAGATAATTCGTAAATTCTCAGTTTCTCGAAATTTGATTTCTCCATACGCGTGGGAGGGCGATCAGCCACCAACGATCTACCATCAACGATCAGCGTCCAGTTCGATGCGCCAATCTTCAATGACCGGATTCGCCAGCACGTCCTTGGCTATCTCTTCCGCTGTCGAACGGGCAGACTCGTCGGAAACGTCACCGTCGAAGGTGAGCTCAAAATACTTTCCCTGCCTTATATCTGCAAGATTTTTGTGGCCAAGTAGTTCTGTAGAGTGATGAATGGCTTTGCCCTGTGGGTCGAGTACGCTTGGCTTGAGCGTTACATATACTTTTGCTTTCATCAGTGGCTCCGAAATAAATTGTAGATTCTGCCATGAGATTGTTGTGTTTACCAATGTCTTATGCTAGATTTCACGTAAATTTCGGCTAGCAATCGTTTCAATTTTCAATTTCTAAAGGAGAACTTTTAAGATATGGATAACTCCGGAAAGTCCGCCCTGGGACTGGACTCGAACGTTGCGGCAGGGCTCGCATACCTGCCTGTTTGCTTCGTCGGCCTCGTCATGAGCATCATCATCCTCGTTACTGACAAGACGAACAAGTTCGCCCGTTTTGCCGCGTTTCAATCCCTCCTTCTACATGCGACATTGATCGTCGGCTATGTTCTGACGATGATAGTTGCTTTTGCGGGAGCAGCTTCCCAGTCAACTATTATCTCTCTATTGAGCGGCGTAGTTTGGCTTGTGACCATCATCATTCCAGTGATCGGCTTGCTGGTCGCCTGCATCATGGCCTTTATGGGCAAGCAGCTCAAACTTCCGGTGATCGGCGGTATGGCTGATAGCTGGTCGAACTAGACTACAAAAGGTCTGATACTTAGCGGGCAAATCTTAGGCGGATCAAGGCCGAGGAGTTTGCCCGCTGATCGCTAGATAAGAGGAATCAAATGCAAAACAACTCTGGACAATCAGTTTTTGGGCTCGATCAGAACGTCGCGGCCGGCCTCGCATATATACCGATCTGCTTTTGTCACCTGATCATCAGCATTGGAATTTTGGCGAGCGATAAGGTCAATAAGCTCCCTCGTTTTCATGCGATTCAGTCGCTGCTGCTGTCAGCAACGATGATCATAGGCTATGTCGTTTGCCTGATCTGCGTTTTTGTGGTGATGATGATCGGCGCGGCGTTGAATTCTTCAGTCGTGGCAATCTTTGCCCTGCTGTTTTACGGGGTCCTTCTTCTCTTCATTCTGGCGTGCCTGATAGGCCTGATCATCAGCTGTATCAAAGGATTCACCGGCCAGATATTCAAGCTCCCGATCATCGGGAACTTGGCCGACAAGTGGTCTAACTAACTTTCCTCTATAGATCAGGAGACGGGGACATTAGGAAACTAACGTCGCCGTCTTACTGATTTGCAAGCAAAAACTCCCATGTCGCGCTGTGATAAACTCATCCTGAGGGCGGAGGCTTCTCCAAATAACATCTCTTTCTCCGAGATTTGTGAATTGGCTGAGTGCTTTGGATGGACATTCAAACGTCAAAACGGTTGGCATCATATTTACGAAAATGAAAAATTGCGAGTGAATGAAGGACGAATTCAGAATTTTCAGGACGTTCGAGGGAAGGCCAAGCCTTATCAGGTGAGACAACTGCTGAAAAGTATCAGGATTCTCAAAAATGCAGACTAAATACGCTATCCATATTTTCTGGAGTGATGAGGACGACGGCTTCGTTGCTACCTGCGATGAGTTTCCAGGGCTTTCGGCGTTTGGCGAGTCACGTGAGAAAGCGCTTGAAGAGGCTCAGATAGCGCTTGATGCGATGATAGAGACCTATCGAGCGAGCGGCATTGACATTCCTGAGCCGCGTTCAATTCTCCTGGCGGCTTAGCCAAAAACACGAGCAAAAACTTTATCCACATTGCGTAGATAATGTTTAAGGTCAAAGACGCGGGCTATCTCTTCAGGCGAAAGCTTTGATGAGATGTCCGCGTCACTCTTTATCAGTTGCTGATAATCGCCGCCCTCGTCCCATACCTTCATCGCGTTTCGCTGGGTCCAGGAATAAGCATCTTCTCGTGTCACGCCTTTTTGTGTAAGGGCGAGTAGGAGTTGTCCACTGAACACAAGTCCGCGAGTGATGTTGAGATTCTCGAGCATCCGCTCCGGATACACTACAAGCTTATCGAGAAGGCTCGTTGTTTTGGCGAGAATGTAGTCTGCTGTGGCTGATGAATCAGGAAGGACGATCCTTTCAGCAGACGAATGTGAAATATCGCGTTCGTGCCAGAGGGCGACGTTTTCGTATCCGACGATCGCGTTTGCGCGGACCGTACGAGCCATACCACAGATACGTTCTGAAAGGATCGGGTTCCTCTTGTGGGGCATCGCCGACGAGCCTTTCTGACCGGTCTTGAACGCCTCTTGCGCCTCTCTGACCTCCGTTCGCTGCCAGTGCCTCACCTGGAGGGCTATCTTTTCAAGGGTGGAAGCAATTATTGCCAGCGTCGACAAATACTCAGCGTACCTGTCGCGCTGGATCACCTGGGTTGAGACATCGGCCGCCTTCAGACCGAGACGCTCGCACACACGTTCCTCCACGCTCGGATCGAGATGCCCGTAGGCCCCGACGGCCCCCGAGATCTTGCCTACCGCGACGGCGTCTCGCGCCTCTGCCAGCCGTCGCTTGTTCCTCTGCATGTCCGAGTACCAAAGTGCCCAGGCAAGGCCGAATGAAGTCGGCTCGGCGTGTATTCCGTGCGTGCGTCCGATCTGCGGCGTGTCTTTAAACTCAAAAGCACGACGCTTAAGCACGGTCAGAAGGTCGTCGATCTTCTTGAGCAGGATGTCGCACGCATCCCGCAGGAGCAGGGCGTTCGCGGTATCAACGACATCGCTCGAGGTCAATCCATAGTGAACAAAACGCGATGCCGGTCCAATATTCTCAGCGAGATTCGTCGTGAAAGCGATGACGTCGTGGTCGGTCGTCTTCTCGATCTCGTTGATGCGATCGACCGTAAATGACGCCTTTGCCTTGATATCCGCGAGAGCGTCGCGAGGGATCGTGCCATCCTCGGCGTGCACTTCGCACACAGCGATCTCAACATCGAGCCACTTTTGGAATTTGTTTTGAAGCGACCAAAGCGCGCCCATCTCGGGCAGCGTGTAGCGTTCGATCATCTGCCTTCAGTTTAATTGAAAAGCTTACTTGTGTCAGTCGCCGGTGATGGATGGGCCCTTGTCGCTGCCGCGAGCGAAACGGTAGATCGCCCAAATTATGGCCGCGGGCGTACCCAGAATCGCGACGACGACAAGGATCATAGCGAGGATATCTTTCATAACTTGATTCTCCTTAGCTTCAGGAATGGAACGAACCGATGCAGGGTATCAGATAAGCCCCTTTGCGACCAAGAGCTCCGCATTGAGGATCGCGCATCCCGCTGCTCCGCGAACTGTATTATGGCTCAACGAGACAAACCGATAATCAAAAATATTATCCGGAAAAACACGGCCCACCGTGATAGTCATACCATTGCCATTATCGCGATCCAGCCTTGTCTGAGGCCTGGAAGGTTCATCGGTGACCTCGATAAAAGGGCTGGGCGAGGAATGCAAGTCTAATGAAGGATAGGATCGCATCGCTGTTATTACGTTCTCGAGCGTAGCCTTGTCCCGAAGATTCACTCTGACCGAGACCATGTGCCCGTCAACTACGTTGACACGAAAGCACTGCGCAGACACGGGAAAATCCGCTTTTTCAATACCCTTGTCCGTTAATTTTCCGAGTATCTTTTGTGCCTCGGTCTCGACCTTTGGCTCTTCGCCTGCAATATAGGGAAAGACATTGTCCGTGATATCCAGCGAAGCGACTCCCGGATATCCCGCGCCGGATATCGCCTGCATGGTCGTGACCACGACGGCTTCGACGCCGAACTTTTCATGGAGTGCGGCGAGCGGAGGAGCAAAACTCGCGACAGCGCAGTTTGGGTTCGTTGCAATGAAGCCCTTTGTAAATCCGCGATTCTCACGCTGGCGCTCGATAAGGGCAAGATGCTCGCCGTTGATCTCGGGAATCAAAAGAGGAACGTCCTCGTCCATGCGATAGCTTGAGGAGTTCGAAATAACGGGATAACCTGCTCTCGCAAACGCCTCCTCAGTCTCTCGGGCAATGTTCGATGGCAAGCTCGAAAATACCAGATCACAATCAAGAGGCGGCTCAATAGGCTGAACAACAATATCGCGGACACCTTCCGGAATATGGCCAGGGAGTTTCCACGCACAGGCTTCGGAATACGGTTTGCCGGCCGAGCGGTCGGACGCCGCCATCGCGGTGATCTCGAACTGCGGATGCCCCTCAAGCAACTGAGAGAAACGCTGTCCGACCGTACCGGTGGCCCCTAAGATCCCGACTCTGTATTTCCGGCTCATTTCGTTTGGATCACCTGCGTGTCGCAGTGAATGTTCCCCACTCAGGTTTGTATCGCCCGCCTCCGATAGCGTAGCCGCCGGTGATCGTGTCCCCCTGCGGGGTCGCATAGACCGTCAGCAGCCGGCCGTCCTCGATCTTTCCCCTAAGACTCATTTCGCCGCTTGCATCCATCGTGCCGTTTAGAGAGGAGCTTCCCGTGAGTCCGTTGGAAGCGGAAAAATAGATCTGCACATCATTTCGGCTCGCTGAATCAACCCGAAGCAGGAGGTCACCATTTTTGCTGTAGGTCAGGTTCGTCATGGTGCCGTAATAGGTCCCTGTCTTTACACCGTCGTCGGTAGTTTGGATCGCAGTAGGGGAAGGAGACGCAAAACTACTGCTTTTAGGTGTCTCGGATGGGCTTGTAACGGAACTGCGCTTTGGTGCTTCCTGCCGCGTACCCGCATAAATGAACAGTCCAACGATTCCGCCCCCACAAACAAGCATTATTAACGCGAGAACGCCGACGACTACGAGCCAGGTTTTTGAAGACCCCCGCGCCGCCGGTGCGGCAGACGCCTCCGTGCCAGGACCCCACCCCGGTTGAGTTTGGGATGCGCTGACCACGCGAGTCATCGTCGGCTGGTCAAATACTGCCGTCGCCGCCTGAGGGGTCGACTCTTTCAACGGAGATCCGTCCTCCAGGCAAAAGTTAAGGCCTTCATCGGAATAGGTCTTTTGACATTGCGGACACGTCTTCATCGATCGGTGATAAACCCCTCAACTTGTTGAGTTTTCTTAATTCTTACGGAACGTGGACTAGTCTAACAGCACTTCCTTCATTCGCCGCACGCCTTCTGTCATTCGCTCTTCTGTATTGCAAAACGATATTCTCAAAAAACCCTTCCCCTCATCACCAAATGCGACGCCGGGAACGGTAATGACCCTATTTTGCAGGCACTTCTCGGCTACGTCGATGTCGTCCCCCAGCGAACGAACATCTAGCATGGAATAAAAAGCGCCTTCGGGCTTGGTCGCGTGCAGCCCCATTTCCTTGTCGAAAAGATCGACCAGGAATTCACCGCGACTCTTGTAAACGTCACGAGCGTGCTTTTTCGCGGCCTCGGCCTCATCCGTCCATGCCAACAGCGAAGCTTTTTGTGTTATGGCTGATGTGCAGACCGTTGTGAAACCATGGAGCACCTGGATCGCATTGATGAGTTCGCGATCCGCACATGCTGCCCAGCCAAGGCGCCAGCCCGTCATGCTTAAACTCTTCGACAGGCCGCTTATTATGATCGTCTTTCCATAAAATTCTGATGCTGATCGCGGCCGTTCTCCGAAATAAAGGTCACTATAGATCTCGTCGGACAAAAGCCAGATCCCTGTACCTTCCAGGGCCTCGGCGATCTGTTGAAGGTCGTCCGGGGTCAATATCCTCCCGGTGGGATTCGACGGCGAGATCACGACCGCTGCCTTAGTCCGGGGGGTGATGCCTTTCTTGAATTCCTCAATATCAAATCCAAAATCCCTGCCCGCCGGCATGCGGTAGTAAACCGGCTTTCCTTGCGCGATACGAACGCAGGCGTCGTATGCGGGAAAGCTAGGATTCGGAAGGAGGGCCTCGTCACCCTCATCGATCGTGCACAAGAATGCCGCGGTCATCGCCTCCTGCGAGCCGCAGGTTACGACGACGCCCGTCCTCGGCAAATTCAAATGAGGATATTGCTCGGCGATCTTATCGCGAAGAGCCGGGATACCGGGATGCGAGGTGTAACCGTTCTGTTCCTCGAGGGCAACTCGTGAGGCCTCTTGCCGCATGAAATCAGGCGTCGGGAGGTCGGGCTCGCCGAGACCGAAGTTTATGGAATCCGGCAGCGCTCGCTCAAAAAACTGCCGAATAAGAGTAGGCTGGAGACCTCTCATCCGATGCGGCAATTCAAACGGATGTACTTGCTCGGCTGGCGTCATCCTCTCCGATCGTCAGCCATTTCGTCTTCCAATTCCTCGCGGATGTCGCCAACCTCTTGGTTAAACTCACCTTCGCTGATCGCGTCGGGGTCACCCGTCAATATACCGCCAACGGCTTCCACCTCACCGATGATCTTCTGAAGGGAGCCGGAGACGCGCCCGTGGTTCTGAAGGTCTTCCGATTTTTCGTCCGGATCGCTCATACGCCAATTTTAGGTCATTTCCTGGTTATTCGGAACTATATCCTTTCCCATCCCGCACGTGACGGCGTGAACTGCTCCGTTTTCGCAAGCAGGAACCCCGCGAGCGGCTCAAAACACTCGTATCTGTGGACGGTCAGCACAGGGTGGTCGAAATCGAGAACATTGAAGGAATTCGGTTCGCCGCGGGCTCGAGTCGACGCCGCGGTGCCAGCCTGAATTATTAGTGCGGACCGACCGGTCTCAAGCCGGAAACGGTGCGCAGAATTCGTGATAGACGAAACGTGCAAATGGCCCGCCAGAAAGACATCGGCACCGCATTCAGCGAGCTTCGGCATTGATCTATCGGCGCCGCCGACAACGTCATTCTCATCCGGGCTGTCAAACGGATGATGTGTAACGACGACTTTGAGTGTCGATTCAGGCAAAGGACACATCAACTGTCGGATCCGTTCTACTTGTTCTTCGTTTATTCGACCACCCTTTATGACGAAGGAGCGCGCAGTGTTGACCCCGATGACAGCGATCTCATCATCGACGTAATGCGCCTCACGCACTTCCCGAAAATATGTATCGTATTTACCGAACGGCGAGAATACCCGGCGAAGCAGATTTCGGGCCGGTATGTCATGGTTCCCCGGAACTACGATCTTCGCAAGGTCGAATTGGTCGAGAAACTCCTTTGCCTCTACGAACTGTGCTTTCCGAGCGCGCTGCGTGAGGTCGCCCGACAAGACGAGGAGATCCGCTGACAGTTCTTTGATCTTTACGGACAGCTGCCCGACAACCACCGAATCGGTGCGTCCGAAATGAATATCTGAGATATGTATGATCCGCCTCATTGATCCTCTTCTTCTCGTCTGGGAACGATCACTCTGAGGGCACCTGGCAAGATCTTGTATTCGAGCGGTGTGCCAAACGTTGTCACTTCGCCGTCGATCGCAACAAAAAGCTGCTTTTTCTTACTCTCTATGGTGAGTGAAGTTGTCTGCAGCGCTTCAAAGTCTTCCCATTGCTTCAGGCGGCCGATCATTGTCTTCAGGAGCATTACGATCACTCCCCAGCGGCCGCCGCGTCGCAAAAAATATACGCTTAGCTTCCCCCGATCCAGTCGCGGCCGGCGACCGATGTTGTATAGGTCCATGTCATAATCATTGTTTCCAACGAAAACGAATGGCGTTCTTCGCATCAACACGGCGTCGTCTGCGACGATCTTCACCGTCAAGAAATGTGAAAGCCGAAGAACTTTAAGCGCCGCCCACGCCGCGGCCGCCCATTTGCCTCGGCCGAGGCTCTGCTGCATTTCCCTCCTGCGTACGATCCGCGGATAAAGACCGATACTGGAGTTATTGATGAAGGTACGTCCGTTTACACTCCCGAGGTCTATCTCGGCGGTGGCACCTTCAGCGATCACTTTGGCCGCATCCGGTAATTCGCTCGGAAGATCCAGGTCCTTTGCAAAGTGATTCAGCGTGCCAAGCGGCAGAACACCCATTAGCTTATCCGTTCCCGCGATAGCCGATGCGATGACGCTTACTGTTCCGTCGCCGCCGCCGGCGGCGATCACACTCGCTTCGCTCTTGACGGATCCATGGGCGAGCTTGACGAGGTCCTCCCCGCGCTTCGCGACGAAGATCTCCGCTGAAAGACCGACCGCGCGGAAAGCATCTCTGATCTGTTCCGCGTGCTTTTCATCCGAGCCGCTGCCCGAATTCGCGTTGACGATCACTGCAACCGACTTTTCCATTGCCCTTCAAATATGGCAAATGGACGGCCCTCGATGCTAGTGTCCCGACACAGCGAAGTCTATAAAACCGTTATTTGGATTTGCCGATAGGAGGCGGACGTTGACCTTGTCACCGATGTGGACCGATCGTTCTCCCTGGACGATCCGTCCATCAACCGGCGGCCTAAGGATCCGGGCAAAAACCCCGGCGGCAGTATCCCCCGTGACGATCGCTTGAAACGTCTCGCCAATGTGACGTTTCATCACAGTCGCCGCGACGATCTTTCGCATCTTGCGCTCGACCTTTCGCGCGGCCTTTTCCTGAAGGTTGGCGTGTTCGGCGATCGCATCCAATTCCTCAGGGGTGTACCGCGCGGGCGACCGAGCGATCACGGACTTAACAAGGCGCTGTACGACAATGTCGGTGTAGCGGCGGTTCGGGGCGGTGGAGTGGGCGTAGTCACGAACCGCAAGACCGAAATGTCCACCCGCATCCTCGCCCGGGCGCTGGACCACGTATTCGCCGCTGCCGATCAGCTTGATGATGGATAAAGAGAGATCCGGATAGTGATCTGGATCAGCGGACCGGCGCTGATCCAAGAACGAAGCGAGGGCAGGTTGATCAGGCTCGGCCGGCAGCGTAGCGCCGAAGCCCGCGGCGATCTTTACAATGCCGTCCCAGTGCAGCGGAACCTTGACCACTCGACGAAGCGATGCGCAGTTGTGGTTCTCGAGAAACTCCGCCATCTCGACGTTTGCCGCCACCATTAGATTCTCGATCAGCTTGCGGGCGCCGTTTTCCTGAACAGACTTGATCCCCTTGATCTCACCGTCCTCAACTACAGCGGCCGACTCAATGGATTCGAAGTTAAGAGCGCCTTTCGCTTCGCGATACGCTAGTAGCCGTTCCGCAGCCTTTTGCTGCAATTGGAGCTGCTCGGTCAACCCTGGCGTGGCGACAATCTTTTCAAGGTCAGCAGATTGCCCGTCAAGCCACGGTCCGATATCTTCATAAGCCAGCTTCGCCTTGTTGTTAACGATCGCTCGATAGAATGTACTTTCGGGCACGTCGCCGTTCGCTTTGACGGTCATATCGGCAACGATCGCGAGCCGATCAACGCCCTGGTTCAGTGAAGTAATATCGGTCGAAAGCTCTTCCGGCATCATCGGAAAGATCTTGCTCTCGGTATAAACGGTCACCGTGTTTTTCGCGGCGTGCTTATCGACGGGCGAGTCCTTCGCTACTCGTGCATCTACATCCGCGATCCCTACCAGCACGTGAATATCGCCGTTATCGAGCTGCTCCGCCCACTCGATCTGATCCAGGTCGCGGGAAGACTCATTATCGATCGACGACCACAGTAGGTCTCGCATATCGCGGACCCCATGGGTAGAAGGAGGACTTTCGGCCTGGATCTGCTTGATCTGTTCCAGAACTTGGGGGGAAAACTCGGGCTCGAAGCCGTTCTCCGTCATCGCTTCGTAAGCCTTCTGTGTCAGCCAGCCATCGGGTCCGTGATCGCTCATTTCTTTCTCTGCGGGCTTTGCGTCTTTGCGTCTTTGCGGGAAATCTATCTTAAATAATCCTCTAGCTGCGTGGATGAATCGGTCTTTTCGTCGCGATACTTAACAATGATCGGGCAATAGATCGAGAGTCCATTATCCTTGCCGAAGCCGGAGGATACGGCCCGTGATCCCTGCACGACCACGGCACCCGCGGGGATTTCGAGCGGGCTATCGCCTTCGGCCTTGATCACACGCTCATTTGGCAGATCGAAAACCGGCGTCGAACGCGTCAGGATCACACCTGTTGCAAGCACGGCTCTTTCACGAACAATAGTGCCCTCGTAAACGCCCGTGTTTCCCCCAACGAGCACATCGTCCTCTATCACGACTGGCACCGCTCCGACCGGCTCAAGCACGCCGCCGATCTGCGCGGCGGCCGAAAGATGGACGCGCTTCCCGATCTGGGCACATGACCCGACAAGCGCGTGACTGTCGACCATCGTCCCCTCGTCGACATAGGCTCCGACATTTATCCAGCATGGGGGTGCAAGCACAACACCGGGCGCCACGTACGAACCATCACGGATAGACGACCCGCCCATCACGATGCGCACGTTATCGTCCACCGTCATCGGCCGCAGCCCGAATGTATCCTTGTCAAAGAATCGCAGCGTCTCGCCCAGCTGCGAAAACTCGATCAGCCGCCCCATCCTAAAGCCGAGCAAAATACCCTGCTTAACCCACGCGTTCGCCCGCCAAACGCCGTCATCGCCCTTCTCCGCTGACCGGATCATGCCTTCGCGAAGAGCGGCTTTGAATTCCTCGAAAATCTCGCGGTCATCCGCACCGAAATCATTCTTTGCGGCAAGCTTCTCGATCTTTGAGCGCAGCTCCATGGTTCTAGTTATCAGCCTTCTGTAATCGATTATGAGTTATTTACTACCTAATTC
Source organism: Acidobacteriota bacterium (assembly GCA_019247455.1). Lineage (GTDB taxonomy): Bacteria > Acidobacteriota > Blastocatellia > Pyrinomonadales > Pyrinomonadaceae > OLB17. Next base: position 50 of record JAFAOW010000171.1, on the reverse strand, counting down.
GTTGAGGATCGCCCGCAGCTTTTCCTGTGTCGGCTTTGTAACCGGAACGA
>JAFAOW010000240.1 GCA_019247455.1 Acidobacteriota bacterium | reverse complement strand
TCTTCCCAGTGCACGTGCGATAGACCGCCCCAGGGACGTCTTACCAACACCCGGAGGTCCAACAAACAGGATGATCGGGCTTTTCGAATCGGGTCTAAGCTTAACGACCGCCAGCGATTCGAGAATGCGCTCTTTGATGTCTTCGAGGCCATAGTGATCCTCATCAAGAACCTTGCGTGCCTCGTTGAGGTCAAGCTTTTCTTCGCTCGATTTCTTCCACGGCAGCTCAAGAACGTATTCGAGATATGTGCGAATTACGTGATAATCCGGCGCAGACTGCGGAAGCTGCTCCATCCGCTTCAGTTCGCGCGTCGCCTCTTTGCGAACATCGTCTGGAAGATCAGCCTTTTCAAGACGCTCGCGAAGCTGCTCTGCCTCAGCGGCCTCGCCACCCTCATCCTCGCCGAGCTCCTTTTGAATGGCCTTCATCTGCTGACGAAGCACGTAATCGCGCTGAGATTTGTCCATCTCATGCTGAGCCTCGCTCGCGATCTTCGAGCGGATCTGCATGATCTCAAGCTCTCGCGCCAAAGCCGCGTGCGTCAGAGTCAACAAGCCGTCCACGGTCGACGATTCAAGCATCTTCTGCTCGGTCTCCGTGCCCATATCAAGCACCGAGGCGAGGAAGTAAGCCAGTTGGACAGGATCTTCCTGGGCGGTTACCGCAACCCGGATCTCAGGCGGAACCTGCGGCAATAATGCAAGCGCCTGCTGGATCATCCCCTGGATGTTCCGCTTTAAAGCCTCGATCTCCTCATCGTCGACACGCGTGAGATCGGGCAGGATGCGAACTTTTGCCTTTAGATACGGCTGCTCCGCAACCCACTCCACCAGCTCGAAGCGGCTCATTCCCTGCACGATCAGCTGCATGATGCCTTCGTTGCGCATCATCCGCTTGATGTTCACTATCGTGCCCATCTTGTACATGTCGTTGGGCGTTGCGTCGTCGCCCGTCACATTCTCGTTTCGGGTCGTGATACAGGCGAGAAGCTTCTCCTCCGTCGCAAGCGAGCTTTCGACCGCCCTCGTCGAACGCTCACGACCAACCGCGAGCGGGACGACAGTATCAGGAAAAAGGGTCGTATTCTGCAGCGGAAGAACAGCTATCTCGAATTCCTGCGGCAGGTCGATATTCGGCTCAGACGTGGCCGGTTGCGTAAGCAGTTCTTCCGCCATTTATTTCCCCTTATGAAGTTGAATGATCAGGAGGCCGTTCTCGAATTGATGCTCGATCTTTGCATTGTCGATCGAGTGAGGGAATTTCAGCGTCTTCTCAAAATTGCTGTAAGTGATCTCCATCTGCTGGTACGAAACGCCCGCGGCACAAGAGCGGTCACGACGAGATCCCGCGATGTAGAGCACATTTCCCTGAATGTCGATCTCGATATCCTCAGGGGACACGCCTGCTAGCTCGACCTTTACAACCCATCCGTCCGGCGTCTGGTAAACATCCGCTGCAGGGTACCAAAGCTGCCCTGACCGGACGTTTTTTGACGTACCAACAAACTGAAAAAGGCGATTGGTGGATTTGGCCATACAGGTATCTACCTGAATTTTATACTTTTGAGGCTGGCCGCGACTATCTCGTCCTGACGGTTGTCGAAAAGAGTGATCACAAAAAATACCGCAACGTTCTTTCGCACAGTCGCAATGTATCGCTGGCGATAGGTACCGTCTTTACGCACTCCTTCAATATCGAACTCGGCAAAGGACGCATTTCCATAAGTAGTTGTAAATACATCTTTTGTAAGCCTGGTGCCGCCGGCAAGGATCAGGCCCTTGTTGTATTCCAGGTATCTAAGGCTCGTCGAGGGAGCGGCCAGGGTCTCGACCCCGCAAGAAAAGAGTGCCGACTTTTCCTGGCCCAGATATTTAGGGGGATTTGCCTGAAATAGGACCTGAGTATTCTCAGCCGCCTTAACGAGATTTTGGTCAGATGACCTCTGAGCGATTTGCTTATTCTGCTCGACAGAGATCTGATTCTGCTCGCCGGTGTAGAAACTCCACCCGCCGGGGGCCAGCATGGATAGCCCGAGAGACGGGTTGCTGTACTCCTGACCCGTAAAGGTCCCTGCGGCGGCTATCTCTGTGGCCGTCGGCCGCTTTTGCGCCCGCACGCTCGTGAATACTGCGAGCATTGCCAAAACGCATGTTAGAAATTTGATGTATCGGGACATATCTGAACACGCAGCTAGCAACTAGTTTCACCAAGGGCTGGCTTCCTAATTCCGTTGCCAAAAGGCCGCACCGCTTGAGATCTCCTCGAGTGTTTCGGCGATCTCTCGCTCGTCTTCCATCTCAAGCGCGACATCGGCCATCGCGATGATCCCGGCCAAACTGCCGTCAGGGTTCACCACCGGGATCCGCCTTACCTGTCTGTCGCCCATGAGCCTAACGGCTTCAAACACGTAATCGCCGGGCGATACCGTGAATAATTCGGTCGTCATCGCCTCAGAAACAAAAGTATCCGGCGTTTTGCCCTCCGAAATGGCCCGCACGACGATATCGCGGTCCGTCACAATGCCCACAAGCTTTCCGTCGTCGACGATCGGGACCGCCCCCATGTCGCCCTCACGCATCATCGCCGCGACGTCGCGCAAGGTGGCGGAACTCGCCGCCGTGCGGACATTCTTGGTCATTATCTCGCTGCAGTGAAGACGCGACATCGCGGACCTCTCGGCCTCGGTCATAACGGCACCTCCTTTGGTTTCATTTTGTTCCGGGCCTCCGGATAAAGCAAGAGAAGACTTTGCCCGGCTAAGCACGCAAATACGCCAAACAGACGGAAGTTCCTATTAAGCGCTTTTAGCGTATTTCGGGGCTAATTCTTTTCAGTAAGTTCGATCATCCGAGACAACGCCACATTCGCCCAGTGCTTTGTCTCGCGATCGACCGTGATCTCATTCACAACTTCGCCGTTCGCCAAATTGTCCATGGCCCAGGCGAGGTTTTGAGGTGCTATACGGTACATCGTCGCGCACATGCATAGGTCCGGAGCGAGAAGGTGGATCTCTTTATCCGGAAAGCGCTTCTGAAGTCGTGTGACCAAATTCACCTCCGTGCCGATGGCCCATTTTGATCCTGCCGGTGAATTCTCAACGGTCTTGATAATGAATGACGTCGAGCCGTCGAGATCGCTCAACTCGACCACTTCACGCATACACTCCGGGTGAACTAGCACCTGCACACCCGGTATTTCCTTGCGCCTCTGCTCGACATGCCACGGCTTGAAACGACCGTGCACCGAACAATGCCCACGCCACAAAATGAGTTTCGCGTCGCGCAACTGCTCAGGTGTGTTGCCGCCGAGCTCTTCGTGCGGATTCCACAGCGCCATCTTATCGAGTGGAATCCCGAATTTGGCACCGGTGTTCCTCCCCAAGTGCTGGTCTGGGAAAAAGAACATCTTGTCGTACTGTTTCAGATAGTGATCGAATAGCGGCACCGCGTTCGACGAAGTGCAAACGACCCCCGCATGCCTTCCGCAAAACGCCTTGATCGCCGCGGATGAATTCATGTACGTGATCGGCGCCACCTTTTGCTCCAGTACTCCGATATCGCGGAGCTGCTCCCACGCG
>JAFAOW010000130.1 GCA_019247455.1 Acidobacteriota bacterium | reverse complement strand
GAACGGTCTTCAGTTCAGCCTGGGCGGCTACAACTTCAAGTGCTTCGATTTCGGCGATTCGGTCAAGTATCAGGGCCAGTCGGTGAATGAGATCATACGCCGCCATTTGCCTTACTCAGCGATCATGGGCGTTCTTGCCTATATCCTGGCGCTCATCATTGGACTGTTTGCGGGAACGGTCGCGGCACTCAAACAGAATTCATTTTGGGATTACGGATCTATGGCTCTGGCGATGCTGGGACTGTCGATCCCGAATTTCGTGTTCGGACCGATACTGGTCTTATTTTTCTCATTCGGCCTGTACCTTTTCCCGCCCGCCCGCTGGGGCGGGGCAGGCGCCCTGGTATTGCCGGTCGTGACTTTGGCGGCGATATATGCCGCCTATATTGCCCGTCTTACGAGAGCCGGGATGCTCGAGGTAATGCGGTCCGATTACATACGAACCGCCCGCGCTAAGGGCCTGGATGAGAAAACAGTCCTTCTGCGTCACGCGATACGCGGCGGTATAATCCCGGTCGTGTCATTTACGGGGCCGGCCCTTGCCGCGTTACTCGCCGGTACCGTGGTCGTGGAACGTGTTTTCGCCATCCCCGGGCTTGGCAATATTTTCATTCAATCGATCCTGAATCGTGACGAGGCTCTAACCTTGGGTATTGTTGCATTCCTCTCGATCCTTATCATGTTGTTCAACCTCATCGTTGACATTTCATACGGCTTCCTGGATCCGCGGATCCGTTACGAGTAAAGAGATGGCTGAGAATCCAGAGGTTCAGGTTGAGAAAGGTGCCTCGCTTTGGCGTGATGCGTGGAAGCGGCTGCTAAAGAACCGCTTGGCCGTCTTTGGGCTTATCGTGATCGTACTGCTGGGGCTGGTCGTTATTATCGGGCCGACGGTTTTGTACTGGCTGACAGGTGCGACCGCCGACGCGATACCTGAGAACAGCGATCTGATCAAGTCTTTCCCTCCGTCATGGCAGCATCCGATGGGCACGGATGAAGCTGGCCGCGACCTCTTGGCGCGCGTCATACAGGGAGGTCGCATCTCGTTGATGGTCGGCGTTATTTCCACCGTTGTTTCGCTTCTGGTGGGTGTTTCTTATGGGGCGATCGCAGGGTATCTCGGCGGGCGCATTGACAACATAATGATGCGTATCGTGGATATGATCTACGCGATCCCCTACATACTGATCGTCATCGTGCTGCTCAAGGTTTTTGGCGGAGCCAATACACCAGCCTGGATACAAGGGCTCTCTCGCACGTTCGGCGGTGAGGGAAACCAGCCGCTGAGCCAAATATTTCTTTTGTTCTTTGCGCTCGGCCTCGTCTCATGGCTGACGATGGCCCGAGTAGTGCGGGGACAGATCCTGTCATTGAAGAATCAGGATTTCGTGATGGCGGCTCGAGCGACGGGTGTCTCAACATTCGGCATCATATTCCGCCACCTCGTCCCGAACGCTCTCGGTCCGGTGATCGTTTACGCGACTTTGACCGTTCCCAGCGTGATGCTTACCGAAGCATTTCTCTCGTACCTTGGTCTCGGTGTACAGGCGCCGTTTGCGTCATGGGGGAGCCTCGCGTCGGACGGCATAAAGAATATCGCGATCTTTCCCTGGCAGCTGTTATTTCCGGGGTTAACCATGGCCTTGACCCTTTTCTCGTTGAACTTTCTGGGCGACGGCCTTCGCGACGCCCTCGACCCGCAAACCCGCAAATTCTAATTGATGAGCGAAACCAACGGCACAATCCTCTCGGTACGGGACCTCAAGACCTACTTCAAAACTGAAGACGGTCTTGTAAAAGCCGTTGACGGAATCAGCTTCGAGTTGAAGAAGGGCGAGACTCTCGGCATCGTCGGCGAATCAGGTTCCGGCAAGTCGGTCACCAACTTGTCCGTTATGCGGCTCATCCCCACACCGCCGGGTGAGATCGCTGGAGGGCGAATAGAGTTTGACGGCATCGATGTACTTGCGCTGCCGATCGATGATGTACGAAAGATCCGCGGGCGGCGAATAGCGATGATCTTCCAGGATCCCATGACATCGCTCAATCCTTTCATGAAGATCTCCAGGCAGCTCATGGAGGTCACGCGGCTTCATCTCGGCCACTCAAAGGATCAGGCTTACCAGCACGCGCTAAAGATGCTGAAGATGGTCGGGATCCCTGACGCAGAGCGGCGGATGAATGAATATCCGCATGAATTCTCGGGCGGAATGCGGCAACGCGTGATGATCGCCATGGCGCTTTCCTGCGATCCTGAGCTTCTCATCGCTGACGAGCCCACGACCGCCCTCGACGTTACCATCCAGGCGCAAATTCTCGAGCTGATAAAGGATCTAAAAGATCGCATGGGCACCAGTGTCATTCTTATTACGCATGATCTTGGGGTCGTCGCGGGAATGACCGACAAGATCATCGTCATGTATGCGGGTAAAGTTTTTGAGCAGGCGCCGACACGGGAGCTCTTCAATACTCCCGCGAACCCATATACCCGCGGCCTTCTAAAAAGCGTGCCCGACCCCGCTCATGAAGAGGGAACCGATCTCTATCAAATTCCCGGACTCCCGCCCGATGTGGCACATCTTCCGCCCGGCTGTCCGTTTGCCCCGCGCTGTTATCGTGCGGAAGAGCTTTGCACAAAGGAGTTTCCACCGTTCGTTCAGATCAACTCTGATCACCATTCGCTCTGCCATTTTGCGAGGGAGGTTTACGAGGACTCGAAGTCAGATCCGCCGACCACGGCGAAACACACTCCCATACAAGGAGAAAGTGTATGAGAAAACGTTTCGCATTGATAATTGTGGGAGCCACGCTCGCCCTAATGGTACTTGGGTGCAATCTCGGTAACCTGCTGCGTGGGGCCGGCTCAGGCGGTGCAGGAAGCTCTGCGGATCCAAAAGAAGCAGTGGTCGCCGCGGCTAAAAAGTTCATGGACCTCAAATATTTTATCGCGTCCATCGACAACATGGCCGAGAAGCAGTCGCATTCTGAAGTAAAGTTCGTGGCGCCCGACAAGTACCATATCAAGAATGACGCGGGCGAGATCGTCATGATCGGCCGCAAATCGTGGCTCAAGTCCTCGTCAGACGGCAAATGGACGTCAATGCCCGACGCGGACCCGGCGACAATGGGTGGTGTGCGCGATTCATTCAAAGAGGAGATGATCAAGGCAGGTACCGATTTCAAGAGCGAGGGCGAAGAGACTGTCGGAGGCACTCCGTCATACGTCTATAGCTTTAAATCGAAGACGGTCAGCGGGGGCTATCCTTTCACAATGAAACTTTGGGTAAGCAAAGCGACGGGAGTCCCCCGAAAATCGCACGCAGAGTTTTCAAACGGATTTTTGAAGTGGGCCGATGTCATGTACGAAACTGATACGACCGTAACCATCGATCCGCCGCAATAAGAATGACGACCAACGGCAGCGAAACATTGATATCAATTCAGGGTCTTGAGGTCCATTACAAGACAGGCGGCGGTTTGTTTCGCGCGGCGAAGAACGTTCGTGCCGTTGACGGCGTTTATCTTGACATAGCAAAAGGGGAGACACTTGGCCTCGTCGGCGAATCCGGCTGCGGAAAGTCCACTCTCGGCCGTGCTCTGTTGCGGCTCACCGAGCCAACCGGCGGGCGCGTGCTTTATAACGGCAAGGATCTTGCCCACCTTCCGGCATCGCAAATGCGCGAGCAGCGGAAAGACCTGCAGATGATCTTCCAGGATCCATACGCAAGCCTTAACCCGCGAATGACAGTGGGCCAGATCATCGGTGAACCCATTAAGACGTTCAAATTGGCGAATGGCAGCGCGGTAACACCGCGTGTCGAGGATCTGATGGAGACGGTCGGACTTTCGCGCCGCTTCATTAAGCGTTACCCGCACGAATTTTCAGGTGGCCAGCGCCAGCGTATCGGCATTGCTCGTGCCCTTGCTGTCGACCCGGAGTTCATAGTCGCTGACGAGCCGATCTCCGCACTCGACGTTTCCATCCAGGCACAAATAATGAATCTGATGGAGCGGCTGCAGGCTGAAAAAGGACTGACCTACCTCTTCATCTCTCACGACCTGCGCGCGATCCGGCATCTCTCGGACCGCGTCGCGGTGATGTACCTGGGTAAGATAGTCGAGCTCGCCGACGGACGCGAGATCTACCGTGATCCGCTAATGCCCTACACGCGGGCATTGATATCGGCGGTTCCGGTACCCGATCCAGAGATCGAATCTAAGCGCGAGCGTATCATCCTCCGAGGTGACGTTCCTTCACCGATCAACCCGCCCTCGGGATGTCGTTTTCATACGCGCTGCCCGTTCGCGATCCCTGACTGTTCTAGCATCGAGCCCTCGCTGGCCGAGATCAAGCCGCGCCATCAGGCGGCATGCATCCGCATTTCGCCCGAGCATCCCTATATCGAGGCGAACGCCGCTGCCGGACTCGGCGTCATCGGCAAATGATCTTATTTTATTCGAGCCTTGAATAGCTCCTTTTGAATGGAGTAGCACTCGCAGGCGGCCTCCTCGATGCTCGCGCGGTCGATGATCGTGAGCTTTCCCCGCATGTATTCGATAAGCCCTTGTTCCTTCAGAGCCCGTGCGGCCAGCGTGATCGTTACGCGGGAGGCGCCCAGATATGTGGATAGCTGCTCGTGTGTGAGCGGAAGCCTGGTACCGCTCACGCGATCGTCAAGCATCAGTAACCAGGAGCAAAGTTTCTGATCGACATGATGAAACGCACGGCAGAACATTCGTTGAGCGATCTGCGACAACTGCACGCCCTGGTATTCGATAAGTGCTTCAGTGAAGCGGCCGCCCCGCTGGGCCTCACTCCTGATCAGGTCAAGGTCCATCTTCAGTGCATCGCCCGCCACAGCGACAACACTATGGTATGTCGCGACCGGCCCCTCAAAACGTAACCCCGACACTCCTTCGTTCCCTATCATCACGATCTCGAGCGTCTCGCCTTCCATCGAGACGACCTGATGCGATATCACAGCAGTTGTGGGAAAGTACGCATGCGAGCTGCCCACAAATGAGCCGAAAAGCCTCTGCTCGGCCTCGAGGCGAACAGGCTTCAGGTGAGACCTCAGAGCTTCCAGCCTCTGAATACCCAGTGAGCGAAGCAACTGATTAAAATTCGCCTGGTCACTTACGTGCGGAGCGGCGCGGTTAACCGTCGATAGTGCCATGTTCCACCCTGATGGTTCGATTATGTTGTGGGCGTTACATTAGCAACAGCAGGGAAAACTCGCGCTCCGGGGAAAACTCCCCCTTGACGCGAGATCAATTGTGTGATGGAAAAAAAAGAACTCTTTACTGCTCGTTCATCCAGCCCCGAAGGATCGCATAACGGACGATGTCACGCCGGCTAGAGAGGTCGAGCTTTTCCATGGAGCTGGCCTTATAGCTCTCGACTGTCTTAATGCTTATATCGAGCTTCTCGGCGATCTCGCGATTGCTGTAGCCCAGCGCAATGTCGTGAAGCACCGCTTCTTCGCGCGAGGTGAGCGATTTGGTCCGCTCTCCGCGAAGACGGCTCTTTTCACCATAGGCGTTAAAGACCTTTCCAGCAACGCCTGGGTCAAGAAAGCTCTCGCCCTTAGCGACCGTGCGAATGGCCTGGGTCAACTGGCTTGCCGCACTCTGCTTGAGGACATATCCCGAAACTCCCGCTTGGAAAAGCTCTTGCATATAGGCGTCGTCCGTGTGGCGTGTCAGAGTAAGGATCTTAATATCGGGCGCGATTCGTTTAAGAGTAGCCGCGGCCTTAAGCCCATTCAAGGTGGGCATCGAAATGTCCATCAGGACGATGTCAGGAGCAAGCTCTTTTGCAAGCGAGATCGCCTCGCGACCGTCCCCGGCTTCACCGACGACCTCCATGTCCGGCTGGGCGTTGACGATCATCGCGAATCCCTCACGCACAGCGGCGTGGTCCTCAGCGATGACGATCCTCAAACAGTTAGACATTATTTACTCAACAGCGCCCAGGCTGCAGGAACTTTAGCAAAAATAGTTGTTCCGTTCTTTGGAGCGGATTCTATCTCGAGGCTGCCGCCTATCAAAGCGGCCCGTTCGCGCATGCCCGTCAGGCCGAGCCCTTTGTTCATCAGTTTCCTATTCTTTGTGTTGAATCCCTTCCCGTCATCCTCGATCACCAATACGAGCATATCGTCACGCCGCTCGAACATAACCTCGACATGTTTGGCCCTGGCGTGCTTCGCGACGTTGTTCAGGGCCTCCTGCACGATACGGTAAAGATTCGTCTCCACCTCAGGTTTAAAGCGCGTCTTCTTAAGGCTCGAGCCGATAAGCTCGCAGTCGACTGACGAGTGCCGGCACCAGTCTTTGATGTACTTTTCGAGTGCGGTGACAAGTCCCAGGTCCTCAAGAGCGAGCGGCCGCAGCTCCCAGGTAATATGGTCGACCCCTACGTCGATATTGCCGGCGATCTCCTCGATCTCTTCAAGTTCCGAGTAAAGCTCTGAGGCGAGGTAATTTGCTTTAAGTGTTTGCAGCTTCAGGCGCATTACCGTCAGCTGCTGGCCAAGCTCGTCGTGAAGGTCGCGTGCGAGCCGCGCTCGCTCCTCCTCCTGCCCCGCGACCAGTTTTTGAAGCATCTCGCGATCATTCAACGCTTTTTCCGCCGCCATTTTTGAGGTCATGTCGCGGGCGATCTTGACGAAGCCCTGCAATGCGGCTGAGTCGTCCCTCAGCGGGGTCATTACGCCGGAGGCATAAAAACGCGAGCCATCCTTTCGCATGTGGTACCTTTCGTCCGGAGCGCGGCCTTCCAATACGGCGGTCGCCGCTTCCTTCTCGGGTATGCGTGCCTTTTTGTCCTCCGGCGTGAAGATCAGATCGCCGGATTTCCCCACGATCTCATCGGGGGTCCAGCCGAAGGTGCTTTCAGCGCCTCTGCTCCAGGAGGTTACCGTGCGGTTGTTGTCCATCGCGAAGATGGCGTAGTCCTCGATGCTGTTGACGATGTTGCGGTTACCCTGCTCGAATACGGCAGCACGGCGCTCAGCCTCTTTGCGGGCGCTCACGTCAATGGCGAATTCGACTATTCGCCCGTCACCGATATTCGACGCGATGAACATCAGCCACACTCGCGAGCCGTCCTTGCGAATGTATTCTTTTTCGTAGGGTCCGCCAGTCCCGGTGGTAAGGAGGCTCTGCATCATGCTCTCGCTCTGCTCGATGTACTCGGGCGGCGTAAACGTCCGCCAAGTGAAATGCCCATCGACAAATTCTCTACGGGTGTAGCCGATGATCTTCAGAAAGGCATCGTTGGCTTCGACAAAGTTGCCGTCGTAGTCAAAGGTGAGCACTCCGACAAGCGGGATGTTCACCATTTGCTGCAGGCGCTGCTCGCTTTGATGGACGAGACGCTGCGCCGTTGTCCGCTCGGTAATGTCTACGAACGTGAGTACGACGCCGTTGATGCGGTCCTCGATGGTCCGGTAGGGAAAGACACGCATTACAAACGTCTGGCCGTCAGCCGTATCGACCTCACGTTCCACGGTTTGCAGCTTCTCCAGCACCTGATCGGCGTCCTTCGCCAGGTTGCCATAATTCAGACGACTGGTGATGTCGGATAAAGGCCGCCCAACGTCGCTGCTGATCAGATTGAAAATGCGGCTGGCGGCAGGCGAGAACAGATTCACCCTCAGGCTTCTATCGAGGAATATCACTCCGATATCGATCGAGCTGAGAAGGTTGGTAAAGTTGTTGTTCGTATGCGATAGCTCGTCGATCTTTACCTTCAGTTCCTGGTTGACAGTGGTCAACTCCTCGTTGATCGACTGCAGCTCCTCCTTGCTCGTCTCCAGCTCCTCGGCCGATGAGCGAAGCTCCTCATTCATTGCTTGTAGCTCTTCATTAGAGGCGCGCAGCTCCTCGGCCTGTACTTCCGACTGCTCAAGAGCGGATTGAAGCTGGGTCCTGGAGCGAACAAGTTCCTCCTCAAGCTGCTGTGCGACGGGTTCCGGGGGAACATAATCGCCGGTCCTCGGCGCTTGCTCCGCACCATCGGCCTGCTCAAAAGCGACAAGAATGAATCCGCGTGCGGTGTCACTCTCTGCGGTGACGGGACGGACGAGAAGATTCACCTTCTCCTCGTGGCTGTTGATCCTGACGTTAATGCCCCGGACCTCTACATTCGTATGCTGCTGGGTGGCTTGGAATAATGCGGTGCGAAGTTCCAGGCGGAGATCTGGTCGAATAAGGCGCAGGAGGTTGTTCGTCGGCTCGCCCCCGGCTACGATCATATATTTTCCGGCGCTTTCAGAGACGTGAACAATATCGTAGTCCTGGTTTATGACGACCGATGGGGGAGCAAATTCTTCGACCAGCCGCAGATGAAGGTCGTTATAGGTCATGCGCTCGAGCGAATCGGTGGGCTTGCGGCCGTTTTCCTGTTTGGCCGGTATGGTGGCTCGATAGATTGGAACCGACTCGGGTACAGGGAAAGGCCGCGTGGCCACCTGCCTGCTCTGGAAAATGTGGTGTTCCTTATCTACCGGTGTATAAAGATCGCTCGAGCCATCTACCGACTCGCTCGACCCAACGAAGAAATACCCGCCGGGCCTCAGCGCGAAATGTATGGTCTCCATCACCCGCTCTTGAGCGGCGTGATTAAGGTAGATCAGCAGATTACGGCAAGTGACGAGATCGAGGTGCGAAAAAGGCGGATCCTTGATCAGGTTGTGGTGAGCAAAAAGGATCGTTTCGCGGATCTCTCGGCGAACCCGATAATTGTCGCCCTCTTTCGTGAAAAATCGCCGCAGCCGCTCAGGGCTCACATGCGCTGCGTCGTTCAGGGTGTAGACGCCCTCGCGAGCTATGGCGATCGCCTGTTCATCGATGTCCGTTGCAAAGATCTGGACAGGCGGGCCGTCGATGCCGCTCGCGGTCAGTTCGGAGGCGATCATCGCGATAGAATAAGCCTCTTCACCGGTGGCGCAGCCCGCGACCCAGATCCTGATAGGCTTGGTCGGATGGGCCGAGGAGAAGAGCTTCCGAAGTACCCTTTTTTCCAACGCGTCGAATGCTTTTTTGTCACGGAAGAAATTAGTGACCGAGATCAGCAGGTCTTTGAGCAGGGCGTTGGCTTCGTCGGGATTCTCCCTAAGATAGCTTGCATATTCGCTTAGGTCATCCAGATTCTTTACGCTGATGCGGCGTTCGATACGGCGAAGCATCGTGGGGCGTTTGTAATTAGAGAAATCATGCCCGGTCCGAACTCGAAGCTGCGTGAATATATCTCTTAGTGTGGACTGCTGGTCGTAAGGCCGGTCCGCAGGTTCCTCAGGAATGTGAATACGCCCGACGCGATCGCGATATTTGACGATGTGCTGGGGGATCTCAGCAACGGGAAGGATCATGTCCACGAGGTCGGTCGCGATGGAGTTCCGCGGCATCTCGTTGAACTCGGCTTCGCGCGGATTTTGGGCGAAGGTAGCGCCGCCGAATTCCTTTATCCGCTTCAGGCCCATGGAGCCGTTTGCGCCCGTACCGGAAAGGATGACGCCGACGGCGTTTGGCCCGTGAGTATCGGCAAGAGTGCGAAAGAATATATCGACAGGAGCGCGCCGCTCCTCCACCGTTTTGATCGGTTTGACGATGATCTTATGATCGGCCAGAGTAAGGCTCTTGTCGGGCGGGACGACGTACACATGGTCCGGACGTATCTTTGTTTCCTTCGTTACCTGAGTCACCGGAAGCTCTGTGACCTGCTGCAGAACGTGCGCCAGATGGCTGTCGTGATCAGGAGACAGGTGGAGAATTACTACATAAACGATCCCGGCATCTTTGGGCGCATTAGAAAAAAACTCACTTAACGCCTGGATCCCGCCCGCGGAGGCACCGATACCGACTACGAGCGGGCCTGAGGGCTCGTTGTCCACGGTAGGCTTTTTGGCTTTGGGCATAATTTGATGAATGCCTGGTCATCTCTGGGTCCCCTCGACGACAGAAAGGCTGCTGACGGGGGCCGGGTTGGTGCCAGCCTCTCGCTCGACGTCGCCGGTTGTCAACAGTTCGTGATCAAGAACCACATGCCTGATCCTTTCGTTTCGAACCGCTGCTTCCTTTGCTTTTTGGAAGAATTTGGCCGCAAGGCTGCCGCTGTTCACTTCCGCAAAGTGGTCGCCTAAATGATTCAGGAGCATTATACTCTCATCCATGCCGCGAACAGCACTCCAAAGGCTCTCTTCTATATTCTCGGTCAAAGCCGCCAGTAGGGAATCGGCGGAGAATGCATGCCCGGTATGACAGCGGAATCTAACGCGATCACCATCCACAAGCTTGGCAAGGACGCCGCTGCATTCAGGACAGGTGAAAGGTGTCAGCTCGCTGCTTTGAAACACACCCGAGCGGAACGCATTGTCCTCGGCTGCGATCTTTATTTCCTGCTTGGTTCGATCATCATGCGCCATGCGGACCTCTTCACTGCCGGCATCCTGCTGCGACAAACGGACCAACAGCCGAGCTATTTCGTCGGCTGGGACAACATGATCAGGATCAGCCGCGAGCATCGCACTTTCCGGCATCGATGCGATCTCCGCGTCTCGGGGATCCTGCACGATCGCGATGCCGCGTCTCCGTTTTACCTCCCAAAGCCCTGACGTTCCGTCGTCGAGCGCACCCGACAGGATGACGCCGATGACCCGCTTTCCGTATGAATACGCCGCGGACCGGAATAAAGGATCGATCGCAGGCCTGAATCTGTTTTCTTTCGGCCCGCGGCTGACGCGAAGGCGATCTCCATCGATGACCAAATGGTGATCGGCCTTTGCAACATAGATGCGGCCGTTCTCGATCCGTTCTCCATCCCGGCCTTCGGCAGCTGGAAGGGGCCCGATGTTTGA
>JAFAOW010000125.1 GCA_019247455.1 Acidobacteriota bacterium | reverse complement strand
GCGACGGCTGACGGCGAAGCCGCCGAGGCGGCTATCGCCCGCATCAAGGCGATCACGGCAGAGGCCGAGGTTGGAGAGACGTATCTCGGCACGGTTTCACGCATCGTTGATTTCGGTGCTTTTGTCGAGATCATGCCGGGGCTCGATGGACTGCTGCACATCTCGGAGATCTCGGACCGCCGCGTTAAGGACGTGCGTGACGAGCTTAAAGAAGGCCAGCAGATCCTAGTTAAATGCATCGGCAAGGAAGGCAACAAGATCAAGCTTTCCCGCAAGGCGATCATCAACGAAGAAAAGGCCAAGGCCGCACCCGAGGGCGAATGATCGCGTCGGCATAAACATTCCGTAAACTGCGGAAATCACAACCGGTTACCACTATCTTGTGGTAGCCGGTTTTCTTTTGGCGTCCAGACCGAAAAAACCGAAAAAATATTTGAGATTTTCTGGAAATTTGCCCGAATTAGGCCTGTTTTGCTGTTGAATTAGCGGAAATTGTGTATTTTTTGGCGGTTTGCCCCGAAATTTATTGAAAAACCATTGGAATTTCATTTGGTTTTTTGCTACATTCTCAGGACTGCCCCAAAAATCCATTCGACAGTGAGTGCCAACTGAACTGTGGAAACCGCAATGGTTTTCGCCGTAGATACCGTTTAGTCAGGTAACTGAAATGAATAATTTGAACTTACGAGTGTTTCTCTCGGCGGTTTGCGTCACAGCGATCTTAATGGGTTTCACAAAGGTGCAGGCGGGCCCGGTAACATTTTCCCAGGTCACGCAGGTGGTCGATCCGAAACCCAGCAGAGCTGAGTCGAACGCCTTTTCCCGCATCCTCGTCTCAGGGGCCTACAACAGCGTTATCATCGGTGATGACGATGACGACAAGAAGAAAAAGGATCCGCAGCCGACAACGCAGGATGGACGCGTGATCACGGAAACGCACACGGATATCGTTAATGACGATACCTGTGACTGCGTTCCGGATGAGCATCGGGGATTCCCGAAATGGGCTCTTCTCGGATTGGCCGCGATCCCTATCGCTTTCATCATCATCCACCACAAGAAGAAGACGCCGACACCGACACCGTTCACGCCGACGCCGACACCGTTCACGCCGACGCCGACAACGACGCCGACGACCACACCGACGCCGACGACAACGCCAACCCCGCCGGTCACGCCGACCCCGCCGCCAGAGCCCGTACCGGAGCCTATGACGCTGCTCCTGTTCGGCACCGGCCTGGCATCGATCGGCCTGGCAGCTCGCCGGAAGTTCGGGACCAAATCGTCCCGCGACGGTGAAAAGGAGAACGAATAGAGTTATTATCGGCACACGGCCGCTTCGACAGACCGGAGCGGCCCTAACCGCTGATTCGAAGAAGAGGAAGAAAAATGCGAGTAATCAGATACAATTTCCTGTTTGTGATCGGTCTGGCACTTTTGCTCGGCGCCACGACGGCCTTCGGCTATGATCACCACGACAAGGATCACAAACGCCCGAAAGACGCGGGAACGCTGACAGTTAGAACGACCCCGGCCGCGTATCCCATCAAGATCGATGGCGAATACCGCGGAATGAGCGGCGTCAACGAGGCGGCCATTTTCTATCTGACCGAGGGCACGCACCGGATCTATATCGAAGGTCCGAATGGCCAGGTCTGGGAGAAGGACGTCTATATCGCCCGCGGCGAGAAGAATTGTATTTGTCTTAAAGTCATCGAGAGAACGGAATATCGTCCCTGCCCGTATGATTTCCATTTGACTGGGCCGGATATGGTCGAGGAGGGCGACACGATCATCTTTACGGCCATTAATAACGGAAAGTCACCTGTACCGATCAGGTTCGCGTGGAGCGTCTCGAACGGCCAGATCATTCACGGTCAGGGAACCGACACGATCGAGGTTGGAACGCGTGGAATGCGCGACGGCGATGTTGTTAGGGCTTCGCTTGATGTCAACGACGACGTCTATGACAACAAGTGCCGGCAGTCGATCTATGTGCCGACCCGGATCCACAAGACGATCATTCCGCCGCCGGAGAGACCGAGACCATTCAGGTGCGATGCGTTCCCGTCGAAGTCGGCTGACGACGACAAGGCACGTTTCGACAACTGCGTGATCCAGGCCCAGAACGCGCCGAACGCTCAGCTTTACGTCATCATCTATCCGGGTAATGACAAGCTAAGTTTAACCCGGCTAACTTATGAACGGCTCAGCAAGCGTGCTCTCGACTATATGGTCAACGTACGGCACTTCGATCCAAGACGTCTGCAGATCGTGAAGGGAAGTACCCATCCGGGAACGACGATGTACGAGCTGTGGATCGTACCGCCGGGTGCCGAGCCGCCGCCGATCAACTAGGCCGCATTCAACTAATAATAAGGGCGTGTCCGCGGGCACGCTCTTTTTATTGTTTTTGACACGGTCCGATCGGCCGATCTACAATGTGTATAATTGAAGTGATTTATACACATCATGAGAACGAATATCGAGATCGACGACAAACTTATCGGGGAGACCCTCAAGGCTACCGGATTAAAGACCAAGCGCGAAGTCGTGGACCTTGCTCTTGAAACTCTTCTGAGGTTAAAACGCGAGGAGCGGTTGGCCAAGCGGCTGCGAGGGAAAGTTCATTGGGAAGGTGACCTGGAAGATATGAGACTCGATAAATGATCCTCATCGATTCCAGCGTTTGGATCGATTATCTGAACGGTAAAGACAACGCTCAAACCAAAACGATGAGCGATATCCTCGGCCAGCGGCAGATCGTGGTCACCGATCTCATCATGACCGAGGTCTTACAAGGATTTCACGATCCGAAGGAATTCAATGCGACCCTGAGACTGCTGAATTCGTTTCCATTCGAAGCTACGGCCGACCGCCGGATCGCGGTGCAAGCGGCCCGAAACTTTGTTTATTTGAGATCTCGTGGTTACACGATGCGAAAAACGATCGACAGTCTCATAGCAACGAAATGTATTGTGCGCGGCTTTGAATTGCTTCACAACGATCGCGATTTTATACCCTTTGAAAAACATCTTGGCCTTCGCACCGTGAATATTTAGCGCATGTCAGCACCGAACATTGAAACTATTGTCTCGCTCTCAAAGCGCCGCGGCTTCGTTTATCCCGCGTCCGATATTTACGGAGGGCTAGGCTCCTCATGGGATTACGGCCCGCTCGGCGTCGAGCTCGCGAATAACATTAAAAAGAGCTGGTGGAATTGGCTTGTTTATGAGCGTGACGACATCGAGGGCCTAGATTCGTCGATCATCCAGAACCGCATGGTCTGGAAGTATTCAGGCCACGAACAGACCTTTCACGACCCCTTGGTGGACTGCCGCAAATGCAAAGGGCGTTTTCGTCTCGATAAGCTGCAAGACGTAAAATGCGCCGAACATCCGGAGGTGCAGCCGGGCCAATCGCCGGATTGCGACTTGACGGAGGCGCGGGAGTTCAACCTGATGTTCCGCACTACACTGGGTGCGGTGTCGGCGGACGACGATCCGATGGCGCTCGCATACCTTCGTCCGGAGACCGCGCAGGGAATTTTCATCAATTTCAAGAACGTACTCGATACTTCGCGGCGTAAGCTGCCCTTCGGAATCGCGCAGATCGGTAAGGCGTTTAGAAACGAAGTCACGCCGGGAAATTTCATCTTCCGCACGCGTGAATTCGAGCAGATGGAGATGGAATATTTCTGCAGCCCGGGTGACGCCGAGCGGATC
>JAFAOW010000083.1 GCA_019247455.1 Acidobacteriota bacterium | reverse complement strand
AAGACCGACAAAACCCCGTCGGTGATATTCATATCGAGGACCGATGAGAGCATCGAGATCATGTTCACGAAGTTCTTGTGCGACAGCATCACCGCCTTCGGCGTGCCGGTCGTACCCGAGGTAAAGATCAGTGACGCGACAGCTTGCGAATGCACCTTTGGCGGCAGTAGGGCGAGGCGTTTTGCCTCCTCTATCTCACTCGGCATCTCAAAGACATCTTCGAACGTCCAGACCTTGACATCGAGCTCAGCGTCGTTGAGGGCCTTTTTTAGATCGGGATTTTCACCAGCGAGTTTCGGGCTAAGGACGATGGCCGATGCTTCCCCGGCTCTTGCAAAATTTATGATCTCAGCTACCGAGCTCGCCGGATCGATCGGGATCGCGGTAGCCCCGGCATTGAGGATGCCGAAGTAGGTCATTCCCCACTCAGGCATATTGTGCGAAAAGAGGATCACACGACTGCCCGCGGCAATTCCTTTCTTCGCAAAGAACCCCGCAGCTCGCAGCGTCAATTCATTGACATCCTCGTATGTGAACTGTTCCTTGCGCCCGTCGCGCTCAATGCGCATGGCGACACGCGTCGGAAAGCGTTTGACCGACGTGTCGAACAGGTCGATCAGATCCTTATAGGTGTATGACCGTCTCTCAACAGCCTTTAACTCTTCTTCAAGGGTTGGGAGCACCCATTTACGCATGCCCGGAAAGTGAACGTTGAGCCAATAGTCATACCAGTCGAGCCGCTCTGGATACCAGGGAAGGAGCGGTTTTTCCTTGTCGCGGATCATCGCGTGCAGAGCGCGAACGTTGTCCGATCGATAAAGGTATTCGTTATCGATCATGAACGGCTTGAACATGGCGAAGGCGTCCATCGTTTCCTGCGTCGTCCGCTCAAAATTCGAAACAGACTTTTGCAGGTCGCTAACGATGTTCCCGATGCGACCGCCGCCCCAACGCGGGGCAGCTTTGTCGAGCAGCTTGTCTGCCTGCTTCGCGAACTTATTGAGCATGGGCGCCGATGCAAGCTCATACGTACGCTGCGTGACCGTTTGAGTCTCGATCATTCCCGCTATCTTGTTCGCGATCTTGTTGCCCGTATCCTTCTCCTCGAAATGCTGACGTTTGTACAAGCCGACGAGACCGACGATCCGCTTCATGTCATTTGGATTTGAGTCACCCGACGACGCCTGGAAAACAAGCGGCGGCTTGTCGTCGACAAGGGCATTCATGGCGGCGGCAAGAATGGCGCCCGAAACCATATCGACAGGAATAATGTCGAGGATCAATTTTTCGTTCACCGGAATGATCGGCTGGCCGCGAAGAGCGATCAGGATCAGCGGGGCCGTCGTCGTAAAGCCCTCATTCCACCCCGGGAACGGATACTGATTTGACGACTCGACGATCGATGGACGTACGAGCACCTTGACGATGTCATCCTGCGAAGCGATGATCTGCTCGGCTAGCGATTTCGAGTACGTGTAGATGTTCGTCCAGCCCCAGTATTCTGCACGCTCCGCGCCCAGCTCCGTCGTACGCTCACGTATCCACATCTTACGCTCGCGAAAGATCGCAGATTTCAATTCAGCTTCATCATCCGGATCGCGGCCCTCCTCGATAAAACGCGATCGAGCTTGCTCGCGAAACTTCGCATGCTGGACCGCATCGTCAGCCTCTTGCCGTGCCTGCTCGCTCAGTCGTGCGCAATCCTCGACCTCGCGGTTCACGTCAAAGCTCGTACCGACCAATTCATCTTTTCGGGGGAAATAACCGACGACGGGCTCATTCTCCCAGATAGGCCCTGAACGCTTTCCCGCGACAAAACATGTCGACACATGCACCAGCCGCGGCTTCTTCATCATGCGAGCGAGCTTGATGATGTTGTTCGAGCCAACGACATTCGTCCGCAAAGCGCTCTCGAGCGGCGGGTTGAACGTCACGTTACCGGCACCATTAATGATGATGTCGGTGTCGCGCATTATCTTCTGCGCTTCTTTCTCGTCGAGCCCGAGGTACTCGTTGCCGACATCGCCGTTGACCGGCACGACCTTTGACTTGATGAAGTCCTCAAATCCGTCACCGAATTTCTCGCGCAGCGGATCGAACGTCGGAGATGTAACGATCGAAGTCCAAAAACGGATCTTCGATTCATTCGCATCGCGGGCGCGGACCGTCGTATAGACCTTACCAATATCAGGAAAATTGTGAAGCAGCATCGACAGCGTGACCTTACCCACAAAACCTGTACCGCCGATGAAGAAGATCTTCTTACCCTTGAATATTTCTGTTGGTGATAACTTCATCTAAGATGGCCCACGAAAGGCACTAAAGACACGAAATCAGGCTTTGATCGCCCTGACCTCTAAATATTCCGAATCGACCTCGGTCATCCCGTCCGTCGCACGGTTGTGCCGCGTCCAAAGTTCGACGAGGTCCTCCCTCAAGGCTGCCTGGCCCGCTTCGTCGAGTTTGTTGAACGCAACATGCGTCGGGCCAAAGTACTGGCGGAACTGCTGAACTACCTCGGCCGGCGGCATATCGAATGTGAACGTGATCGGTATGCGCTTCATTTCAAGATTCGAGATGCCCTCGGAAAATCTCGCTCGGACGGTATCTTCGCTTCCCCACAAGACAGGCGCTGGAATTCCGGCCGGAGGTGGCACGTGCTTCGCACCGATCTTGAACATCTGGCCGGTGAATGACTCAGGCGTCCAGTTGCCCATCGCGATCATACCGCCACTCTTGCAAACGCGGATCATTTCGGCAGCCGTTACGTCCGGTCGCGGAGCGAACATCGCCCCAAACATAGTCGTGACAAGGTCAAACTCGCCATTGGCGTACGGCATGTCTTCCGCATCGCCCACCTCGAATTTCGCATCGAGACCTTCGGTCGCAGCATTCGCCTTGGCCTGCTCAATAAGGTTCTTGGCGATGTCAATGCCGGTAACATCCGCACCTTTTCGCGCCTCAGGAAGGGCTGTGTTTCCCGTACCGCAAGCGACGTCCAGGATCTTCATACCGGGCTGTATATTGAGTCTTTCAACGAACTCTCGGCCACCGTGCTCGATCGATCGCGCTATCACGCCAAAATCACCGGCCTCCCAGGTCGATTTCATGCGTCCCTTTAGTGCTTCCATTTCAGGTGTGAGTTGAGCATTCCCCATGTTCATTTCTCTCCTTACGAGAGCCCTTACTTCGTGCGGGCTTCGGCAACTAGTCGCTGACATTACACAGCCCGATGATCGGCTGGTGCAGCATGGTTATCTCGGCATTTCGACCCTGTTTTGAACGTGCCATTGCGATCGCCTCGGTAAGATTGTCGGCGCGTTCCCAGCCGAGGATCTCAGGCACATGGGCGTTCTCGGCACCGGCCGCGATCACCTGCCCGACGTGCTGGCGGCCGTTCTCCCCCCAGTACCACATGAAAAATGGGTGTGCCCCGTGATAGGCGTTGCCGCGGCGATACATCTCGACGTAAGCGGGATTCGAAGCGAATTCTCGCTCGTACTTCTCACGTAAAAAGAACGCGTCACGCGACTCAGGCAGCAGCCGGTGGAAAAACTCGATGTACGACGGGTGAAAGTTATGATCGAATTCGTCAAAGCACGGATGCGTCAGGATCAGCGTGCCGCCCTTCCTAAGCAGCGGCTTATTCCGGAACATGTTGAAGTGATACCCGAGCGCCATAACCTGAACGAGCAGCGGATTCAACGCCGAGTAGACGTTGTACGGCGATATATCAGGAATGCCGGTGATCATGATGTCGCACTGGCCCTTCACGGGTATTTCGTACTGGCGATAATTCAGCTCAAGGATCTTTTCGTGAACGGGCTCGGTCGAACCGGCGTAGCAGCCGATTAATTCGTATTGCGCCGGTATCGCGTGAAGCATCTTTCGCCTAGCGACACGCGGCATTTTTGAGAAAGTTCGCTTCATCGCTTCCCACTTGAGCCGGTCCGCGAATGAAAATTCATCTTCATTCCGCGTAAGGATGTCGTAACCGTCGGAGAACATCTTATTGTTCAGCGCGGTCTCGATATGAAAGACCTTCATCTGCTCATCGACCAGCTTACCCAGGCGAATGACCTTGTGATTCAGCTCAGATTTTGGCGGGTCCATGTATGAGTGGGAATCGCGGATAGTCTGCGGCTCGTGGTGGGCACGCAGGGATTCGTAATCGCACAGGCCGACCGCTACGGACTTATGCCCTCCGTCCATCGGGACGAGGTTAATGTTGCAATAGATCGTGAGGTCGCTCTCAAAACAGCGGCGATTAATGCGAAGGGGTTCGTTATGGCGTGTGTGGCCGAGCGTTACGAGCCCGTCGTCATCCTCCGCGTCGTGATTGTAGTAACGGTCAGGATAGAACTCGTCGAAGATCTTTGACCCGACCATTCGCTTCATTTCCCACGCCGTCATTTTCCGGTGAAGCGAATTTGCGATGATGATGTGAATGTCGTCGATGCCGTTGGCTGTACACATGTCGAGCACGACCTCTAGCATCGTCTGCCGCATGTCCGGCGTCGCCATCGGCGGCAGCGGCAGCGAAATGTCATCGATCGCGATCGATACCTTCATCCCCGGCTCGAGCAGCGCATAAAGCGGGTCCATATCGAGGGGGTGATTCACCGCATATCGTATCGCCGCCTCGCGGTTTGGCAGACCCTTGATCGGTGGATTCGGATAGATGACACGCGTCCCAATAGGAATGTCGTTCAGCTGAAAATCCTCACCGAACGGCATGATCCGCGGCGCAGAATCCTTGTCGATGTAAACGATAGACTCGTGAGTCTTACGGCGGAGTTGAAGTGCCATACGTTATTTGAGATCCAATATTGGCCAGTCGTGCTGCAGAGCCGTCTGCTTCAAACGAAAGTCGGGATTCACTGCTACCGGGTGCCCCACGATCGACAGCATCGGCAGATCTGATATGGAATCCGAGTATGCGTAAGAATCCGATAGATTAATGTTCTCTCGCTCGGCATACTCGCGTATCCACTGTGCCTTTGTGGCCGAAGCCATTACGGGCGGGATGATGCGCCCAGTCGAATATCCGTTAACGAATTCCATGCAGTTGCCACGATAGTCGTCAATGCCCAGGTCGTCCATCAGACGCTCTATCGTGAAATCCAGCGCCCCTGTGATCACTACCTGCCGCTGGCCGATCTTTTTACCGGAAGCAATGAGATCGCGCGTTCCGGCGTAGACGGCAGGCTTGAGCACTTCCTCAAACAATTCATCCGAAAAATATCGAAGGCGATCGTGCGAAAATCCCTCATAGCTCTTGAAGAAAACCTCGTTAAAGACATTTCGCGAATAAAGATCCGCAACGCCAAAGAAGGGTAGTCGAGCGATGGTCCCGACGCTCTTCTTTGCCGTCTGCCAAAGGCCTTGCTGCCGCTTAGCGTAAAACGCGAGCGTATGCACGAGATTCGTGCTGACGAGTGTCCCTTCCAGATCGTAGAATGCTGCAGCTTGCCCGTTTCGGTTCATTATCGACAATGTGCTATGTTAATGACGCTTGGCGGCAAGCGTTTTTGCGGTTCGATAGCGAAATAATATCACCAATAGGTCTTGTCTTACAGTCGATCGCCGCAAGACTTACAAATTAATTACAAAATGTAATTACTTAGTAATTACATTCTTAGAGATTATGCGACGGGCGGCGTTCCCAGGCTCTTTTGATCCTCTTACAAACGGCCATTTGGATATCATTCGCCGCAGTGCCCCGCTGTTTGACGAGATGATCGTCGCCGTTCTCAACAACCCCGATAAACATCCGATGTTTTCAGTCGAAGAACGCTGCGAGATGATCGCTGAGGTGCTGCCGTCAGTCGAGACCGATGGCTGCAAGATGCTGGTCGAGAGCTTTTCCGGACTGACCGCCGAGTTTGCAAAACAAAAGCAGGCGACGGCGATCGTGCGCGGCATC
>JAFAOW010000283.1 GCA_019247455.1 Acidobacteriota bacterium | reverse complement strand
TGGAATGGCCAAGTTGAACGACTTGTCCTTAATCTCGTTAAGGCTGGCCAAATAGCTGAGCCCTTCCAGAGTTTCACGGTTTTCGTATGTCGTGACAATCCGTTCGATATCCTCTGGCCGCAAGCAGTTCTTTGTGTCGGATTGCCCGAAATCCTTGCTGGCATCGACAAAGAGAACATGATCGAAATCATGGCGACACTTTTTGAACACTAGTAGGCACGTCGGAATTCCAGTTCCGAAAAATAGGTTTGCGGGGAGCCCTATAACAGCGTCAAGGTAATTCCGGTCTTCGACGAGATATTTTCTTATGTGGCCCTCGGCCGCTCCACGAAACAAAACTCCGTGCGGTGCGACCACTGCCATAGTTCCATTCTCGCCGAGATGATGGATCATGTGCTGGATGAACGCCCAGTCCGCCTTAGAAGCCGGGGCAAGTCTTCCGTATTGCGAAAAACGGTCGTCGCCAAGGTGGAGAGAATTTGCCGACCACTTCGCCGAGAAGGGCGGGTTTGCAACTATCGCGTCCGCCCTCAGGTCGGGATGCTGCGGATTCTCCAGGCTGTCTTCCTGCTTTATATCGAACTTCTGGTAATTGATCCCGTGAAGGATCATATTCATCCGCGCCAAATTGTAAGTCGTGCGATTAAGTTCCTGTCCGTAAAACTTGCCCACATCCTGAACCTCCTTGGCTACACGCAAAAGCAGCGAACCGGATCCGCACGTAGGGTCGTAAACCGTCTTCAGACGGTCCTTGTCTAAGGTAACGATCTTCGCAAGGACCTTGCTCACTTCCTGCGGCGTATAGAATTCGCCCGCCTTCTTTCCAGCTCCTGCCGCGAACTGCGATATCAGGTATTCGTATGCATCGCCGATAATATCGGCTTCAGTATCCTCGAGCCGGAAATCTATCTTGTCGAGATGCGCCAGCACCTTTGATATGAGTTCATTCCTTTGTTTGACCTCGCGACCGAGTTTCGTGCTGCTAAGGTCAAGGTCTTCGAAAAGATGGTCAAAATCTTCTTCGCTGTCAGTCCCCATCGTGCTTTGCTCGATGTTGTTCAGAATGCGTTGTAGGTCTTCGAGGATGAAATTGTTTTGATTGCCATTACCGCGGGCTGCGACCGCCGAGAAAAGCTCTGAAGGCTTCAGGAAATAGCCAAGGGATTCGACCGCCTCTTCGCGAATTGCCCCCAGATATGCTTTCCCCTCGTCTGAGTTTTCATCTATTGCCTGATACGTAATACCGTCCGCCTCAAGAATGTCGTCAGCATAGGCATTCATCTTCTCCGACAAGTACTTGTAAAAGATGAAGCCCAGGATGTAATCGCGAAACTCGTCCGCGTCCATCTTGCCGCGAAGGGTGTTAGCGATATTCCAGAGCTGTTGTTCTAATTGCCGTCGTTGTTCTTCAGACATTGTTCTTGGGAAAAAGTTTTGGGGGCTATGCTACCACACCTGAGACTCCTGATTTATCGCTGGAAGAAACAGTCGCTTTGCTCAGGTTGATGAGCTTGCGTTATCAAAAAGCGTGTTTGGGTGATGGATTGCTGGATTTGCATGGGCAAAAATGGGAGCTCGTCGTTTTTGGAATAGGGCAGCTAATGGCGGGGATCAGCCCTTCGTGCCGTGCCTAAAACCGAACGCCTCGCGGCTGTATTCCACCCCATAAACGCTCGCGACGGCCTATGCCCCGCCCCGCGCCACCATCCCTCACGCCCGTCCCGGCAACAAAACGCTCATCATCACCTCTCTCCACGCCCGCGCACCCATAAACCACCCATTCCTCAACTTTGGACCTTGGACTTGGGACTTTGGACTTTATACGTCCGACTTTCGATTTTTGATTTTTGAATTTCGAATTCTGCCCACTGTAAACTATCCGTTTATGAGTAACTTAACATTCGGAATAATCAAGCCCGATGCTGTCAAAGCCGGGAATCATGGGAAGATCATCGACCGCATTTTGGCGGCGGGGTTCAAGATCCGCGGGTTGAAGCTGATCCATCAGACTCGGGAAGAGGCTGAGGGCTTTTATGCCGTTCATGCGGGGAAGGGATTCTTTGACGAGCTGGTGGACTTTATGTCGTCGGGGCCGTGCGTCGTGCTCGCCCTCGAAAAGGACGGGGCCGTAAAGGCCTGGCGCGACCTGATGGGTGCCACAAACCCTGCCGAGGCCGCCGAAGGGACTTTGCGTAAAGAGTTTGCTTCGTCGATCGGCGAGAACGCCGTTCACGGCTCGGACTCGGATGAGAACGCCGCGATCGAAGTGGCGTACTTTTTTAGCAAGCTGGAGCTGGTTTGAGTTAGCAGGCAGTTGCAGGCAGTTGCAGGCAGTTGCAGTAAGGTGCAAACTATCCGAAACTAACTGCAACTCTGATAACTCTCTGTAACTCGGTGAAGCTATGAAAAGATGCCCGACTTGCGATAAGACCTTTGAAGACACACTGAAATTTTGCCAGGCCGACGGCACTCCGCTGGTGGATGAGTCCGGCGGCGAGCCTTTGGATCCGTACGCGACGATGATCTCGGCCCCGGTGCCGAAAACTGACGACGCCATCAAGAAGGAAGAGACGGTCCTTGAGCCGGCGGCACCGCCCGCTGGGGACACGCAGTCTTCGGTTGCTGCGGACAGCGCGGCCGCGATCAGCGTGCCCGACGATTCGCTGCCCCCGGGGTCGGATCCGCTCAAGACGATGATGGTCTCTGAGGAGGAAATGCGTGCGGCGATGAGTACGGATCCGTCAGCCGAAGTGTCTACGCCGGAGCCGGCTCCGCCGTCATTTATCGCACCCGCGGGCGATGACCTCGCTCCGCCACCCTCGCCGTTCACTGAGGAAGACCTTATTCACGAGTCGCTGCCCGCCGCAGAGGCCGCGACGCAAATTTATCCGACGGGCGATGTTCAGACGCCCGCCGCCCCTGCAGAGCCCGCGCCTGTCGTAGAGGAGCCGGCCGCGGCAGCACCCGCGGCGTTCAACCCGCCGCCTTCGCAGCCCGTGCAGGAGTGGACGCCTCCTCCGGCACCTGACGCCCAATGGCAGAATCAACAGATCGGCTCGAACACGCCATTCCAGCCCCCGCCCGCAGGGGTCGCCGGGCAGAGTCAGGGACTGGCAATCGGATCGATGATCTGCGGGATCCTGTCGTGCCTGTGCTGTTTTTCGGTAATTACGGGGCCGATCGCGGTCGTTTTGGGCTACCTCGCTCGTAAGAAGATCGCGGAGGATCCGGCCAGCTACGGCGGCGGCGGATTCGCCTTGGTCGGAATGATCACGGGCATATTGGGCTTCATTATCGGGGTCACGCTTATCATTCTGCAGATCTTTTTCGGAGTTTTGAGTAACATCAAATAAGTATGTCGGTTGTCTCAGACGTTTTTCAGTCGACTCTCGCCGTCATCAAGGGAATGAAGCGGACCATCTCCGAGATCCCTCGCGAGAAATGGACCGTCCAGTATCCGGATGAACCCATCACCGTGCAGCCGAGGTACCGCGGACAACACCTTTTGCACGTTGATGAGAACGGTAAGGAGAAGTGTGTCGCCTGTTACCTTTGTGCGGCGGCATGCCCGTCGGATTGCATCTACATCGAGGCGGTCGACGATCCGCGTCCATATGAGGAACGGGTCGGGCGCGACGAGCGCTATGCGAAGGTATACAACATTGATTACGGCCGGTGCATATTCTGCGGTTTTTGCGTGGAGGCCTGCCCAAAGGATGCGATCACGCACGGTTATAACTTCGAGATATCGGTGTATAACCGCGCCGACCTCCTGAAGACGAAAGACGACCTTCTAATTACGAAACAAAAGCAGTCCAAGAATTACCGTGTTGCTCTTTCGAGCGAGGATGTTGATTCGGAATATAAGGAAGTCTAGAGAAGGTAAAAGCAAGAAGCAAAAAAACAAAACGAGAAGGAGGCAGCGGCCTCCTTTTTGTTTGGGAGCACGGCATGAGGCTCGATCCCTCATGCCCTTGCCGGAGCGCGGGCTTCTGCAATATCATCGATTCACTTTGGAGGCATAAACTATGCGTGGATTGGGATTCGCAGGACTTGGGCTCGCGTTGATCGGGGCATCGCTTTGGATCATCGGATGGGTAATATTCAACTGGATCCTGCCGGAGATGGGCGGGAAGATAAGATACTTTGCGATGGCTTGCAATGTTCTAGGGGTACTTGCGGGTTACCTGGCGACCGGGCTTGTGAGCATCGGGCTTGTCGTCGGCGGTAAAAAGGCCGCCATTCCGCCAACCGTTTGATGCGCAACAAGGTCATGCTGCTCGACGATCTGCCCCCCACGCAGAAGGGGCGGCATCATGAACTGCGCGCGCTCGGTCTACGCGCGTTCGCGGGCTTGAAGCGGGACGACGACCGGCTTGATCCTTTCGAGTTGGCCCGGTACGCGAAATTATTTGTAGCTTCGTTCGAGGAGATAGAGCCGCTGCTCACCGATGAAACTCGCAAACATCTCACCGGCGCCGGCAAAGATATGTGGTCCGGCGGCGCGGCGTCGGTCGCTCTGCCAAGCGGCGAGAAACTCATAATTCTAAATCCCGCACACGCGAAAACTCGTCAACACGCGACCTTGATGGAAGAGGTGTGCCACGTCTTTCTTGGCCACAAGCCGAGTAAACTGGCGATCGAGAATAAGAATAAGGACGGCAAGACGATCGCACGCGACTACAATCATTCGATCGAAGAAGAAGCCTATTCGACGGGAGCCGCGGCTCTCGTGCCCTATACCGCACTTAAGCGGATGGTCGACGAGGGCCGCACTTCGCAGGAGATCGCTCGGCATTTTTATGTCAGCCGTGCTTTGGTAGAGTATAGGATCAAGGTCTCTCGGCTGTGGGACCGCTACCGTGAACTCACCTCGCGATCCAATGGCTGAACATTCCACTCATCCGGCAAAAGGGCTCTCAACCGTTGATAAGCTGCGGCTGCTGCTCGATATCACAAAAACGATCAGCCGCTCGCTCGACCTTGACGAGGTACTGAATCTCGTAATGGATACGCTGGGCTCGCTCGTGCCATATGATGCGGCCGGGATCTATCTGATCGAGCTGCATCCGGAAGAGAAGGACCCGTACATTTTCAAGTCAAAGGCGATCCGCGGCTATCAAATAAGCTTTGAGCTTATCGAGCCGAGACTAAAAATGGGCGAAGGATTTCTTGGAACGGTCGCGCAGACAGGTAAGGCGCTTATCTCCGCCGATGTCAGTAAAGATCCGCGCTACTTCCCGGCGAGAGCAAAGACCCGGTCGGAGATGCTGGCTCCGATCATCTCGAACGATCGCGTGATCGGCGTCTTTGATCTCGAGAGTGATCGGCTCGATGCTTACTCGGAAGATGATCTGTCGGTCCTACAGCTTTTAACATCGCAGGTCGCGATCATCATCGAGAAAGTCCAGCTTCACGAGGAGGTCGTCGAGAAGAAGCGCATTCAGGCCCAGCTTGACATTGCGCGACAGGTCCAGCTGGAACTGCTGCCGGCGACCGACCCGGTCGCGGACAATTTCGACATCAGCGCATACATCTTTCCGACCGAAGACGTTTCGGGCGATTACTACGACTGGGTACAGGTTTTCGAGGACCAGATCGGGATCGTCGTCGCCGATGCGGTGGGAAAGGGAATTCCGGCGGCACTGCTGATGTCGTTTCTGCGCGCTTCGCTTAGGTCGAGCATTCAGGCGGGGTACGCTCCGCATATCGCAATGGCCCGGGTTGGCAACCTGCTCAACGACTCTATCGACGACAACAAGTTCATTACCGCGATCTACGGCATTTTGGATACTACGAATAAGACCTTCGTTTTCTCCAACGCGGGCCACAATCCGCCGCTTTTGATCAAAGCGGACGGCGAATACCGGTTTGTCGAGTATGGCGATCTGCCGCTGGGGATGTTCAAGGACACGCATTTCCACCAGCACTTTATTCGATTTGAGGAAGGGCAGGTGATGGTCATATACACGGACGGAATAACGGAGGCCACCAATCCGAGCGGGGAGGAATACGGGCAGGAGAGGTTTGCAAAACGGGTGCTCGATGCCATTCACCTTCCGGCCAAGGAGATGATCGATCACGTGAGAAAGGGCGTGGCCGATTTTGCGGAGAGTAAGTTTTTGGACGACGACGGGACGCTGTTTATCGTGAAAGCGATCTGAGCCGAAAGTGAGAGAGGAGAGGATGAGAAACGAAAAAGGGCGAAGCAATTAGCTTCGCCCTTTTTGCCTGGCTATCGAGCGTTCCTTCGTTTGCCTGGGAAAATTGTAAATGAGAGGCGCCCTTACTTCGTGCGGGCTTCTGCAACTAGTGACCCGTGAGTGAGCAGTGGAGATTATCGCCCCCCGGAACCACCGGAGTTGAAAAATCGTCAAGATCGATCTTGTCGTTCGAGGTCGAAAACGCGTAGATATCAAAGCCGTAGGCGTCAAGAAAGTCGGTCAACTCCTGTGACCGGTCCAGATAAAGGGTTTCGCTAAAACCCAATTCCGAGCGAATCTCAAGCAGGCGCTCGATCACCTCGATCGGTGCGAAACACTGGCTTGGATCTCTAAATGTTGCCATTTCAACGTTTTGCCGCCGGCAGAGCGACACCAGTTAGATAACGGTGGGGACGTAAAGGTTGTTCCTTTTTAAACGAACGTGGACTAACGGAATAAATGCAGAAGAAATCCGGTCGGATCGGGGGTCGTGACATTATCTTTGGGCAAATATGGCTCCAAAACAAGCATAAGCGACTGAAATCCATTGAAGACGGTATGAAGAATAATACAAGGGAGTAAATTGCCTGTTTTCACGCGAATGGCGGTTAGCGCGACGCTTAGCAGCAAGAGTAAGAAGATGGTCGAGTAGCTCGGCCAGTACTGAGGCACATGGACCAAAGCGAAAAGCAGAGTCACAAAGACAAATGCCGCGGGTATACCGAACTTCTTCTGAAAAGCAGAGTAAAGAATGCCCCGATAGACCACTTCTTCGACGAGCGGGGCTGTGAAGGTGGCAATGATAGCTACCAGATAGACCACCGCACGGGAGCTTTGCAGCATCCGCAGCATCTCGTTCTCCTGCTCAGGAACGACCTTGCTGACCGCACCCGCGATCGCCAGAAAGACGCCCAGAATGAGAGCGTAATTCCACCAGCGAAAACCGCCGGTATCCCATCCTAGTGTGTGGCGAAAGGAGTATTTTCGAACACGAGTAACAACCATCCATGCGACCGCGAGGGTGAGCAGGTGGGCCGGTATGATCGCGACGATCTGAACAAAGATCGACGTCGGATCGGTCTTTGCGAATTCAACCAACTGATCGGGATCCGTGATCGGCGGCTTGATCGTGGCCAAGTAAGGCAGCAGAAAGAGCGTCGGGATAAGCAAGATGAAGATAACGCTGAGGAGCCAAACGACTACGCTCTCCAGCACCTTCCACGGGGGATCGTTTGGCGACGGGATCGGCGCCGGGACCTCGGCGTGCGGAATCTCGATATATGGGGGATCGGCGACGATGCGTTCTTCTAATTCCACTTAACAAGAGTGTAGCCAATGCTTTAACGCGCCGACAAGTAAGTTTGTTTCGGGCGAAGGAGGCTTCCGCAAAGACGCAAAGTCGCAAAGGCGGTTTTCGATTTGTATTCGCCGACATTTAGATATAGTCTAAAAGCCCGTGGAGCACACGCGGGAAAATCCCCCAAGTAATGTGATCGCAATAATTCCCGCAAGGTACGGGTCCACACGCCTGCCTGGCAAGATGCTGCTCGACGTTGTCGGTAAACCATTGATAATACGTACCTTAGAGCAAGCGAAAAAGGCGAAGAGCGTGTCCCGGGTGATCGTTGCGACGGACCACCGGCGGATATTCGACGCGGTTGCGGCCGCGGGCGGGGAAGCGGTGATGACGTCCGCGGAACATCAGTCCGGAAGCGATCGACTCGCGGAGGTCGCTGAAGGATTGCCTGACGGTTCCGTCATCGTAAACGTGCAGGGAGACGAGCCTCTGATCTCACCCGACACTATCGATAAAACCGTTCAGGCACTTATCGACGATCCTTCAGCAGAGATAGCTACGGCATGCGAGCCGATAACGAGCGTGCGGGGTGAGTTGCTGAATTTCAATGTGGTAAAGGTCGCGATCGGCGAGCACGGGAACGCTCTATATTTCTCGCGCTCGCCAATACCGTTTCCGAGAGAAGCGTCTCTTCGATATGACGGCGACCCGAATGTCGCGCTGACGGAAGAGCCCGAGATCCTCGCGCAATATCATCGCAAACATACGGGTCTCTACGCGTATCGCCGCGAGTACCTGCTTGAATTTAGCCGGATGCCGCAGACCCGGCTCGAGAAGCTCGAGATGCTCGAGCAGCTGCGTGCACTGGAGAACGGCGCGCGTATAACCGTTGTCGAGGCGGCCGGTGGCTCTATCGGCGTTGATACCCAGGCGGACCTGGATCGAGTTCGTGCTCTGATAATGCTGCCGGACATTATGTTTCGCGAGGCGTCCCGTGATGACATTCCGCAAGTGGCGAAGGTGCACGTCGAGTCGTGGCAGGGATCGTTTCGCGGGATCGCGCCTGATGACTATCTCGACGGAATGTCTGTTGAGGACCGCATCTCTCGATTCTCGGAACGGTGGGATAGAAAGCCGTACAAAATGATCGTCGCCGAGCATCCGACAGGCGGCATCGTCGGATTCGCGGACTTCGGGCCGCCTGTGCTTGATGCCGGCCGTGACGCGCAGATCTATTCGTTCTACTTTCTGCCGCAATTTCAAAGGCTCGGGCTGGGCGGCAGATTATTTGCGGAGTGTGTGAAAGCGGCCACGGAGGAGGGCCATCGCTCGCTTTGCCTCGATTCACTGGACGCAAGTCCCTATCGAGGTTTTTACGAAAAGCAAGGCGGTTCGATAGTTGGGCGCGATGGTCACACTATGGGCGGTCAAAATTTTGAGACGGTCATTTACGCGTGGGACGACCTGACAAATTTATGAGCGACTGGCTCGGACTTACATTCTTCGTACGGCTGATCGCGGGCGCTGACTTCGGGCTTCGGGGGCTCAGCAAGTCCGGGCATTGGACGACGGAAGAATGAGCGAAGCGCGGCTGAGAATCCGTGGTTTAAGGGAGCGTTGCTGAATGCTTTGCACGATGTAACGATCCAGGGCGAAATGAGCAAGGAAGTTCGGATGAGATGAGGATGGGACGTATAGAAAGAAGAAGTGGGACGAGAAGGCTAATTGCGACGAAGAGCGGCGGCGAAGCCGCTATGATGACTGGGGTAGATCGACGGAGAAGCAAGCTTCTCCGCAAATAGAGCGGTAAGCCGCAAAAACATATGACCAAATACATATTCGTCACGGGCGGTGTTGTTTCGAGTCTTGGAAAGGGCCTGGCGGCGAGCTCTATCGGATGCCTGCTAGAAGCGCGCGGGCTGAAAGTGCAGATGATGAAGCTCGACCCGTATATCAACGTGGACCCGGGCACGATGTCTCCTTTTCAGCACGGCGAGGTCTTTGTCACGGATGACGGGGCCGAGACGGACCTAGATCTGGGGCACTATGAGCGGTTCACAAACGCCGAGCTTTCGCAGGCGAATAACTGGACGAGTGGGCGAATATATCTCTCCGTCATCGAAAAAGAGCGGCGCGGTGATTACCTCGGAAAGACGATCCAGGTGATCCCACACATAACGGATGAGATCAAGGCCGCCGTTCGAAAGGTCGCCGAATTGCACGAGCCGGATATCCTGATCGTTGAGATCGGCGGCACGGTAGGCGATATCGAGTCACTGCCGTTCATGGAGGCGATCCGCCAGATCGGCAATGAAGAGGGTCGGAACAACGCGATCTTTGTACACGTGACACTGGTGCCGTTCATCGCCGCCGCGGGCGAACTAAAGACAAAGCCGACCCAGCACTCGGTCAAGGAGCTCCGCGAGATCGGTATCGCCCCGGACGTTCTATTATGCAGGTCAGACCGGCCGCTGCCCGTCGATCTGCGGAAGAAGATCGCGCTTTTTTGCAACGTCCAGGAGAATGCCGTCATTTCGGCTCTTGATGTTCCGACGATATATGAGGTTCCGCTCGCTTTCCATGAACAGGGCCTCGATGATCTGATCGTTCAAAACCTCCATTTGAAGGAGGAATTTCCGGCCGCGGACCTTAAACGCTGGCGTGAGCTTGTCTCCACGATCAAAGACCCTACTGCAGGCAGTGTAAAGATCGCGATCGTAGGGAAGTATGTCGAGCTTGAGGACTCGTACAAATCCCTGCGCGAGGCGTTGACGCATGCGGGTGTCGCCAGCAACCTCCGAGTCAACGTGACTTGGATCGAGTCTGAGAATCTGATGCAGGACCATTACGAGAATGAGCTGCAGGATTTTGACGCCATACTCGTGCCTGGGGGGTTCGGGAAGCGCGGGATCGCGGGCATGCTGCGAGCGATCAAATACGCTCGGAAATCGGGCACGCCCTACTTTGGAATATGCCTGGGAATGCAGACGGCGTGCATCGAGTTCGCGCGAAACCAATGCGGCCTGCGCGACGCGGACTCGACGGAATTCAATGAGGAAACGCCGTTCCCAGTGATCTTTAAGCTTCGCGATCTGGTTGATGTCGAAGAACTTGGCGGCACGATGCGCCTGGGCGAATGGGAATGCGACCTGGCGGAAGGCAGTCTCGCACGCGAGGTCTACCACGGGGAGGCTAGGATCGGGGAGCGCCACCGACATCGGTACGAATTCAATCCCGAATATCGCAGCGTGCTGGAGAAGGAGGGAATGGTTTTCAGCGGCGTTTCGCCCGATGGCAAGTTCGTCGAGATGGTCGAGCTGCCCCGCGAGACACATCCGTATTTCATCGCGTGCCAATTCCATCCGGAGTACAAATCAAAACCGCTCGTGGTGCATCCGCTTTTTGATGGGTTCGTAAAAGCGGCGTGGCAGAACAGGCTGCACAGCGAGAATCTGGAACACGACGTTACTGCCGACCGACCTCCGGAAATGCCGGAGCGCTCGGCCGCACTCGCTGAAGATTAAGAGCTCAAACAGTACATCGCCATATGGTTCGTGGGCACGTTATTTTGCGCTGCTCTCGCTGGCATATGTCTTTATTTGGACCGTTCTTGCTGTCCTGGTCTACAACAACGTAACGTGGGACGTCGTTGAGATCGCTTCGTGGGGCCACGAGATGCAGGCGGGTTACTTCAAGCACCCGCCGCTGATCGCGTGGATCTATGAGCTGGCGATCACGATCGGCGGTTCTGGGCATGTCTGGCCGATCTACCTCGCGGGAGCACTTGCGAATGTCGGAGCCGCATACGCATGCTTCCGTCTGGCGAGATCATTCTTTGCCGAAAGCGACGCATTTATCGGCGGCCTCGCGGTGCTGCTGCTCGAAACGCTCGCACACGTCGTCGCCTTTGAACCTCTGAGTCACAATACGCTCCTGGCCACGGTCGTGGCATTTTCCTGCTGGTTCGCATACGAGGCGTTAGCAAAGGGCGAGTGGAAATGGTGGCTGCTGCTCGGCGTATCGCTCGGCCTCGGCATGCTCACGAAGTACGACATGGGCATCTGGGCGGTCTGTCTTTTGCTGCTCGTCCTGTTCTCAAGAGAGGGACGCTCACAGCTCCGAAGACCGAAGCCGTATTTAAGTGCTCTCACAGCCGTGATGATAATGTCGCCGAATCTAGTTTGGCTCGCGCAGCATCAATTTGCGCCCTTCCGGTATGCGGGCAACCGCATGCTGGTGATGGAAGGGGCGATAGGTTATCTTACGGGTCCACTCGTCTTCTTGACAGATCAGATCATATGGGTCTTATGTCCGGTGGTAATGCTCGCTCCAATGCTGGCGTTGCGAAATAGGGAAAGGAGTGTCGATGAGAAGTCTGGCTTCGAGAGCCAATTCTTGGGTTGGTTTACGCTTGGCCCTCTTGTGATCTTTGTCATCATCGCGATCGTGTCGGCAAGCCGGCTGCGGCCGTTGTGGGAATATCCTTTTTTGTCGCTCGTGCCGTTGTGGCTCATGTTGGCGTTTCGCAGGCACGCTGAGATGCGCTCTCGAACAAGAGTGTTGGCAACTGCGGCGATATTGATGGGAATTATGGTCGTGGGATTTGTAATTCAGCCGGCGGTCTGCGCGTATGCGACCAACACACCGTCGAAATCGGATCTGCCTGGACGCGAGATGGCTGTCAAGGTCAAGCAATTGTGGGACGCACGGCAACCAGGTAGGCGGATGCCATACGTAGCGGGACAGTTCTTTTTAGCGCAAAATGTCTCGTTTTACTTGCCAGAGCGCCCGCACGTTTTTTGTACGCAGGACCCCTCGTTCGAGAAAGTCCTGCCCTTCGATGTCGCCTGCCCGTGGACGACGCCGGATGCTGTTAAACAGCAAGGTGGTATAGTGGTTTGGTACGCTGAAAGAGGTAATAGCGAGGTGCCGTCTTGGATCGCAGAGGTGTTCCCTCACGCTCAGTATCTGACAACACTAGAGTTGCCTTGGCAGACTGGTGCGAATCTCGATCCGGTCCCGGTAGGAGTAGCGTACATAGCACCGAGCTCGAACTAGACACAGAAAAATGGCTACTGGATCCTTCTCCGTGGGAGACGTGAATTTTGGTGACGGCGAGTTGTCGTTCTTACTCGGGCCGTGCGTGGTCGAGTCTTCTCAACACGCGCTTTATATGGCGCAAGAGATCAACGATATCTGCAAACACGCCGGCGTCGGATTTGTATATAAATCATCCTTCGACAAGGCGAATCGGAGCTCGATCGACAGCTTTCGCGGCGATGGAATGGAATTTGGGCTAGGCGTGCTTGCACAGGTGAAGGAAGAGATCGGAGTGCCGGTGATAACCGATATTCACGAACCGTGGCAGGCCGAGAAAGTTGCGGAGGTCGCGGATATTCTACAGATCCCTGCCTTCCTTTGCCGGCAGACCGACCTTCTGATCGCCGCCGCAAAAACGGGGAAGGCGGTCAATGTGAAAAAGGGGCAGTTCCTCTCCCCTTGGGACGCCAAGAATATCGTCGAAAAGCTTCAAGCGGCGGGCTGTGACAAGATCTTGCTGACGGAGCGCGGTGCCAGCTTTGGCTACAATAACCTCGTTGTCGATATGAGGTCGTTTCCGGTGATGCGGTCATTCGGAGTGCCGGTGGTGTTTGATGTGACACACAGCTTGCAGCTGCCGGGCGGGCTGGGAAAAGCAACTGGCGGGCAGTCCGAGTACATCGAAGATTTCGCTCGTGCAGGCGTCGCGTGCGGAGTGGACGCGGTCTTCATGGAGGTCCACGATGATCCGGCAAAGGCGCCAAGCGACGGGCCGAACCAACTCCCATTATCCCGGCTGGAGAAACTTCTTACTAAGCTGAAGCAAATTCACGAGGTCGTTAATGAAGGGTAGGTTGCTATGAAGAATATTGCGGGTATCTGCGTTCTTGTCCTGGTGGTGACGGGGTGCGATATATCGAAATACGTCAACACGAACCAGAGTTCTAACAACACGAATCGAAGTTCTTCGACGAACGGCCAGGCCCCGATCGATGAGCCTAACAGGCCTCATGATACGCCGACACCCGCGAGCCCGGGCTCCGATCTTCCCGGCACGTTACGGAAACTTAACGGCAAGTATCCGTCTCAATCGAAACTGCTTGACAACTCTGAACTGCAGTCACGGCTCAAGAAGATAATGGGAGCCGACTTTGCGGATCTAAAGAAGAATTTTGGGACGGAAATGCCGATCGAGATCGAGAACAATATCTTTTTGGCCCATGCGTGCGAACCGCACAATTGCGGCGGCAACGAGTATTTTATTTACTTCGACCTTAACGGCAACAATTTCAACGTCTATCACATAATTGACGGGCGAACCAAGACGTACTTCGAGCAGTCCAAGATAAACCTTCCGAAGAAGTTATCGGATGAGATGAATCCGTAATAGGCTGTTAGCTTTTTGATGTCAAGAAATCTATACCTTTTGCTAATTTTCGTGGGGTGCATCTGCGCGTCTGCGTTTTCGATATCCGCTCAGACCTCTGCTAGCGCCACGTGGCGCGTGCAAAGCTACGATCTAACTGTAGGCCTGCCTTCTGAAACCAACGGTAGGTCCGCCGCCCTACGCGCGACCCTTGCCGTTCGCAACGTATCATCCGCTCCGGCAGGAACGCTGACCCTCCGGATCTCAACTGCGGCTGAAGTTTCCGCGGTGCAGATCAATGGCTCGGCCGTCGAGTTCGGCAGGAGCGAGGAGAAGATCAATTCTGCGGTCAGTTTGCAAAGGATCGCGATCCGCCTCGTCCCCGTTGCACCCGGCGGAACCGCGACAGCCATCCTCGATTACAAGTTAACTCTCAAGGACAATTCCGGCCTGGCCGCGATCTCGCCCGCGGGCAGTCAATTCTTGCCGCTGTCCTTCTGGTACCCGACCCCGAATAGCTGGTACTTTGCTCGCGGGGCAGATGCGGCGCCGTTCAAGATACGGGTGACGGGAGCGTCACAAGCAGTTTCGGCTGGAGCGGAAAACGCGGGGAGCTTTGAAGTCAAACAGAACGGCCAGCCGTTTCTGTTGACGGGGAACTGGGATGTATCCACTGCTGGAGGAGTTTCGGTTTACATGCCGAAAGGTGCGGGCGCGGAAGCTCAAAAGCGGGCGGCTGAATTGGCGAGTCTGATGAGCGACGCCAGGACGTTCATCACCGGAATACTCGGAAACGCTCCCGATACTCCATTGAAGGCGGTTGCCGTTAGGCGTGGGGCAGGTTATGCGGGCTCCGGAACGGTGCTCGTTGACGAGTCGGTCTTCCGCCGCAGCAAGATCGACAGTGCGACCGCGATGAATGTTGCAGATGCTGTTGCCAAGTTGTGGCTCGGCGGCTCGATCAGCGTGCTGGGAGACGGACACGGCGTCATCACAGAAGGTTTGTCCAGGTATCTTGCTACTCAATTCATAGAAAGTAAGTTTGGAAAGGATGTTGCCGATGCTGAACGCTTGCGGCAGCGGCTTGCTTACGCGTCGATCTCTGAGCGTGCAGTGTCGGCGAGCAGCATCTCCCCGCTCGACGATGTTTACTATACGGTGGCGGCTAACAAGGGCGCGATGGTTTGGCGCTTGCTTGCAAGGCGAGTAGGTACATCTGAGTTTTCGCGCGTCTTGAAGGCGAGCGTCCAGGACGGGTCTTACGATCTGCCGGAGCTTCGCAACGCTTTCTCGTCGGAAAAAGAGCTGCTTGATCACCTTCTTGACGACCCGGGTGATCTGGACCTGATCATTGGAATTCCTGTTGCGGGAAACGGCGAAACGACCGCGGCTTTACGCAACACCGGTGCGATAGAGGTGACGGTCGACGTTGCCGCCACAACTTCAACCGGCGAACGGATCGTTGCGCCAGCGACGATACGAGCAACGAGTTTCGGTCAGGTTAGCTTTAGGACAGCCGCGAAGATAACGAAAGTCGAGATCGATACGGAAAAGCTTTATCCGCAAACCGACTATTCCGATGATGTGGCGCCACGGGAGGCGGATGTAAGCGATCCGCTGCTCGCGGCAAAAAGGGCTTTTGACAAACAGGACTATCCGGCCGCCGAAAGTACGGCCAGGGCGCTGCTTGTTGAATACCCGCGTCTGGATGATCTTCGCACCCTGCTAGGGCGGACGCTTCTCGCTGAAAATAAGGATGCTGACGCCTCCCGTGAAATGCAGGCGGTGCTTGCGGAGAAACTTCCTTCCGCCCGGAGTCTTGCGTGGGCCAATGAGGTCCTGGCTGAGGCAGCCGCCAAGGCTAATCAAATCGACCAGGCGCGGATATACGCCGACGCGGCGATCGCGGCCGACGGCGAATATGGTGCGAGCCTGGCCGCGCGCAATGTTCGTGCAAAAGTGGGAGCCGGTGCGATCGATCCAGCGATCAAGGTGTTTTTTTCAGATTTCGACAAGGCGGCCGTCTCGAATCACAAAGCCGAGGTCGACGCATTAGTGGTCCCGGGCGAGATGACCAAATTTACGAGCGGGCTCTCCGGCTCAACAGAGCAGTGGCAGACACAGGTCACCGCAGTCGACCTTCTGGACGCAAACACGGTTCGCGTGCAGGCGAATCTTAGCATTAAGCTTCTAAATCGCAACGTCGAGACAGGTCTTGCCGTTTTTCGACTGGCGAAGGTAGGAACAGCGTGGCGGTTGGCGGCTGTTGATATGTTTGAAGTCCGATAACTTAGAGGAGGACAGAATGATAAGGAACATCATCTCGGTCATTGCTCTGGTTGGCTGCGTTTTATTATTGTCCAGCCTTTCGTTTGGCCAAAAAAAGAACAGAAAAATACCGCGTGTATGCGGCAACCCCGAGGCGGCATGTAAAGGCCGTTCTAATTTTCAAAGTTATGAGCTTCCTGTTGAATGGCCCGTCAACTCTGTGATAGCGGAATCGGAACCCTTCTACGCGATCATCCTGAAGAGTGCGAAGTACGACTTTACGTCTGCGACGGATTGCGCCAAGGTCTACACCGACGAAGAGATCCAGTCGATACAAAACCAATTTCCGACGAATAAGGTCTTCGCTTTGAAATGCGCCGACACTGGTTACAACTATTACACCGGCATCGCGACAAACGTCGTGTTCATAGCGGTCTATGCTGGCCGCACGTTGGCCGAGTCGAACAAATTCCTTGCTAAGGTGAAAGCCCTGAATGAATTCCCGGGTATAAAGCTTCGTAGAATGAAGGTGGGTGTGAATGGCACCTGATCGTGATCTGGCAGAAAGAGCAAGGCGAGTAAAGCTGCTTATCATGGATTGCGACGGCGTTCTCACAGATGGACGCCTTTACTTCACGGAACGCGGCGAGCAGATGAAGGTGTTTTTCGTGCGCGATGGCCAGGGACTTGTTGACTGGCACAAGGCCGGGGGGCATTCCGGGATAATCTCCGGCCGCAAGTCGCCTGTCCTTGAAATGCGGGCTACCCAACTCGGGGTGCAGTATATCTTTCAGGGGCGCAAAGAGAAGGTGTCCGCCTTTAATGAACTGATCGCTGCGGCAGGGGTCACTGCTGAGGAAGCTGCTTTTATCGGCGACGATACTCCCGACGCAGAGGTAATGCCGTTTGTAGGATTAGCGGTTGCGGTAGGTGATGCCCACGAAAAGGTGAAGGCGGCGGCCCATTGGATAACGCCAAGTGCCGGCGGCAGAGGAGCCGTTCGTGATCTGATCGATCTGCTGCTGGATCATCGAGACGCGGCCTGATCCTTTATCAGCCCGTTTTCACGAAAGGTCGCTTTTTCTTCGATGGATCTCTGGAGAAGCTCTTCGTTTTGCGACAAACGGTCTCGAGATCTCACAGGGTGCGACAAATGGTATGCGACGCCCGCGAATCTCAGATTTCGGCGCTTGATGCCGCTGTTCATTAGCCTGACAGCGAAGTCAGTATCCTCTCGGCCCCACCCTTCAAAGTTCTCGTCGAACCCATTGATCCCGTAGCAGTCGTTCCGGAAAAAAGAGAGGTTGCAGCTTTTCGTACCTTTCAATCCTCCAACGCGGGTCGAGAATATGCGCGCGAGCAATGGCGAGCGAATAGAGTTGAGCGGAT
Source organism: Acidobacteriota bacterium (assembly GCA_019247455.1). Classification (GTDB taxonomy): domain Bacteria; phylum Acidobacteriota; class Blastocatellia; order Pyrinomonadales; family Pyrinomonadaceae; genus OLB17. The sequence goes on along the minus strand of JAFAOW010000283.1, from coordinate 1,732 downwards.
TTCCAACTTTGGAAAGACCGGGCAATTTCTTCTCCCCTTTCGCTACGATAGCGTCAACATCGTGTTCTCGTAGCCAAACGCGTGAGCCTTGTAGGAACTGACCGCGAAGTGCCCACCGCTTGTGATCTCGGACAAAATCCGGGTGGATCAGCATATCCCCGTCAAGCAGTATCAAGTACTCACCGGCCGCTGCGGAAATGCCAAGATTTTTTAGCCTCGAGCTTCGGAAGCCGCTGTTTTCCTGCCACCGATGGATAACGGGTACCGGCGAGGCTTTGGCGAATTCTGTAACGACCTCCTTGGTGCGATCGGTCGAACCATCGTCTGCGACGATCACCTCGTTCGGCATCTCGCTCTGAGCGAGAACGCTGCTCAGAACGACCTTCAAGACATCGGCGCTGTTGTAAGTTGAAATTATTAGCGAGGTCGTCAGATGCCGGTTTGCCTCAGCCAGCTTTAAGTATTTTTGGTACGAGCCTATCGCATTGGATCTAGATATTTGAAACCCGTCGCTTCCCCAAAGGATCCCCTTCTTTAGGAAATAATTGCGTCCGAATCCGATGATCGCGGCCATTGCAGCGGTAAAACGCGAGGACCTCTTAACGTGACGGTTCTGCTCGGCATAGAGTGTTGAGTACTGCTCGCCTTTTTTTGATAGGTCCTCGACACTTTCGAAAGGATAATGAAGCAGCTTGCCGTGCAGCAGCACCGTGCCGCCTGCCGTTTCTCCGAGTGACTCATGGACACGATTCGATCCCCATCCTGTCACTGTTCGGTCATAAAGGCGATGCGATAGATCGTTTTGCCAGCCCGCGCCGTTTACGAGCCGTCCGTGGAAGTGGTTCAATCGATGAACTACACCTACCTGATGGCTCTCGAGTGTATGTTCAAGGACGCTAGATGCGAGCTCGGGCGTGACGACCTCATCGGAATCCACGGAGAACACCCAGTCGTTGGAGGCGTGGGAGGCAGCTAGGTCCTTCAATGGCCCGAATCCGATGAATTCCGAATGGAAGATCCGTACGTTCGGATACGCCTTCGCAATGATGAGCGTGTCGTCGGTCGACCCGTTGTCGAGCAGGACAATGTCGTCGAAACGTTTCAATGCGTCGAGACACTTTTTAAGGTGCTTAGAACTGTTTTTGGCGAGTATTGTGACCGAAACGTTACGCATCTTGCCGAATCAATGATTATATAATGCCGGCGCGGAATCTGTTGACAGGGAACTCGAGTTGACCTAACATTAGCTCACTCAAACGAGCGGGTGTAACTCAATGGTAGAGTGTCAGCTTCCCAAGCTGAAAGTTGCGAGTTCGAGCCTCGTCACCCGCTCCAAGCTTGATCCTCCCTGCAGTACGCATAGATAACAAAAGCTGGAGGAAAAAATGGCGATCGACGATGTTATCTCGAGGAAAGTCGCAATAACCGTAGTTGTATTTTTGTTTGTGTCGGCCTTCGCTGCAGAAATGCACGCTCAATCTTTGCCGCAGATAACTCTCGGAACGGCCAAAGTCGCGCTCCCGGTAGGTGCCTCGCCCTGCGGGCTGCCCAGTGGCACTTCACACTGGGACGAGTATTCGCTAAATGCACAGCTAACGACCCGACCCTTCTGACTGGCAGTTTTACGGTGGCTTTTAGCTCTCTGATCTCTTACCAACAGGAGCCACTGTGCGCCCTAATGGCAGATATTGCTCAAACAGCTAACTACTACGTGATATCTCATACTGATCCT
>JAFAOW010000152.1 GCA_019247455.1 Acidobacteriota bacterium | reverse complement strand
ATCGGAACAGTGATCGTAGGCGAATCAAAAACCTTTCAAGGCGGCATCGACTGGCTGCGTGAGAACGGTGTCGAGATAATTGATCTACACTCTCAGGAATGCATTGACCTACTCGGTGCGTTCATTACAGTTCATCCCGAGATCTGGAACGAGGATATCGGAGAAGAATAATTCTCAATGAGCAAGACAGTTACTGCAGAACAGGCCGCCCAATGCATAAAGTCGGGTGATCGTGTTTTCATCCACAGCGTCGCGGCGGCGCCGCGAACGCTGATCGCGGCAATGACCGCTCGGGCACCGGAGTTGAAGGACGTCGAAATAGTCCACCTCCACACCGAGGGTGATGCACCTTACGCGAAAGCCGAGATGGCTGAGAGCTTTCATGTCAATGCCTTTTTTGTGGGTGCGAACGTTCGAAACTCGCTCATGGAGGGTCACGCTGATTATATTCCCGTCTTTTTGTCGGAGGTTCCCGCGCTGTTCAGAAAGGGCGTGCTGCCGCTTGATGTCGCCCTCTTGAATGTTTCGCCGCCGGATAAACATGGATTCTGCACTTTGGGTGTTTCGATCGATGTGGCTCGCGCTGCATTTGAAACCGCGATGTGCGTTATCGCTCAGATCAACCCGCGGGTGCCGCGGACTCAGGGCGACGCGCTCATTCATGAAAATGACATCGACTACATGGTCGAGGTAAACGAACCGCTTTACGAGGTCCAGATGCCTGAGCTGACCGAGGTTGATGTGGCTATTGGGAAACACATCGCCGAGATCATCGACGATGGAGCCACGATCCAGATGGGTATTGGGTCGATACCGAATGCCGTCCTTGCCGCACTCGGGAATCACAAGGACCTGGGGGTCCACACCGAAATGTTCTCGGATGGCGTCATTCCACTTGTTGAAAGCGGCGTGATCAACGGCCGTCTAAAAGTGAAGCATCCCGGACGCCTGGTAGCGGGTTTCGTTATGGGCACGAAGAAGCTGTATGACTTTATTGACGACAACCCGCAGGTACTGATGCTCGACATCGGGTACGTGAACGATACTTCCGTCATTCGCCGCAATCCAAAGGTCACCGCTGTGAATTCCGCGATCGAGGTCGATCTCACGGGCCAGGTGTGCGCTGATTCCATTGGAATGCGGCAATACTCGGGCGTCGGCGGGCGGATGGATTTTATCCGCGGAGCGTCGTTGAGCGAAGGCGGAAAACCCATCATCGCTCTCCCATCACAGACGAAACGCGGCGAGAGCAAGATAGTGCCGTTCCTCAAAGAGGGCGCAGGCGTGACGTCGACCCGCGCTCACGTGCATTACATCGTCACGGAGTTTGGCGTGGCGAATCTTTATGGCAAGAACCTTCGTCAGCGGGCCTCGGAACTTATCAAGATCGCGCATCCTGATCATCGCGAAGCCCTCGAACAAGCCGCATATACAAGGTTTCATTGCTAAAAGGCCGCGTTCTCGCGGCCTTTATCATGCACTCCAACTCTCACTCTGAGCGGTCTATTTATTAGAAATTATCACCGGCAATCCTGCCGCGGCGTATTGCTTATTGAATGCCGCGATATCGGTCGATTTGATCGCCGCAAGCTTTGCGAGCTGAGCGTCGACCTGCGAGGTCAGATCGGCAAATACGGCGTATGCCTGAGCCGTCGGGGCGTCGTCAGAGCTGTCGACCGAGGCGCTGAGCGCTGCAAGCTTGTTGTTGAGCCTAATCGGGAAGTTGAGTGCGTCCTGACCGCTGCGGATCTTTGTCTGGATCAGGGCCTCCTCGACATCGGTAAGCTTCGCGTTGATCGAGCGTGCCATATCGATGAGCGGCTTTTGCTCGGGTTTGAGCTTTCGCGAAAGCGTCTCAAGCTGCGTTCGAATGTCACGGATGTCAGCGATCGCCCCGTGGGTCTCGTTGATCTTCGCGTTGATCTTGTTCATCAGGTCGTATTGCTTTGCGAAATCTTCCTGACTTGTCGTAAGCCGCGGATCGGCAAGGAGTGCAAAACTCTCGGAGCCAACCGGCTTTCCATCGACGCTGAGGCGCACCTGATAATTCCCCGGCGGTACGCGCGGACCGGCAAGCGAACCCGCCCATAGGATGACGCCCGGGAGCGTCGTCGCATTGGGTTTACGAAGATTCCAAACAAAGGTGTTTAGACCTGCATTTGCGGGAACCGCCGGATCCGCGCCGAAGCCGCCGGCCGGAGCATCCGCAGCACCGCCGGGGCCCTCCGCGCGCTTCGTAAATTTGCGAACAACAGCCCCGCTTCCATCAACAAATTCAAGAGTTACTTCCTTTGCGACCTTGTCCTTGAGCCAATAATTGACTACCGCGCCGTTCGGCGGATTCGCACCTACGGTCGCAGTTGGTCCGAGCGGGAAGCCGCCGCCCGACTGCGTGCGATATGCATCCTCAGGCTTGAAAAGGAACGCATCGGACGCCTGTGCCTTTGCCAGATCGTATAGCACCGGCAGATTGTCGAGTACATAGAACGACCGCCCGTGCGTCGCGACGACGAGGTCCTTATCCCTTTTCTGCACGGTCAGGTCAGCGACCTGTACAACCGGAAGATTCAACTGCAGCGACTGCCACGAGTCGCCCCCATTTGAGGAATAATAGATACCGCGTTCGGTGCCGGCGTATAGGAAGTCCCGCCTATTCGGGTCTTCGATAACGACACGTGTGAATTCATTTGACGGGATTCCATTGACGATCTTTTTCCATGTCTTGCCGTAATCTGTTGTCTTGTACATATACGGCTTGAGGTCGTCGTTCTTGTAATTTACTGCAGCGACGTAGGCGGTCGCAGGGTCGAAGGGCGACGCCTTGAGCTGGTTGATCTGGATCCATTCCGGCATATCCTTCGGCGTTACGTTTGTCCAAGTCTTGCCGTCATCCTGTGACAACTGTACGAGCCCGTCATCAGTACCCGCCCAGATCACGCCTTGCTTTAAGGGGGATTCGTCCACCGCAAAGATCGTGTCGTAATACTCTATCGACGTATTGTCCTGGGAGATCGGTCCCCCCGAGGTCTTTTGCTTCGACTTGTCGTTGCGTGTCAGATCCGGCGAGATCGCCTGCCATGAGCCGCCCTCGTCGTAAGAGCGGAAGAGCACATTCGCAGCAGCGTAGAGTCCCCACTTCCCATTTGTCTTGTGCGGAGAAAAGAGAAGCGGAAAATTCCACTGGAACCGGTACTTCGCTCCCTCTGCACCAGATCCCATCGGGTTGTCGGGATACGGATTGACGTCTCGCTGATTCCCGCTGCGGTGGTCAGTGCGTGTAAGCAGCCCGTCGTAGCTGCCCGCGAAAACGATCTCGGAATTGTCGGGGTGCGGTACGATCCAGCCGGATTCGCCGCCGCCGACATCATACCAGTCGCTCGTGCCGATAGTGCCGCCGTCTGAACGCGAAGCGATCCGTACTGTTGAATTGTCCTGCTGGGCGCCGTAAATGTGATACGGAAAATCGTTGTCCGTCGCGACGCGATAGAATTGCGCCGTTGGTTCATCTTCCTCTGTCCATGTGGCCCCGGCATCGGAACTCACGGTGGCGCCGCCGTCATTCCCGTTGATCAGGCGCTTGTTATCAGTAGGATTGATCCAAAGGTCGTGATGATCGCCGTGCGAGCCTCCGATAGTCGTGAATGTGCGGCCGCCGTCGATCGATCGCGACATTTGCACGTTCATGACGTAAACAGTGTCGAGGCTTTGGGTATCAGCGTAAACGCGGTTGAAGTACCACGGCCGCTGTCGTATCGGAGCCGATTCATTCACACGCGTCCAGCTGTCGCCCCCGTCGTCCGACCGGAAAAGCCCTCCGTCCTTGTTCTCGACCATCGCCCAGAGGCGGCTCGTGTTGACGGGTGAAACGGTAACGTTGATCTTGCCGTCAACGCCCGCCGGGAGACCCCGATTTCGAGTGATCTCGACCCACGTGTCACCTCCATCGATCGATTTGAACAGGCCCGAGCCATCACCGCCGGAATCCATTCGCCACGGCTTGCGGCCGATCTGCCAGAAAGCGGCATAAAGCGTATTGGGATTGGACGGGTCCATTATTAGATCGCTCGCGCCCGTCTCGTTGTTCCGGAAGAGAACCTTCTCCCACGTCTTTCCGCCGTCCTTGGTCCTGAAGATACCGCGTTCCGAGTTGCTGCCCCACAGGTGGCCCAGGGCCGCGACAAAAACGATGTTCGGGTCCTTTGGATTCACGCGGACCCGAGAGATCTGCTGCGTGTCACCGAGACCGATGTTTTTCCAGGTCTTGCCGCCGTCAGTCGACTTATAAACTCCGTCGCCGCTCTGAACGTTGCCGCGAACCGTCTCCTCACCGGTGCCAACGTAGACGATATTCGGATCGGAATCGGCCGCATCGATGGCGCCGATCGTTGTGGTCTTGAACCAGCCGTCCGAGATGTTGATCCAATTGACCCCGTTATCCGTGCTCTTCCATACGCCGCCGCCTGTCGCCCCGTAATAATAAACGCCGGGTTGGCTTGCAACGCCCTCGACAGCTCCGGCACGGCCGCCGCGAAACGGGCCGACGAGACGGAATTGGAGATTCTTCAGCGGGTTGGGCTTTGCAGCAGGGGAGATCCCGATCTGTGCATTTGCAGAGATCAGCAACCCGATGATCAGAGAAAAAACGATCGAGAACGACAAAGTGACTTTGCGCATAGACGGTAAAATTCCGAGAGACTGAGAATAGTAGATAGCCAAAACTTAAACGATATTACGAGCGAATTCAACCAAGGGTTTTTTCGGGAAACTTCAAATCATTCGCCAAAGTGGCGTACGCCGTGCGCGGCTCCCACTTTGTAAGCGGGCGATCTTGCATTTAGACTATTTGTTTGAGTACTAAGCATAGATTCATACAAGGCGATTATCATCATGGCAGATATTAAACAACCGGTAATTATCAGTGCGGCGAGAACGCCGACGGGGAAGTTTCAGGGCTTGCTGCAAAAATTCACGGCCCCCGAATTAGGTGCGATCGCGATAAAGGAAGCGGTCAAACGTGCGGGCGTGGACCAGACGAAGATAGATGAAGTGATCATGGGCTGTGTCGTGCAGGCCGGCATCGGTCAGGCGCCCGCGCGACAAGCGGCCATAAAAGCGGGACTTCCTCCCGAGGTTTCGGCATTGACCGTCAACATGGTATGCGGATCGGGCCTTCGGGCGGTCGCTTTGGCTTCACAGGCGGTGCAGCTTGGCGACGCGGAATTCGTCGTTGCGGGCGGTATGGAATCAATGTCGAATATTCCGTATGCAATGCCCGGAGCCCGCGACGGATACCGCATGGGAAATCAGACCGTGACCGACCTGATGATCCACGACGGACTCTGGTGTCCATTCGAAAACTGGCACATGGGCAACACCGGGGAGGTCGTCGCTGAGAAATATCAGATCTCGCGCGAGGAGCAGGACACGTTTGCTTCGGAATCGCATCGAAAGGCGCATGAGGCGCATACCTCAGGGCGATTCAGGGACGAGATCGTTCCGGTCGAGATATCCCAGCGCAAGGGCGATCCGATCGTGCTTGATTACGACGAACCGGTTCGGCCGGATACAACGCCCGAGAGCCTCGCGAAATTGAAACCGGCCTTCAAAAAAGACGGAGGGACGGTGACCGCCGGTAACGCGCCGGGGGTAAATGACGGTGCTTCTGCACTGGTAGTAACGTCCGCTGATAACGCCTCATCACTGGGAGTAGAGCCGCTGGCCAGAGTAGTTGCCTCAGCAACCTCAGGCATCGAGCCGAAATACATCATGATGGCGCCGGTGCGCGGCGTTCAGAATGTGCTCGACAAGGCCGGCTGGAAAATGGAGGACGTCGATCTTTTTGAGCTGAATGAAGCGTTCTCTGTCCAGGCCCTCGGAGTTATGAAGGAGCTCGGCCTGATGATCGAAAAGGTCAACGTGAATGGCGGTGCCGTCGCCCTCGGTCATGCGATCGGGAATTCCGGGGGGCGTGTGCTCACGACTCTCCTATACGAGATGAAGCGCCGAGACGTAAAACGCGGTGTCGCGGCGTTGTGTTTAGGTGGAGGAAATTCCGTCGCAATGGCGGTAGAAAGAGGATAACGATTTTCGGAACCTTAAAGAGCGGCCGTCGTATTCGATAGTGAATGCGGCGGCCGCATCGTTTTACATATGGCAATGTCAACGCAAAATCATAACAATCTCTTGGGAATGCTTATTAGCATCAGGGGAGCCCTGTTGATCCTGTGCGGAGTCTTTTTGTCCTTCTTCATGACGGTGGGGCGGCTCTTTGGCGGCCATCGCCCTGGTATGATGTTTGGCGGGCTTTTTCTCTTGCTGGCCGGTGTTTTCGACGTCTATGCTGGCACGATGATCCGCAGAGTCTCAGCCAATGGGCGGACGCTGGGCATCATTGTCTGTATCCTGGCGCTTTTCAGCTTCCCCTTCGGCACGGCTCTGGGTATCTACGGACTGTGGTTTCTCTTCAGCGATGGCGGTAAGTCTCTTTATCAGGGGACGGGCATAGGACCGATCGATTTTGACCGGCCGCAGCCGCCACCCAATAGCTGGGCGTAGCCCGAGTAATTGCAAATGAGCGGCAAGAGGCCGCTCATTTGTTTTTGCGGAACGAATTCAGTAAATTCGCTCTGACATCTTCCTCAAGGAGAATCGCTCATGAATCCAAGAGACAAAGCGCGGCTGCTCGGCCTCTTTTTCTGGTTATTCACCCTTCTAAATGTGGTTTTGGTTGTAGGCATCGGAATAATCTACACCGCGGTCGTAGGCGTGGCGGTCACGGCGGCCCCCCCGAATCATGGCGAGGCGCCTCCTGCCGCACTGATCGTAACTATAGTTGCAGTCGCGTTCTTCTTCGTGCTGATCGTAACTGTTCTTTTCTCGATCCCAAAGATCGTCGCGGGAATCGGCCTAAGAAAGGAGAAACCCTGGGCGCGGACTTGGGCGATCATTGCTTCGATCATGTCCTGTATGTCCTTCCCGATCGGAACGGCCATTGGCGTATTTGGATTGATCTTTCTGCTTAGTGACGAAGGAAAGGCGTACTTCGCGAGCCAGCAGTATGGTCAGCTCGCGGGCGCAGCCCCGATGACACCACCGCCCGCGAATAGCTGGCAATAGGATCGATTCCTTAGAATAAACAGATGAGAAGGCCGGATCTGCATCCGGCCTCTTTGTTGGTCGAACTTCGGGTATTTCTTCTTTTTACGCAACGACTTGACATGCAGTCAGTTTCTGCTTTTAATGAGAGCCTATAACTCACCCTTATGGAAAGAGCATATCGACCAGTTGCGCGCACCAGCGGCATCATTGAGCAGACACTTGGGCACGAGGTCTTGCTCTACAACATGGATAACGACAAGGCCTATTGCCTGAATGAGACCGCCGCTCTCGTTTGGAAGAAAAGCGACGGCACCCGGTCGGTAGCGGAGATCAGCTCCGAGTTGAGCGAAAAGTTGGGCGCGCCGGTTCCTGATAGTCTCGTCGAGTTTGCTCTTAGCGGATTGGTAAAAGAAGACCTGATCTCGCCTGACGATGCAGTTTCGCGGGCTCCCAGTCTTTCACGCAGGCGTTTGATGAAGGAGTTAGGACTCGCCACTGCTGTTGCTGTTCCGGTTATCGCTAGTTTGGTTGCCCCACCGGCCGCTGACGCGGCTTCGTGTTCCGGGGTAGGCGGTCCATGTGGTCCGTATGGCGGGGGCTTGTCCTGTTGTTCAGGCCTAAGCTGCAACGGCTTTTATTGCCTAACCTTCTAAACAATAATTACTAATTAGAAAGGCGTTTGCCTGTAAACTTTCCCGATTACCGACCCCGCCCTTGATGCGACAACGAACGGCCGCGGTTGGCGAACTCCTGTTTAGCGAACTCCACCTGGTGCTTGGCCATGCTGGTGTGATACCTGTGTGGGCTCAGGCACAACTCATTCAACACCAGCCATCGGGCGTCGCTGACCCTTGCGGCTTGCCGGATCAATGTATTTTCCCCGTGGATCCGGTAGACGGCCAAATGGCTTTTGAGATACAGCATCGTATAGCGGGCGAGGGCTCTCAGAACGAACTCTATATCGTCGGAGCCTGAAAACCTTTCATCGAAAAGGCCAACTTCTTCAAAGACTTCTTTGTGGATGAGCTGGGTGGACGGGTGAGCAAAAGGGAGGGCCGCTTGCGTTGAGGCGTCGGGCCGGATCAGGATCAGATCACCTTCATCTACATCTCCTTGGTCCGGAAACATCGCCAAAATTTGTTCTTTACTTGACGGCGCCGCGGCATCTACGACTTTCCACGCCGAGCCCACATACTTGATATCCGGGCGGGTCCGAAGGCCTTTCCATTGGAGCTCGATCCGCCTTGGATGCCAAAGATCATCATGGTCGAGCAGGGCGATCCATTCGTTTCGTGCGGCTTTGATGCCGGCGTTGCGGGCGGCTGCAACACCCTGGACAGGTTCCCTGACTATTCTCGCTCCCAGCTGCTTCGCGATGTCGATTGTCCCGTCGGTGCAGTTGTTGTCGACGACGATGATCTCGTCCACTTGAAAGGTCTGGGCCAAAACGCTCCCGATCGTTTCCCGGATGAACGCCGCGCCATTAAAGGCTGGTATGACTGCGGAAACCGGAACCTGCATGTTACTTTTAAGGCGGCGGAAATTCTCTGGCTGCGCTGAGGACATATCAGTATCCGTATTAACGAAGCGAGAATCAACTACGAATAATGGTCAATGAAATATGAGAAAGGATGTTAAGGGACGAAGTACGCCGGCGCGTAATAGGAGTCTCATGGAACTTGCAGCCGAGTGTAGATCCGAAAAAGCAGTCCTTCACAAATACATCCCGCATTATGAGCACCACTTTGATCCTATTCGTTTTCTCGAGATGAACATTCTGGAGATCGGGATCGGGGGTTATAAGTTCCCGAAGGCAGGAGGAGATTCCCTCCGAATGTGGCGTGATTATTTCCCCAACGCTCGGATCTACGGGATAGATATTTACGATAAGTCGGCCCACGACGGAGAGCGGATCAAGACGTTCCGCGGGAGCCAAGATGACCCCCGATTTCTGGGCCGAGTGTGTGACGAGATCGGGGAGATCGACATCGTCATCGACGACGGCAGTCACGTCAGCGAGCATGTGATCACGAGCTTCAAGGTCCTGTTCCCACGGCTGAGGTCGGGCGGGGTTTATGTAGTAGAAGATCTTCAGTATGCCTATTGGCGACAGTTTGAAGGGGTCGAGTATGGCGGCGACGCGCGAGGCGGTAACCGCGAAACTTCAATGACATTCTTCAAATCCCTTGTGGACGGTCTGAACCACCAAAACTTCGTAGAAGCGGGGTACGAGCCGACGTACTTTGATAAGAACGTCGTCGCGATGCATTTCTATCACAATCAGGTGTTCATTTATAAGGGGACCAACGACGAACCCAGCTTCCACATAGACCGAATAAAAGATCGCCTTCTCCGATCCGCCGACAAAGCTCGTCGCTCGTGATCTATCGATCCGAAGGTGTACGGCACACAGTGACGATTTTCAGAAAGGGAAAGCAATTCTGCTATATTTATAACGGAATTCGATCTAGAGGAACTACCTAAATGACTGAACTGATCGGGGTTATCGGTGCGGGAACAATGGGCAACGGTATTGCCCAAACGGCCGCGGGCGCTGGGTTCGGTGTCGTGATGTGCGACGTCAGCAGCGACTTTGTCGCCAAGGGCCTCGCGAATATTGGCAAAAGTCTTGACCGCTTCGTCAAGAAAGAGTCGATGACCGAGGAGCAGAAGGCCGAGGTCCTTGGGCGGATAACTACGACGACGGATCTGAAAGAGCTTTCGGGATGCTCCCTCGTGGTAGAGGCTGCGACTGAGAACTTCGAGATCAAGAAGCAGATATTCGAGCAGCTTGACGAGTTCTGTGGTCCCGATGCGATACTTTCCTCGAATACTTCCTCTATATCGATCACAAAGATCGCGGCTGTAACGAAACGCCCTGAAAAGGTGATCGGCATGCATTTTTTCAACCCGGTCCCACTGATGAAGCTGGTCGAGGTCATTCGGGGGATCGCTACGTCTGACGAGACGTACGCGAAGGTCAAGGATCTTTCAGAAAAGCTTGGAAAAATGCCCGTTGAATGCAACGATTACCCCGGTTTTGTTTCGAACCGGGTGCTCATGCCGATGATCAATGAGGCAGTTTTTGCTTTGCACGAGGGCGTTGCGACCCGTGAGGCAATAGACGAGATAATGAAACTCGGAATGAATCATCCGATGGGCCCGCTTACGCTCGCAGACTTCATCGGCTTAGACGTTTGCCTTGCAATACTTAATGTATTACATGAAGGGTTAGGCGACCCGAAATATCGCCCATGTCCGCTGTTGAAGAAGTATGTTGATGCCGGATGGCATGGGCGAAAGTCCGGGCGCGGATTTTACGAGTACAATTCATAGGATGAACCATATGAAAACGATTGCAGCAGCTTTACTGGCCGCGTGTTTCACTATGGCGGCCATGGCCCAGGTAAAGGTCCCACCGCTTGATATCAAGCAGCGCAAACTGGCCAACGGATTAACAGTCGTCTCTTTGAGAGATAACTCCAGCCCAACCGTCGCTATACATGTCTGGTACAACGTGGGCTCAAAGAACGATCCTCCCGGACGCAACGGTTTTGCTCATCTCTTCGAACACATCATGTTCAAGTCGACCAAGAACATGAAGTCCGAGCAAATGGATCGTCTCACTGAGGACGTGGGGGGATATAACAACGCCTCGACCTGGGACGATTTTACGAACTACTACGAGGTCGTGCCTTCAAATTATCTTGAGACGCTGCTTTGGGCCGAGGCCGAGCGAATGCAAAACCTTACGGTCGATGAAGCAAACTTCAAGTCCGAGCGGGCTGTTGTCGAGGAGGAGTTCAGGCAAAGTTATCTCGCACAGCCCTACGGGATGCTTTATTACTACATGCAGTCGCTCTCCTATGCGAATCATCCTTATAAACGGACAACGATCGGTACGCTCGCCGACCTTGATTCGGCGACGGTCAAAGACGTGCAGGATTTTCACACTACCTTTTACCGGCCCGACAACGCGTATCTGATCGTGGTGGGTGATTTTGACCAGGCTCAGTTCGACGCATGGACGGACAAGTATTTCAACAAGGTTAACCATCCCTCGGCGTCGATCCCAAGAGTGACAGAAACGGAACCCGCGAGAACTAAAGAAGTTCGGTATGAAAAGACCGCTCCGAATGTTCCGTTTCCGGCGGTTGCGATCACTTACCTCGGGCCGAGATCGGATGACAAGGACGTTCCGGCCTTAAAGGTCGCCGAAAAGATACTGTCGGGCGGTGAAAGCTCGCGGCTTTACCAGGCATTGGTCTATAAGCAGCAGATAGCCCAGGAGGCGTCGTTCAGCGTGGATGATCGAGTCGAGGGCGGTACGTTGTCCTTTCTCGCCGTCGCCTCAGAAGGTAAGACTCCGGACGTTCTCGAAAGATCGATGGTGGCCGAACTCAAGAAGATCCAAACGACGGGCGTCACCCCTCAGGAGCTTGCAAAGGCGAAGAACCAGTTGGTCGCCGACGCGATCCGGGGCCGTGAGAACAACGACGGCAAGGCAACGACGATCGAACGGGCCATCGCTTACTACCATGATCCGAATGCCGTTAACTCCCAGATCCAACATCTTCAGGCAGTTACCGCCGCAGACGTTTTGAGAGTGATGAAAAAGTACTTTCATGATAACGACCGCGTTGTCATTTATTACACCAACGAGGGAGGTGCGAAATGAGAAGGCGATCCTCGATATTTGGTCTTTGGTCTTTCGTAATTTGGTCGCTTGTTTCGGCCGGCTTAGCCCTTGGCCAGGAAAAGCCTCCCGCACCGGGTGCTGCGAAGTCCGTCAAGATCCCGCCAGTCAGCGAGAGGAGGCTGGCGAATGGACTGACGGTAGCTTCGGTCGAGAAGCACAACCTTCCGCTGGTTACAGTTCAGTTGTTGATCAAGGCTGGGGCAAACTCCGAGGGCGATGACCAGGCCGGTTTTGCCGACATGACGGCGTCGATGCTAACCAAGGGAACGAAGACGCGTACTGCAACGCAGATCGCTGAAGCCGTTGAGTCGCTTGGAGGAAGCATCAATAGCGGTGCGGGCTGGAACAGCTCTTTTGTCGCCCTCACCGTCACGTCGGACAAACTCGATGCTGCCATGGCTATCCTCGCAGACGTTATTCTTCATCCGAAGTTTGACCAGAAGGAGCTTGATCTTCTCAAATCGCAGTCACTTGATGGACTCACCTATAACCTCAAACAACCTTCATTTCTGGCGAACTATGTAGCCAGCAAATACAGTTTCGGCGAGCATCCGGCGGGCGGGACACCCGACAGCATCGGCCGAATATCGAGAGCAAATGTCGTCCAGTTCTATAACGATATTTTTCAACCGGATAATGCTGTGCTCATTTTTTCGGGGGATGTAACACCAGCGAGAGCTGGGGCATTGTCGCAGAAGTCTTTTGGTTCATGGGGGTCTCCTAAGGTGAAGAATGTACTGCTTGGTGCACCAACATCGGTTCCTGAAAATCAAAAACCGTCGACAGAAAAGAGGAATCAGATACTCGTCATCGATCTGCCAAAATCGGGACAGGCGGCAGTTACATACGCAAAGCCTGTCGCCGCGATCGGCCGTTCAAGTTCGAGTTATTATCCGGCGATCGTACTCAACTCAGTACTCGGCGGGGGATATTCTTCTAGGCTTAATTATGAGATCCGCATCAAGCGTGGACTGAGCTATGGAGCCGGCAGTGGGTTCGGCTGGCGAGCGGACAAGGCGACATTCGCGACCCGAGTCCAAACCAAGAACCAATCGGCCGCAGAGGTCGCGGAACTAACGCTTAACGAGCTCAAACGGCTGAGCAATAACAAGGTGGATCCGGATGAATTGGTCCCTAGGAAATCTGTTCTGACAGGCGGCTTCGGGCGGAATCTTGAGACTACCGGCGGCCTTGCAAGTGCTATCGGCGACCTCTACGCGTTTGGAATGTCGACGAGTGAGCTCAATGCGTATATGGGCCGTGTCAACGGCGTGAGTGCTGACCAGATCAAAGAGTTTGCCGTGCAAAACTTGAAGGACGGCGACTTAATTATAGTTGGCGATTATTCGGTCTTTAAGGACGATCTTGTAAAGCGATTTTCAAAGAACAAGATCACGGTGATCGAGGCTGACCAGCTGGATATAGGCAAGCCTGACCTGCACAAATAGTAGGAGCCCGCGAAAGCACGAAAGATACGAAAGTTAGAGACCAGTCTTTAGTTTTCGTGCCTTTCGTGTTTTTCGTGGGCCAGTTTTTTTAATGCATAGCGATCTTCGAGCATTCATTGCAACGCTCAGGAAAGAAGATGAGATCGTCGAGGTCTCGGCCGAGGTAGATCCGTATCTTGAGATCGCGGAGATCCATCGGCGTGTGATCGGGGATGAAGGCAAGGCCCTGCTTTTCAAGAATGTAAAGGGATCGCAATTTCCGGTCGTTACGAACCTCTTCGGAACCAAAAAGCGGATCGATCTTGCCTTTGGGCCGAAGCCTGTTGAGCTGGTAAAACGGCTTGCGAAACTTGCAGAAGAGCTCCTTCCGGTAAGCTTTGGCAAACTCTGGGAGAATCGTGATCTCGCTTTCTCGTCGATAAATCTCGGCACGCGGCGGGTGACTAACCCGAGCGTCGCGGAATCCCGCGTCCTGCCGGTCGATCTCGAAGAGCTGCCGTTCCTGCAGCTATGGCCCGATGACGGTGGCCACTTCAACACCCTTCCGCTTGTTTATACGGAAAGCCCTTCAACCGGAAAGCACAACCTGGGTATCTACCGGATGCAGAGGTACGATGCGACGACTAGCGGAATGCATTGGCAGATCGGCAAGGGGGGCGGCTTCCATTATTTTGAGGCGGAAGAGAGGAACGATCCGCTGCCGGTCACGGTATTTCTCGGCGGGTCACCGGCTTTAATGCTGTCAGCGATCGCACCTTTGCCTGAAGGAGTGCCCGAGCTGATGCTTGCTTCGCTGCTGCAGGGCGGGAAGATCCGGGTTGCCGAAAATCCGATCGCTGCAGGTCGCCATAGACTGCTCGCCGATGCTGAGTTTGCGATCTGCGGAACGGTTGCACCGAGGCTCCGAAAGCCTGAAGGGCCGTTTGGTGATCATTACGGGTACTATTCGCTTATCCACGACTATCCCGTTTTTGGGGCTGACGCGATCTTTCATCGAAAGGACGCCATCTATCCGGCAACGGTCGTCGGCAAGCCGAGGCAAGAAGATTTCTTTATCGGCGATTACCTGCAGGAACTATTATCACCTCTTTTTCCACTTGTCATGCCGGCGGTGAGTGATCTATGGAGCTATGGTGATACAGGATTTCATTCGCTTGCTGCAGCGGTCGTAAAGGAGAGGTACGGACGAGAAGCATTATCGGCCGGGTTCCGTATTCTCGGCGAAGGCCAACTCACGCTCACCAAATTCCTCCTGCTTACCGACAAGCCGCAGGATCTGAGAGATTTCAAGTCACTTTTCGAGTACATTCTGGAACGTGCCGAGTGGGAACGCGATCTTTTCGTTTTCAGTCAGACGGCGTTCGACACGCTCGACTATGCGAGCGGCAAGATCAACTTTGGTTCCAAGGCGATCATGATGGGAACGGGTGATAAAAAGCGGGAGTTAGCCCGGGAATTCTCAGGCGAATTGCCTCAAGGCTGCACTGCTGCCGAACCCTTTTGTCGAGGATGCCTCATTGTTCAGGGCACTTCGTATGCCGACGACCGGGAACTCCCCGGTCGGGTCGCCGCAAGCGGGAAGTTCGATGACTGGCAGGTCGTCGTCGTACACGACAAGGTCGAGTTCGCCCGGTCAACGGATAAATTTCTCTGGGCCACCTGGACGCGATTCGATCCTGCGTCGGACATCTACGCAAAGAAGACCTCGACCCGAAACAATCACATCGGTTATACCTCTCCGATCGTGATCGATGCCCGGATGAAACCCTGGTATCCCGCGGAGGTTGAGCCGCTGGAGGACACTGTCAAGCTGGTCGACAGGCGTTGGAGCGAGTATTTCCTTAAATAGGTGTATCGATGTCTCAATTTCTCCCGATGGTACACATGATCCAGGTTGATACATCCCACTGATGCGGCGCTGGCGAACACGTGTTCTTCTTACCACCGCCTGTATCGCGGCTGTTGCCGGAGCGTGCTTGGTATATGCCTATTTCATTGAACCGAAAAGGCTCCTCCTGAACGCACAAGAGCTGCAAATTCAGGGGTTGGACCCTGCCTTCGACGGGCTAAAGATCGTCGTCATTGGCGATGTTCACGGCGGATCGAACGGCGTCGACAAGGCGAAGCTTCGCTTGATCGTCGCGCTTGCAAACGAGCAGCAGCCTGATCTTGTGGTTCTGCTGGGAGATTATGTTTCTCAAGCAGGCAGAGCGGATAATTCGGGGAAACGCCCACTGAAAATGCCGATCGAAGACGTGGCTGACGGCCTTGCGGGACTCCGCTCGACGCTCGGCGTCTTTGCTGTTCTCGGTAACCACGACGGAGCGTACAGCGACGAACGAGTTGCCGCGGCATTGACCTCGGATGGATATCGAGTGCTGCAGAATGAGGTTGTGGTGATCGAGCGGAACGGACGGCCACTGAGGCTGCTGGGATTTATCGATCACCTCAAGCTTGCGGATAGATGGAGCGAGATCTCTCATGATGCAAAACCGTGGCTTTCGGACAAAGGACAGGGTCAGATCATTGCCCTCGAACATAGCCCGGATATTCTCCCTGCTATTACCGGCGAACAGTCCGTCTCACCGGACCTCAAACTGATCCTGGCGGCACACACTCACGGGGGGCAGGTGTGGCTTCCGGTGATCGGTACGCCGATCGTGCCGTCCTCCTACGGCCAAAAATATTCCTACGGGCACATAAAAGAGAATGATGTGGATATGTTCGTAACGAGCGGCGTAGGCGAGAGCATCCTGCCCATCAGGTTCATGATGCCTCCTGAGATAGCGGTGCTCACGCTTCGCGCGGTGCCAAATTAGTCAAAACCTGTGGCACTGGTCTATCATATCCGCACACCCACAACTAAAGAACAAGGAGCTCAACAGAATGAGACGAACGCAACCGTTCCTTATCCTCAGTGTTGTTGCCGCGATCCTATTTACGGCAGCCTTCGCTTGCAATAGCGATTCGGGTTCATCCACGAGCAACGGCTCGTCAAACAGCAGTTCGAATTCAACGACTTCGACCAACTCGTCTTCGCACAACATCGCAGGTGATTACAAAGCCGACGGCACTAATCCCAACGGCCAAAAATACTCCGCCGATCTCAAGGTCACACCGCACGACGATGTTTATCAATTCACATGGGTATCGGGCAAAAGCAGTTACGACGGTGTTGGAGTAATGACGGATAACGAGGTTGCCGTCTCCTTTGCCGGTGACGGCGGCAGCGGCAAGGGATGCGGCGTCGTTCTCTACAAGATCGCGAGTCCCGGAAATATGGAAGGGAAGATCGGCTACTGGGGCACCAACACGATGGAAACCGAAACTGCTGTGCGAAAGACCGGCAACGGCAACGATCTTGATGGCGTTTACAATGTCAGCGGAAAGAATCCGCAGGGCAAGGACTACACCGGCACGTTGACCATCATTCAGAGCGGCGAAGGATATACCTTTGATTGGGATGCCGGAGCACAGATTTCGGGTTTCGGGGTTCGGGCCGACCAATACGTAGCTGTTGGATTTGGCGGCAAGCAGTGTGCCTTCGTCGGCTATGACATCAAATCCAACGGTAATCTCGAAGGGAAATGGGGAAGCCAGTTCGGGCGTAAATTCGGCTCGGAGACCGCAACCAAGAAATAGCCTTTTGATACAATTTTGGAACGATGTTTTTGCGGCTCGTTCCTATCAAGTTGGTGGCGGTGTTCGCTTTGGCGATAGCCGCCGCTTTTTCGTTTTCGTGCGGCGGTCCCGGCGAACGAATTAAGGAACGCTCAATGATGACACCTGAGTCCACGCCTACTCCCGGCGAACGAGACATCTCCGGCAGCCTACAGGTAGAGGGAACTTCGCCAGGCGGACTCGATCCATACCATGGAGCGTTGATGATCGCTCCGACCGGCGACACTTACTCATTCAAATGGTCGACGACGAAGGGAAGTTCGGTAGGTACCGCCGTTCAATACGGGACGAATGTAGCGGTCAGCACGGCTTCGACGGGCGGCGGAAAGGGCTGCGGCGTCACTCTTTTCAAAATACTGCCGGGCGGTAAGCTCGACGGTCGAACCGTTCTATTCGGAGCCTCAAAATTCGGTATGGAAAAGGGGGAACAGACCGAGGGAAATACGTTCGTCGGCAAATACTCGATCACCGGCACTACCGCCGAGGGCCAGCCCTATTCAGGCTCTGCAACGGTCACCAAGGACGGGGAAGGGTACGATTTCGCGTGGAACACCGACAAGAAGGTCGTAGGTTTTGCGATGTGGAGAGGCTCGACGGCCGCCGTGACCTTCGGCGGGAATGATTGCGGCTTCGCTCTTTACGACATCAGCGGCGCCGGAAACCTCGACGGCTTCTGGGGCGGACAAAAGCAGGTCACGTTCGGCAAAGAGACGGCCAAACGACAATAGGTTTGCTTTCGCGGCCTTTTTGTGCCCTACTAGCGGACATTCCCAACTAAAATCCGCGTGAAAGGAGGCAGTCCATGATCTTCTCTCGAGTATCTTTGCAGGTAGCGTTCATCTCGGTCTTGCTGCTAACGGCAACCGCGTGCACGATCTT
>JAFAOW010000120.1 GCA_019247455.1 Acidobacteriota bacterium | reverse complement strand
CTTTGAGAATGAGTTGACCGTTATGGTGCGGTCCCACATTTCCGGCAGGCGTGCAATAGGAATATGAGGATTCTCACCCGTCACGTAGTGCTCGTAGACCTCATCCGAAATAACGATGAGGTCGAGTTCCTTTGCAACTTCTGCGACGGTTTCAAGTTCGGTTTGGGTCATTACTTTACCGCTTGGATTGGCGGGTGTGCAGACGATGATCGCCTTAAGCGGGGAGTCTTTTCGAGACTTTAATTCTCTGCATCGCTGAAGCAGAGCTTCTTTTTCAAAGGTCAGGCGGTCATCAAGCTCAAAAGTTTCGGTCGTTGCGCCGAATTCCTCAAGAATGCGCCGGTGATACGGATAGTAAGGCTCAAAGACAAGTGCCGACTTGCCGGTAAGATAGCCCTGCGCGATCCCGACGAGAGCGCCCGTGCCCCCTACGGTGATCATCAATTCGAACGGTTTCGCATCGACGTCAACCTGAATATCGTTGTATCGGGCTATCTTCTCGGCGACAGCTTTACGAAGGCCGGCGTCGCCTTCGCTGCCGCCGTAGTGATTGTGCGAAGCCGCAATTATCTCGGCCGCTTCACGCGCAAGCTGCGGGTCGATCGGAAGTTCTGACTGGCCCTGGACGAGGTTGCCATTTGGGGGTACGAGCCGGGTGATCGCGCGAATGTCGGGCCGTATCTTCTTGACGCTAACTTCTGTCATAAACTATAAAAATAGCAGTTTGCCCTCACGTAATTAAATGCCTGATCCACAAAGCTCGATCGAAAGGTCGTCTCTGCCTCCTCATCAACCGCTCAGTCAATACGGCGGCCATATTCGAATGTTCTGGCGCGACCGTACGGGTTTTCTCGTGAGGAACGCGTGGCTTGGCGATGTTTCGTACATGGAATTGGGCCCGCAGCCGATCTACTTCCTGAATCACCCCGACCTGATTCGAGATATGTTCGTTACGAACGCCTCAAAGTTCGTAAAGGGAAGTGCGTTTCAGCGGGCAAAGCATTTTCTTGGAAACGGACTCATCACGAGCGATGGGCAGTTTCACCTGCGGCAGCGGCGAATGATGCAGCCGGCGTTTCACAACGCACGGATCCGCGAATACATGCGGCCGATGATCACGTACGCGGAACGGATGGCCGAAGAATGGCAAGACGGCGAAACGAGAGACATCAACCGCGAGATGATGCACCTCACGCTGCAGGTCGTGGGAAATGCTCTCTTCGGTGCGGAGATGAGAGACGACGCGGATGAGCTTGCAGAAGCTCTGTCCACGGCGATGAACATCTTTAATTATCTGCAAGTGCCCTTCTCTGAGCTGCTCGAGGACCTGCCGGAATCCCAATCGGCCGAATTCATCGAGGCCCGTGACACGCTCGATCGCATCGTCGGGCGAATAATTCGGGAGCGAAGGAAGGACGGCGGTGACCGAGGCGACCTGCTCTCGATGCTGCTGATGGCGCGGGACGAGGATGACGGGTCGATGATGACCGACGAGCAGGTCCGCGATGAAGCGATGACGCTCTTCCTCGCGGGTCACGAGACCACAGCAACGGCGATGACGTGGATGTGGTACATGCTGTCGGAGAACCCTGACAAAGCTGAGAAGCTGCACGCTGAGATCGATTCTGTTTTAGGAACCCGACAACCCGCGCCCGAGGACGTGATGGCCCTCAAATACACCGAGGCGGTCTTCGCGGAAACAATGCGGCTATTTCCGCCTGTGTGGTCCGTCGGACGCCACGTCGTGGAGGACCACGAGATCGCGGGATACAACGTGCCAGCCGGTTCCTTCGCAATGGTCAGCCAGTACGTGATGCATCGAGATCCCAGATTTTGGGACGAACCTGATTCGTTTATTCCGGAGCGGTGGGAAAAACGCAGCACACGCGAGGCGAGCAAGCAATTCATCTATTTCCCATTCGGCGGGGGCGTCAGGAAATGCATCGGCGAAGGGTTCTCTTGGATGGAGGGAGTAACGCTGACTTCGATCCTTGCCCGGAAATGGAAATTGACACTCGATCCCGAGCAGAGAATAGGTTTTGAGCCCCTGATCACGCTGCGCCCGAAGTACGGAATGCGGATGAAGATCGAGGCAAGGTAAGACGCATTCCTTCAGGCTTTAGGATGGCGGCTGACAAAAGGGTTTGCCGTTACCCAGAATCGCCAAGGATTCTGCACATCCTCGCCCGCGTAGTCGATGCCGACGCGTGGTCCGGCCGAGACCTCTGACCTCTTGAAAGAGCGATGCTCTTCGAGCCAAATGCGATCGCCAAGCAGGTCTGCTCCATTCAGCTCGCGGTTTATGTCGAATGCGATGCAGAGTTTTCCGGGGCCTGAGGTGAGATTTTTATCCTTCATTTCGCCCCGGCGAGCCCGCATTATCTCGATACCCTCCACGGGTTCCACAGCCCGGACCAGTACCACGTGAGGCGAATCAACAGCCCCGCAGACGACGTTCAACTGGAAGTACATTCCGTAGACGAAAAAGACGTAGGCATGACCGCCGGCGAGGTAAGTCGCCTCGTTCCGCGCGGTACGCCGGCCGCCGTAGGAATGAGCGGCACGGTCGATCTCGCCAAGGTAAGCCTCAGTTTCGACGATCATTCCGGAGACGCGTTCGCCCTGCGGTGTAGGCACGACAAGCAGCTTGCCGAGGAGATCGCGTGCGATCTTCAGGGTGTCCGGGCGGGTATAGAATGCGGCTTCGAGCTTTTTGCCCACGTACTGATTTGAAATGATTGGCGGACATTTTGTCCACCGAAAGCAGACTTTTATGCCCAAAATACATCAAATACGCGTTGGTAACGGCAGGTGAAGTTGGTAGACTTCTCTGTTTGCCGCGCTCGGTACGTTTTATGAAAAGTTTTGCAGTCTTGTTATTTCTCGCACTCGCCTCGTTGGGCGCTTTGGCTCAGAAACCTGAGGACGTTTTGGCCACCTCGACCGGACATGTCTATAAACTGAAAGACCTGTCTCCCGAAGCTCAGGCGGCGGTCGCAGGTTATCCAGAGAGATTGAAGAAGGCTCCCGGAGCGATGCTTGAGCAGATGATAAATGAGAAGCTCTTTGCGGCTGAAGGTAAGGCGCGCAATATGTCCGCGGGCAGGCTGTTTTACGTCGAGCGCCAAGCGGTACCAGTGCCAACGGGCGCGGAGATACAGGCTTTCTATGACAAGAACAAGGCGTCCCTAGGTGATTACACGATCGATCAGGTCCGGCCGAATATCATCGACTTTCTGCGCGGGCAAGCGTGGGAGAACAGGCGCAAGAGCTTAGTGCAGGGGCTGAATACGAAATACAAGGTCGTGATGGGCAAAGACCCGGCGACACCGGGATTGCAGCCGACCGACATTCTTGCGACGGTGAACGGGGAGAACATCACGGGCAAACAATTTCAGGACATTGCGAAGATACAGTATTACGAGTCGGCGGCTGACATAGCCGACGGCGTGCTGGATGACCTCGATCAGCTTATATTCGAAACGCTTGAAGGGGACGAGGCAAAGGCCCGCAATATCGATCAAAGCGAACTCATCAAGCTCGAGATCACCGACAGAATGAAGGATTTCTCGGACCAGGAGCAGGCCGCGCTCCAGAAAGCGCTGCATGACAAGCTGTTCGCGAAGTACCAGGTCAAGATCACATATAAGGGGCCTGAGCCGCTATTACAGCAGGTAACGGCGGATGCGGATGATCCGGCGCTTGGACCTGCGGGTGCGCCTGTCACGGTGATAATGTTCAGCGATTTCCAGTGCTCTGCGTGCGCCGCTACACATCCTGAAATGAAAAAGATCCTGGCTGAGAATCCGGGTAAGATCCGTTTTGTGGTGCGTGACTTTCCACTGGAGTCGATCCACTCGAACACGTTCAATGCTGCGAAGGCGGCTAATGCGGCAGCGAACCAGGGGAAATTCTGGGAATACATAGACATCCTGTACAAGAACCAGGACGCCGAGGACGACGCTTCGCTCAAGAAATACGCCGCGCAATTAGGTTTGAATGCCCAGCAGTTTGAGTTAGACTTTAACTCCGAAAAGACGGCCGCCGAGATCCGGAAGGACATTGCCGACGGCGAAACTCTCGGGTTGTCATGGACGCCGTCGATCTTTGTGAACGGGATCAAGGTCCGCGATATCGCGCCCGAAGCGATCAGGGCCGCGATCAACAAAGCTCTGGGCAAATAGCCTTTTCCAACTTCAATATTTATGCGTCTCATTGCGATCGTTCTGACAGCGGTTTTCGCGTGCTCGTGCTCGGGCGGCGCGAATAATGCCAAGCCAAATGTGAATTCAAGCCCGGCCAAACAGGGTGCATTACCGGTCTATGGTTATGAGGTCGTAAAGGCCTATCCGCACGATGAGAAATGCTTTACGGAAGGGCTGTTTTTCGCAGAAGGTTTTCTTTACGAAAGCTGCGGGGAAGAGAAACAATCATCGCTTCGTAAGGTTGATCTGGAATCAGGGAAGGTCGTTCAAAAGTGGGACAATCCGCCGGAGGATTTCGGCGAGGGGATCGTCCTTTTCAATGGCCAGATCTACCAGCTAACCTGGGAGCAGGAGTTGGGGCGCATCTTTGACGCAAAAAGCTTCAAACTGCTCAAAGAGTTTCATTATCAAGGCCAGGGATGGGGTATGACCACTGATGGAACCAATTTGATATTCGATCAAGGGACGCACGTCTTGAAGGTCGCAGAGCCGGATACCTTCAAAACACTCAAGACCATTCCCATTATGCGCGACGACGGCAAACCGCTAATGCAAATGAATGAGTTGGAGTGGGTCAAGGGCGAACTGTGGGCGAACATCTGGCACTCGGAGGATCCAGCGATACTGGGTAAGCGCAACTACATCGCGCGCATCGATCTGAATTCAGCGAAGCTGCTTGGCTGGATCGATCTTGAGGGCATTTCGCCGGATGACGTTCCCGCGCCTGCACACGCGAACGACCCCTATGACCCAAAGAAGGAGAATACGCTGAATGGCATCGCTTATGATGCCGCGAACGACCGTATTTTCGTCACGGGAAAAAATTGGAAAAAGTTGTACGAGATCAAGGTCACCCCGCCAAAAAATCAATGAACGATCACGACGAACAGTTCATGAAGCGGGCGATCGAGCTCGCACGCACCGGCATGGATTCCGGAGCAGGCGGTCCTTTTGGCTGCGTTGTGGTCCGCG
>JAFAOW010000095.1 GCA_019247455.1 Acidobacteriota bacterium | reverse complement strand
AAGAGAATGATGCTGCCAAGCACAAAGAACGCGATCAGCGCTAGTATTGCGGGGCGATAAGAGTCAGTTAACTGCGCGACGAGGCCGAAAACGATGGGGCCTATCCACGAGGTGCCCCGCTCTGAGATCGCGTAGATCCCAAAAAATGCCGATTCCCTTCCTGCGGGTATCATTTGCGAAAATAGTGAGCGAGAAAGCGCCTGGGACCCGCCGAGCACAAAACCGATCGCCCCACTCATGATGTACGCTTCGGAAACGGTGTGGAGGAAGCCGTAGCCGTAGATCACCACCATTGACCAGATAACGAGAGAGACAAGGATCGCAGTTTTCGTCGAGCTGAAATGAGCGATCCGTTCGAAGACAAGCGAGCCTATGAACGCGACGAATTGCGCGATAAAGAAGGCCTTGAATAAAACCGTCTTATCCACCTCGAGCCCATTTGCGACGAATAGCTCCTGACCGAGGAAAAGTGCAGCCATGGCGATGACCGTCTGAATGCCGTCGTTGTAAAGCAGATAAGCAATAAGGAATCTGAGCGTCTGGGGGAGAGAGCCCAATTCCCGAAAGGTTCCTATGAGTTCGCCTATCCCGGCGGAAATAAAGGTTTTCCCCTCCGGCGCCGTCCTAAGAGGCTGACGTTTTTTGAGGAGCATCAAAGTAACGACAGCGAAGCCTCCCCACCAGATACCGGCGACCAGAAAGCAAAGCCTGGCCGCGTCTCCCTGCGTCATTCCTAGTGCGGCGGAATTCGCCAGCAAGGCGAATCCCACGATCAGCGTAACAAAGCCGCCAAAGTATCCTGCCGCAAACGACCAGCTTGAAACGCGATCGCGGCGGTCTTCGGTAGTGATGTCGATCAGATAGGAATTAAAAAAGACAATGGACGCTCCCGCGCCCAGGTTCGCAAAGATAAATAGGGCCGAGGCGGTCAAATAGCGCTCGCCGGTCGTAAAGTAGAGGGCTGCCGTGGCTATCGCGCCGATATAGCAGAAGATCGCGAGCAGAGGCTTCTTGAGATGCGTGTAGTCGGCAACGGCCCCAAGAAACGGAAGAAAAATGACTTGCAGCAGCACCGAAGCTGCGACCGAGTAGGAATAGAGGGATTTGGCGGTTACGAGAACATGTCCACCGATCGTAATGACCGGGCCGTTCTCCCCAACCGCGCCTTGAGCGATGCCGGTAATGTAATCCGCGATCAAGACGCCTAAAACAAGCGTAAAGAAAGCATGGTTCGCCCAATCGTAAAAGAGCCAACCAAAGATCTCTCGGCGATCGTTCTTTTGGAGAGGCATCGGTACACGATAGTCCAGAACGAAGTGAGTTGTCGATTCCGAGGAGCCCGAACAAAAAAAGAACGGGCATCCTCCTGAGGTCGTAGAGGATGCCCGTCTCGGGGATGCGGAGCTGCCTCCGCCAGCCTTATCTACCTTTGATCTTGACGGCGACGGTGGCCTTTTGTGCAGGGGCCGCCTTGGCCAGGTTCTTTTCGGACCGTGACTGGATGGCGTGTGCCGCGAAACGCTCATTCGGGTTGCTTACGCCTGCCAGGTAGTACGCATCGCCGTAACGATTAAAACTTACAACCGCGTCACCAAAGACCTTGGTATCGGCATCCCTTTGGAGCATCAGAATCGCGATCTCGGCATTCTTCTCGCCACTCAGCTTAAGCGTTGCGGTGCTGTTATGGGGCGAGATCGACTCAAGCGTGTAAGATCCGGCGGCAAATACTCTGCCGTTGGCATAAAAGTCAAACGGTACATTTACGCTCAGGCGGCTGCTTACCTGGGCACTGACCGCGATAACTGAAATGAGAGCGACGAAGGTTGCGATGACGATTGTAGTTACGATGTTCTTTTTCATTTTTTTTCTCCTTTCAAATTGATTTTTTTTCCCCTACAATGACTGGCGAACCACTGATGTTTTCTGGCGGATCGCCCGGTGCACGATCACTTTCGCGTTTACGGGCTATAAAAGTCTTAAGAATTGGCCTAAGAAGTTCTAAGAGTTTCTAAAAATGGCTGAGGAGCCCGTAAATAAAGGGGAATACTCATTTGGAGAATTTCGTGTAGATGTTCCGAAGCGCCTTCTCTTTAGCGGTACCGAGCGGATCCCGCTCACGCCCAAGGTCTTCGATACCCTCCTTGTCTTCCTCGAGCGGCCTAACCAGGTCCTTGAAAAAGATACGTTGATGGAACTGCTTTGGGCTGACAGTTTTGTCGAGGAGGCCAACCTCGCGCAGAATGTCGCCGTCCTTCGAAAGGCTCTTGGCGATGGCAAGGGCGACAATAGATTTATCGTTACCGTGCCGGGACGCGGATATCGCTTTGTCGCTGAGGTATCGGTCGGCAAGGGACCGTTGCCTGCGGGAAAAGAGGTCAGTCGTCAAGAGAAGGCCGGCTTATTCGACCGGCTACGCACGCTCCGATGGGTCATGATCGCATCGGTCACGATCATCGTCCTCTTGACGGGCTGGTACACGTACCGCAGCGGCTTTGCCAAGTCGGGACCACCGAGATCCATAGCGGTCTTTCCTTTAAAAAATCAAACAGGTAATCCTGAAAATGATTATCTAGGAGCGGGCATCAGCGAGGGGCTGATGACGAAACTGTCGCATGTCCAGGGCCTTAAGGTCGTGGCCCGCGACTCCGCATTCAGTCTCGACGGAACAGACCCACTGGAGGCGGGCCGGAAGCTAAATGTTTCCGCTGTACTGATAGGCAGTATTCGCGGCGACGGCAAAACCTTGAGAATAGACACGCGACTCGTGGACACGTCCGATGGCTCGGTCATTGTCGCGGACGAAACGGGCGATAGACCCGTCGCCGAGATCTTCCAGCTAGAGGACGAGATCTCTCGGAAGACTCTCGCTGCTTTTCGGCTTAGCCTCGCAAGCGGTGCCGAAAAGAGGCCGCCCGCAAATCCCGAGGCCTACGCGTTGTTTCTAAGAGGCAATTATCACTTGGACAAGTGGACGGCCAGGGATGCCCAGTTAGCGGCTGATTACTACAGCCAAGCTGTTGCCATCGACCCGTCTTTCGCTCGGGCATACAACGGGCTTGCGGACGCCTACTACGTGTTGAACGGGATTGGCGCAGCGAGACCCGCCGATGTTATGCCCAAAGCGCGCGATGCGGTCGATAAGGCACTTGCGCTCGAACCCGACATGGCGGAAGCTCACGCAACCCTAGGCGAGATACTCGACACCTACGACTTCGACTTTGCGGGCGCAGACCGTGAATTCCAGCGGGCCGTTGAATTAGATCCGGATTCCTCGCAGGTGCATTACCTATATGGTAAATTCCTGCCGGATATCCGGAACGAGTTTGGCGAATCAAAACGGCAATTCCGGCTCGCCCTCGACCTCGATCCGTATTCCGCGGCTATCAACAAGGATTATGGGGAGATTCTTTTCTATGCTCATGAGTTCGACGCAGCGCTTGAGCAGAATCGCCACGCACTTGAGATAGAACCAACCAACCCGACGCTCCATAGCTGGAACGCTCGCATCTATGCTCGGATGGGCGACCACGATAGCTCGATTGACGAATACATGACCGCAAGGAAACTTTTGGGTCGACACACACCCGAGCAACTGGAAGCGATGCGTCAACTGTACAAGACGAAAGGTTGGAACGAGTTTTGGCTGGGTGAGATCAAGCATCTGCAGGAACAGCCAGCATTCGAGCCTTATTTCCTGGTGTGGGATTACGAATATATTGGTGATCATGAGCACGCAATGGAGTGGCTTTACAAAGCTTATGAATCTAAAAGCAGCTGGATGGGTGTGCTCAAGTATGACCCCCTCATCGATGGCCTCCGCCAGGATCCCCGGTTCAAGGAATTGGTCGTAAAGGTCTTTAATAAGGCCTGAATAGCCCTCGCATTTCTCCTCTTCGCATTCCTCACGTAAAATCTCCTTTTATCTGTATGAAGCAGACCTATATAAATCAACTAAAGGACCACATTGGCGAAAGCGTCACTCTCAAAGGTTGGCTCTATAACAAACGTTCGAGCGGCAAGCTAGTGTTTTTGCAGCTGAGGGACGGGACGGGCATCGTGCAGGGTGTGGTCTTCAAACCGAATGACGAGGCCCTGTATGACCTCGCCGATTCGATCGGGCAGGAATCATCTCTCGTGGTGACCGGCACGGTAAAGGAAGACACGCGCTCGTCGCTGGGCGTCGAGCTTGATGTGACGGCGATCGAAGTCCTGCAGAACGTTCACGACTACCCCATCACGCCAAAGGAACACGGCACCGAATTCCTGATGGATAACCGTCACCTTTGGATCCGCTCAAAAAAGCAGCATGCGGTGCTTAAGATCCGTCATTCGGTCATCAAGGCAAGCCGCGATTATTTTGACAATCTTGGATTCACACTTGCCGATACACCGATCTTCACGCCGGCGGCGTGCGAAGGGACAACGACCCTGTTCGAGGTGGACTATTTTGGCGACGACAAGGCCTACCTGACGCAATCGGGCCAGCTCTACAACGAAGCGACGGCCGCAGCATTTGGTAAGTCCTATGCTTTCGGTCCGACGTTCCGTGCCGAGAAATCGAAGACACGTCGTCATTTGACCGAGTTCTGGATGCTGGAGCCCGAGGTGGCTTACGCGTCGTATGAAGACGCTATGGACCTTGGCGAAGGCCTTATCCTAGCTATCGTCGACCGTGTTCTTACCGATCGCCAGGAAGAACTCAAGACTCTGGAGCGGGACATTTCGAAACTCGAGGCGATCGCTTCACCATTCCCACGTCTCCATTACGATGAGTGTGTGAAACTGCTGCAGGAGGGCCACGCCAAGGGGGAACTCGAAAATAATTTCGAGTGGGGCGGCGATTTCGGAGCACCCGACGAAACGTATCTCTCAAATCAGTTCGGCAAGCCGATATGGGTGCATCACTTCCCGACTGCGATCAAGGGATTTTACTTTGAGGTCGACAAGGACCGCCCGGAGACCGCCCTCGGCATCGACCTGCTCGCCCCGGAAGGTTACGGGGAGATCATTGGCGGCGGCGAGCGCGCTGCTTCGCTGGAATATCTTGAGAAACAGATCGAGGCCCACAGCCTTCCTAAGGAGGCGTTTGATTGGTATCTCGACCTTCGCCGCTTCGGAAGCGTCCCACACGCAGGCTTCGGCATGGGAATCGAACGCTGCACCGCTTGGATGGCAGGTATTGAGCACGTCCGCGAAACAATCCCGTTCCCGAGGATGTTGTATAGACTGAAGCCTTAATTCGCTTCTCTTCCCAATGTCTCTCTTATTGCCGGGAATCGTCCGAGACTCTCTGCCGCTCGCAGCGAGATCTGCAGCATGGGCTTGATGAAAGGGATGAAATAGGTCTTGCCGCGATTAACCGACTGGTATGAGAAGGTCCCTGCGGCCTTGAGGCAGCGCTGGATGGTCTGAAGACGAAATTCGTAGGCGAACTCCTCTTCGTCGAGCCTTGGCAGGCCGAGCTTCACACGCATATCGAGAAAGAATTTACGCTTCTCAGCGAGCCATTCTCGTGCGGGAAGTTCCGTTATTCGGTCTAAAAGAAGTGAGACCAGGTCATATGCAGGCGACCCGATCCGAGCGTCCTGATGGTCAATGATCCGCATCTGTCCATTTGGATCGATCATCAGATTAGCCGCGTGGAAGTCCCGGTGACACAGGACAGTCGCAAATCCGTCCAGCTCCTCCGCAAGCGAATGGAATTCCGCCGAAAGTCTAGCGTTGTCTTCATTTGTGAGTTGTTTCTTTAAGTATGTCTCGAAGAAATGCTCCTTAAAAAAGCCTAGCTCCCATTCAAGTTTTTCTGTATCAAACCTTAATTCGGAGGCGATCGAGTGCATCTTGTAGGCTCGCGGGGTGGCTGCCTGAATACGTGCGATCAGTGAAATTGCTTCGTCGCGGAGTCGCCTCCGCTTAGTGGGCTCGATCTCGAACATAAAATCCCTCAGGACCCTGTCGCCGAGGTCCTCCTGAACGATCACGCCGAGTTCCCCTTCAAAATCGAGGATCTCCGCCACGGGCAGGCCGCTCGCCAGAAACAGCCGCGTTACATCGAGATAATTCTGTGTGGACGGATCGAAAGCCTCAGGATAAACGCACGCGATGGCTGTCGTATCCTGCCATGCGATCCGAAAGTACTCCCGTGTGGAAGCATCCGCAGTGAGCAAAGCAAATCCTTCGCTCAGGCCCCGGGAATCGAGGAATCGTCGCAGCCTTTCCTGAAAATCTGACATTAATTGAGTGGGACTATGTAGTTCTCGCCTTGTACGTAGCCTTTGAGAGCTTTTTCGGGTATCTCGTCGCAGTTTCTGAGCATGTCGGCTCGTACTATCGCAGCATTCTCGAAGTGCTCACCCGGCTCGATCCGGACGCCGTCAGCGATGATCGTTCGATAAAGCACGGCTCCATCGCCGACAGTTACATCATCCCACAGAACCGAATCTTTGAGACCGGCCGAGCCTCCGAGCGTGCAGTTCTTGCCGAAATGGACATTGAATCCGTCCATCATCGCGAGGCTGATGTCGAGGTAACGAGGAATGGTAGAAAGCTCGTACCAATTTCCCTGCGCGACATAAGCTCCTATCTTCCCTCCGTCTTTGATGTATGGGATGTAGATGTGGGTCACCGTATCCGAATACTGTCCGCGCGGAATCAGATCAAGCAGCGCCGGCTCCACGATGTGAATGCCGGTGAACATCAACGGAATGGGAATATGCTCAAAATCCCGTAGTTCTTCTTCCGTTACCGGGGTTGCATGCGGTCCGAATCTCGATACACAACCATCTTCGCACTCGACGACCGTAAACTTTTCACGCTTGTGGTTCTCTTTTAGGACCATCGTCGCGATCGCGCCTGATCGCTTGTGAGCCGCGATCGCTTTGCTGATGTCGATATCGGTAATGATCTTGCCGTTGACAAGAACAAACGTGTCGTCCTTGAGATGATCGCGAGCGAAATCGAGAGCTCCTGCGGTTCCGAGTATGTCAGGCTGCTCCACGGTGTACTGGATATTCACGCCGAAGCTGCTGCCGTCGCCCAGGGCCTCAATTACGGACTGCGGCTGATGGTGGAGGTTAACAACGATGTCCCTGATCCCGAATTTCGCAATGTATTCCGCCACGTAGCCCACAAGCGGCTTCCCCAGAAAGGGGATGGCCGGTTTTGTGCGATCGATAGTGAGCGGAAATAGCCGCGTGCCGAAGCCGGCGGCGAGGATCATAGCTTTCATACGGGACCGGTTGAACCGAAATAGTTTACCCCAAACGCCCGTTGGCCTAAAATCTGCCTATTTCGATACCGTTTGACAACGAACTCGCTGAAAAAGCAGACTTCCCGTATGCCCCCCGAAGAAGAAAAGAACAAGAAAAAGAAGGTCAATTATTCCACCGCGTGGGCGGAGGCAAAGAAGATCATTTGGAATGCTCGCTGGCGGCTCCTTTTGGGCAGCATTCTGATGCTTATTTCACGCCTCGCGGGAATGGTCCTGCCGGCGTCGATGAAGACGGTCGGCGATCAAGTTTTCACGAATCATAATTACGGGCTGCTGAAGTGGGTTGCCTTGGCCATCGGTATCTCGACGCTGGTGCAGGGCGTTACGTCGTTCATGCTGTCTCAGATCCTTGGGGTGGCGGCTCAAAGGGCTATCACTGAGATGCGAAAGGGCGTTCAGGCACATATCGAGAGACTGCCGATCTCTTATTTTGACTCGACGCAGAGCGGACAGCTGATCTCCCGCATTATGAACGACGCCGAAGGTATTAGAAACCTTGTCGGCACAGGCCTGGGGCAGATCCTCGGCAGTATCGTCACCGCCACGATCGCTATCGGCGTGTTGTTTTATATCAACTGGCGGCTGACGAGTGCGACGCTCATCGTATTGGCGGTTTTTGGCGGCGCCCTCCTCTACGCGTTCAGGGTCTTGCGGCCGGTCTTTAGAGAACGGGGCAAGATCACCGCGGAGGTCACGGGGCGTCTTGGAGAAAGCCTCGGCGGGATCCGCATCGTTAAGGCCTACACTGCTGAAAAACGCGAGGAGCTTTCGTTCGCTCGGGGAGCACATCGACTGTTTAGAAACGTCGCAAAGACCGTAACGGGCGTATCAGCGATCTCTTCGTTCTCCTCGGTGATCATCGGTGCGATCGCGGTGGTGATGATCTTCATCGGAGGAAACGCGGTGCAGGCCGAAACGATGACGCTCGGCGATTTCCTGATGTACATCTCGTTCACCTTCCTGCTGGCAATGCCGATCATCGAGCTGACGTCTATCGGAACTCAGCTGACGGAGGCCCTCGCCGGGCTCGACCGAATTCGCGAGATCATGCAAATGACCAGCGAGGACGAAGAAGATTCATCTCGTGAGCCGCTATCGGAGGTCAAAGGCACCATAGATTTTGAGAACGTATTCTTCGAATACGAAAAGGATGTGCCAGTGCTGAAGGGGATCTCATTTCATGCGGAGGCCGGCTCGACCACCGCCCTCGTTGGATCTTCGGGCTCCGGCAAATCTACGATCCTGAGCCTTGTTTTGAATTTTATTCAGCCAACGTCGGGCACGATCCTGGTCGATGGTCACGACCTGCAGAAGGTTCGATTAAGAGACTATCGACGCCATTTGGGGGTGGTGCTGCAGGATAACTTCCTTTTTGACGGGTCCATCCTCGACAATATTCGCTTTTCAAACCCGGAAGCGAACCTCGACGAGATCAAGGAGATGTGCCGTGTGGCGAACGCTGATGAATTCATCGAGAAGTTCCCGAACGGCTATGACACGATAGTCGGTGAACGCGGCGTCAAGCTCTCGGGTGGTCAGCGTCAGCGTATAGCGATCGCTCGTGCGCTGCTCGCCGACCCTCGTATTCTAATTCTGGACGAAGCTACGTCTTCCCTCGACAGCGAGTCCGAGGCGTTGATACAGGAGGGTTTGAACAATCTGCGAAAAGGACGTACTACTTTTGTTATCGCGCACCGCCTTTCGACCATTCGATCGGCGGATCAGATCCTGGTCGTCGAAGCCGGCGAGATACGAGAACGGGGAACGCACAACGAACTCATTGCACTCGACGGGCGATACAAACAGCTATACGATAAGCAGTACCGTTTTGAGCAGAACCTTTTTGTGAATCCCGGGGAAGACTTCACGGGGAAGCAGGAGGCCTTGGCGCAAACGAAACTTTAAACAGGAGGCATTTCCCCTTTATGCCGAACGATCAAACCTATAAGAATCACGTCCGCTGGTATCCGCTGTTCCATTTCGTAGTGATGCCGCTTTTGCTGTTGAATCTGGCCGCCAGGATCTTCTGGATGTATCGCGAGCCGCAGTATCGGCACGCCTGGGAGATAGTGCTGGCTCTAACGCTGCTTCTCTTAGCTCTGGCCGCACGCTTGATGGTGCTAACGGTCCAAAATCGCGTGATCAGACTGGAAGAAAGGCTGCGCTATCAGCAGCTTCTTGCCGCCGATGTGGCTGCGAAGGCGTGTGAGCTGCCGACGTCGAGGATCATTGCCCTGCGGTTCGCGTCGGACGCTGAATTGCCTGATCTGGTAGCCAAAACACTGAATGGGGAATTCGACAGCAACAAGGCCATAAAGACCTCGATCAAACAGTGGCGAGGCGACTATTTGCGAGCGTAAGCTATGGCAACATACACTGCGACGGTTTCCTGGAAAAGTGATTCCGCTGAGAACTTCATAAAGAATCAATACACGCGGGGTCATGAATGGTCGTTCGACGGCGGCCTCACGGTGCCGGCAAGCTCATCGCCGCATTCAGTGAGGCTGCCGTACTCGGTAGAGGCCGCGGTCGATCCTGAGGAAGCCCTTGTTGCAGCCACTTCCTCGTGCCACATGCTGACCTTTCTCTATCTCGCGGCCAAGGCGGGATACATCATCGAGGCCTACCGCGACGAAGCAGTTGGCGAGATGTCTTCCACCCCCGAAGGCCGTCAATGGGTCTCACGCATAACACTTGACCCTCAGATCGAGTGGAACGGCAACGTCCCGCCGTCTGACGAGCTTGCCCATCTACACCACCAGGCCCACGAGCTTTGCTTTATCGCTAACTCGATCAAGTCAGAGGTTGTGGTGAAATAGCCCGTGTCCCGATTTGAAACTGTTACAGTCAGCGATCTTGAGGCAGCTATCGAGGAATACAAGTCTCGCGGCTTTCGGCTGGACATGATCTTCCCTGCGGACGATCCGCGAGAGGCAGTCTTGTCCGAACCGCCTGCGATAGCGGGTGGTTTAAGTTCAGCGTCCGATGGAGTTGAGAGTGACGAGAGCCGTTCCGTCGTCAGACTGGTCCGGTCTAATGATCGCGTTCAACCACCCGCTACCGCAGGCGGCTCTGACGGGAGCGACTGGATACGCGGGCGTGCGGGAATGGAGTATCGCGACCTTATTCCCGACAGGCTCGGCGGCAAGGTCATCGCATCGCATATTCGGCTGAACGAGGGCGGCGAGGTGCCGGATTATGTTCATTATCACAAGATCGACTTTCAGGTGATCTACTGCAAAAAGGGACGGATCAGGGTCGTTTACGAAGACCAGGGCGAGCCGTTCTGGCTTGAGACCGGCGACCTCGTCCTGCAGCCGCCGCAGATCCGTCACCGCGTGCTCGAATGCACCGCGGGAGCCGAGGTCATCGAGATCGGTTCACCTGCCGAACACGAGACTTGGGTCGAACACGAGCTGGATCTGCCGAATTCGCGCCTTGACCCGGACCGGGAGTTCAGTGGGCGTCGGTTCTTCAGGTATGAACGGACCGGTTCTAAGCCGCCCCGGGATGAAACCGAAGCGGCTCTAATAGATCTGGCCAAGTCTCTCGGAAACGCAGCGCCCGACGAAATACTCGTCGCTATCAACGCGTTCTTAGGAAAGGCCCCTGCCGCGTGAATGCCTCGTGAGGTGCTAGCTGCCTACCTTCTTTCTGGGCGTAGCGAACTCCTTGCCATAGACAGAGCGGCCGCTGAATCCCCACCGTCCTCGTAACGAGCCGTCATCCTCGATGTCGTAGCCGACCCACGAGCATAATTTGCCGCCAAAGCCTACAGCCACTACGTCCTTGAAGCGAAGGCCGTATCCCTCATTCGTCCTCCCGCCAGACCAATGGAATCGATTACCGTCTCCCTCGGGTGTGATCGTCAGCTTTGCCGTATAGGCGGTGCCGTCCGGGCCGGTCCCGGTCACGTTGTAGGTCGTGGGGCCGGTGGGAGTCGCCTTCTCGGTACCGACGTTGTCGACGCCCCAGTAGCCGATCTTTCCTTCAAGCGTTCCGTCGCTGTTCAGCCAGTATTGAGCAGCTCCGCAGCCCTGCCCGCTAGTTCCGTCCGTGAATGAGACGGTGACCGCGTTTTCCATCCGAACGCCAACTCCATCGTAAGAATTCTTCCCCGATGTCCATGAGAATCGGTATGCCTCACCCTTCTTTTCGACCAGCAAAGTGCCGGAATATTCGCCGCCGTCAGGGTTTGTTCCCGTTACGTCATACTCGCCGCCTATGTCACGGGAATTGGCTGTTGTTTGCGACGAACCCGTTGTTGGCTGAGTGGTTTGATTCGTCGCCATCGTAGAATTTGCGTTATCACCGGTAACATTGCCGTTACTTCCGGCGCTGCCGTTATTGTTTGCGACTCC
>JAFAOW010000221.1 GCA_019247455.1 Acidobacteriota bacterium | reverse complement strand
ACGCGCGGACTCGGCTGGGATATGAATACCTCGTATTCCTCGAACCGCGGCGACCTCTTTCCATTCGGTTCATTTGGGCATACGGGTTTCACCGGCACGAGCATATGGATCGATCGCGTGTCGCAGACGTTTGCCGTCTTCCTTTCTAATCGGGTCCACCCGGACGGTAAAGGAGATGTCGGTCCGCTTCGAGCAAAGGTCGCGACGGTCGTCGCTTCTGCGGTCGAGGATACTCCGGTCGAAGCCTATCGTTTAGCTGAGAGTGTTTATCAATCGCAGGTGGCGGCGCAGATCCCGAGGTTTGTAGCCGGTCGGAACGCAGGCAGCTTGCCTGCGTCTTCAGCGCAAACCACGCAGGCTGGCAGCCCGCGTTCCGACACCGTTCTAAATGGCATCGACATTCTGGAACGAGACAAATTCAAACAGCTCGATGGAATGAAGATCGGCCTCGTTACGAATCAGACCGGGAGAAACCTTGCGGGCAAGCCGACGATCGACATCCTAAAAGAAGCGCCGAATGTGAAACTCGTTGCGCTGTTCTCACCAGAGCATGGAATCCGCGGCGAAGCGGATGAAAAGGTCAGCGATTCGGTCGACCAAAAGACAGGGCTGCCGATCTATTCGCTTTATGGTGAGACACGCCGGCCAAAGCCCGAGCAGTTGAAGGACCTCGATGCGATCGTTTATGACATCCAGGATATTGGCACGCGTTTTTATACATATACATCGACGCTTCGAAATGTGATGGAAGAAGCGGCAAAGGCAGGGAAGCCGGTCTACATCCTCGACCGTCCGGACCCGATAAACGGAGTGAGCGTTGAGGGGCCGTTGGCTGATGAAGCTCAGTTATCGTTCACTGCCGCTCACACGATCCCGGTTCGCTATGGAATGACGATCGGCGAGCTCGGAACGATGATGAACGCCGAACGGAAGATCGGCGCGGACGTTCGCGTCATAAAGCTGGTCAACTGGTATCGAGATCACTGGTTCGATAATTCAGGACAAACATGGATCAATCCGAGTCCGAATATGCGTTCGCTGACGGAAGCGACGCTTTATCCCGGCATCGGGCTTCTCGAGACGACAAACGTCAGTGTTGGGCGCGGGACCGATACGCCATTCGAGGTGGTCGGAGCGCCATATATCGACGGACAGAAACTGGCCAGGTATCTGAACGAGCGAAATATCCCGGGAGTACGATTCGTGCCGATCAATTTCAAGCCCAATGCGTCCGTCTTTAAGGATGAGCAGCTCGGCGGAGTGAACATCGTGATCACAGATCGGGCAGGCTTCAACTCCGTCAGAAATGGGCTTGAGATCGCCGCGGCGCTGCGGGTCCTTTATCCGAATGACTGGCAAGTCGACAAGTATGCGCGGCTGCTCGTCAACGCCCAAACACTGGATATGGTCAAGCGGGGCGAGTCACCTGAAAAGATCGATGCGGCGATAAAGCCGGATCTGGACGGATTTATGAAGCGCAGGGCACTATATTTGCTTTACAAATGAGTAGTTTAGAGTTATAAAACTCGATAAGTTTACATTCTCGTTACAACGTATTTGATTTCAAGGGTTTCGGGCATCGGAAGCGTTCATTAGGCGACACACCGATAACGAGAATTTGAATAAACGTCCATTTAAGTAAATTATCCTTATGGATAACGGGCTATTCGGAATCAAAATTTTAATGATCCAAAGAGGGAATATGCTGAAGAAATCGATGATCATTGGGCTGGCGACCTCCATGCTTATGCTGGTTTTCGCTGCTCTTTCGTTCGCTCAAGAGACGACCGGCAACATCGTCGGCACAACCAAAGATGCCAACGGGGCTGCTATCAGCGGCGCCACCATTCGAGTTGATGATCCGGCGAAAAAGGTTACAGTGCGAACCGTCACCTCGAACGGAGACGGGGACTTCACCGTGCCCAATCTACCCGCGGGCGTTTATAACGTAACGATCGAGGCCTCAGGCTTTAAGAAGATCGTGCAGAATGGCGTGAAAGTTGACGTCGGCCAGCGTAGGGCAGTTGATGCGGCCTTGGAAGCGGGAAACGTCTCTGAAGTTGTGACGGTTGAAGCCGACGCTATTGGTCTTGAAACAGGTACGCCTCAAGCCTCGACAACGATCAATGGCGATCAGGTGCGTGAACTTTCGATCAACAACCGCAACTGGGCGACTCTGGTTACCCTTGCTCCCGGCGTAACAAACGATAATGACGATTTTCTCGGAACCGGTACGAACAACCCCGACACCCAAGTAGTTGTTCGGCAGCTAGTCTCGGTCAACGGAGCCCGTCCGACCCAAAACACATTCACGGTCGACGGGGCCGATGTTACTGACCGCGGTTCGAATCTTA
>JAFAOW010000184.1 GCA_019247455.1 Acidobacteriota bacterium | reverse complement strand
ACCTGCTTGGCGTGCTGAGCATTTCGAATGACGACCTGCATCGCATCGGGTCCGAATTCGGTCTCGGCCCGATCGAAAAGGGAGAGACGCCCGACCGGCTAATGGAGCGGACCTCGCATCTGCTCTCTGCTCTTTCAAATAATGTGGGCATCGTAGTATCGCCGAGTTTGGCGAGTGACCGCCTGCAGCATATCGAATTCGTAAATCTTTCCGACAATAGAATTCTCGTCGTTTTGGTTTCGGCCCCGAATCTCGTTCACAACAAGATAATCCGGCTGGAGGCGTCTTTTACAAGAGAAGAGCTGACGACAACGGCGAACTACCTTAACGCTGAATTCGTCGGAAAGAGCTTGGCCGAGATCCGTGCGGAGATCTTAAAGCTCATGCATGAGGAAAAGGCCTTGTTTGACAAGCTTCTTCAAACAGCAGTGATCCTGTGTTCTCAGAGTATCGAGGACGAGGACCGGCTGGGAGAAGTTTTCGTGGACGGCACTTCGAATATCCTGACGAAAAGCGATTTTGCCGACCTCGAACGCCTCCGTGACCTCCTTGGGACGATAGGCGAAAGATCGCGTCTGATACAGATCCTTGATGAGTGTATCCAGCGCGATAAAGCAGCCAAGGGCGACGTTCAGATCGTTATTGGCAGCGAAAACCGAACTCCGAGCTTGCAAAATTGCACCCTGATATCGGCGCCCTACCGAATAGCGGGCAGTTCTGCGGTCGGAACTCTGAGCGTTCTCGGTCCGACGAGGATCGAATACGGGCGAATGATCTCGATAGTCAGTTATGTCGCTCGAACGCTCGAAAAAATGATGTCCGCCGACATCTCCAAAAACTAGCCTCCGCGGTTGTTCTCTCCCGCCGACTGCAAACCAATGGACAAACAGGACCAGATCCCAAAGCCCGAAGCCTCTCTCGAAGTCCTCGATGCCGAAACTGTGGCGTCTGTCGATGACTTTATTCGCGAGCTTGAGGCGAAAGAAAAAGATCTGCATATTACCGCCGACATGAAGTTCGAGGTGGAAGATGCCGATATTGACACGTCGGTTCCGGACTTCATCGCTGCAGAGGTTTCGGAAGCTTCACCAGCAACTGAGCCCTCCCAGCCTCAAAAACGTGAGAACGGTACCAAAACGCAGATCTACGAGATGCAACTGGAGATCGATCGGTTGAACGATCGTTTGACAGCTCTTCGTTTAGAGCGGAATGAAATACAGGAAAAGAGCGATCGCCGGCTAAAAGATTTTGAGAATTATAAGTACAGGATGGACAGGGAACGGCGCGGGGCTTTTATCGAACAGATCAGTACGCTCGCATCTCAGATGCTTCCGGTCCTCGACAATCTCGACCGGGCACTCGCATCGGCAGAGAAGATCGATACGAAAAAAAGTGTCGAATTTCAGCAATTCTACGACGGCATCGTTCTCGTCAACCAGCAGGTTAACGAGGTATTTGCGGGAATAGGCGTATCGCCTATCACCACTGTTGGCGAAAAGTTCGATCCGAATTTTCACGAAGCGGTCTCAGCTGAAGAAAGGGCGGACCTGCCCGCGAACACGATCCTGGAAGAGATGCTCCGTGGCTACCGGATCGGAAACCGTGTGATCCGTCATTCAATGGTGAAAGTGACGGCGGCCCCGCAACCACCGCGGAAGAGTGCCGAAGAAAAACCTGTCGAAGCGGAATCGAAGCCGGCTTCGATCCCTGAACCTGAGTCTCCTCTCCCCGATCCACTGGATGGATCTCTCCCCGAAGAATAGAAACGATCCGCACATTCCTGTCCAGGAAACAAACACTATGGGTAAAGTAATTGGCATCGATCTTGGAACAACCAACTGCTGCGTCGCAGTCCTAGAAGGCGGCACGGTCCAGATCATCTCGAATAAGGAAGGCGGACGAACAACGCCGTCCGTTGTCGGTTTCACCGATAAGGATGAACGGCTCGTCGGGCAGATCGCCAAGCGCCAGGCGGTGACCAACGCAGCGAATACTCTGTACGCGGTGAAGCGCCTGATCGGCCGCAAGTACGACGCTCCGGAGGTCGAGAAGATGCGCGGTAACGTGCCTTTCGAGATCGTCGAATCGCCAAACGGTGATGCCCACATTCGCGTTCTCGATCGCATCTACAGCCCGCCAGAGATCTCCGCCATCGTGCTGCAGCGATTGAAGCTAGCCGCTGAGGAATTTCTGGGCGATAAGGTGACGGAGGCGATAATCACCGTACCCGCCTATTTTGACGACATGCAGCGTCAGGCGACACGCGACGCCGGCAAGATCGCCGGACTCGAAGTCGAACGGATCATAAATGAGCCGACCGCTGCGGCGCTAGCTTACGGATTCGGAAAGAGCAAGGTCGAGAAGGTCGCGGTATATGACCTTGGCGGCGGCACTTTCGATATCTCGATCCTTGAAATAAACGACGGTGTTTTCGAAGTGTTGTCGACGTCCGGAAATACATTCTTGGGTGGCGAAGATTTCGATCAGCGCATCATCGAGTGGATGGTCGCGGAATTCAAGGCGGAGCACGGCATCGATCTTGGTTCCGACCGCTTGGCTTTACAAAGATTGAAGGAAGCTTCAGAGCGCGCCAAATGCGAGTTGTCGAGTGTCCAGGAGACGACGATCAGCCTGCCGTTCATTGCCGCCGACGCATCAGGTCCAAAGCATATCAACGCCACATTGACCCGAGAAAAGTTCGAAGAACTGGTCAAGGACCTTGTCGAATCTTCTATTGAGCCATGTCAGAAAGCCCTTTGGGATGCAAAACTCCAGTCCTCCGATATTGACAAGGTGATTCTCGTCGGCGGGCAAACGCGTTCCCCTATCATCGCAAAGACGGTTACGGAAGTATTCGGCAAGGAGCCTTCATCAGAGATCAATCCGGATGAAGTGGTCGCGATGGGGGCCGCGATCCAGGGTGGCGTTCTGACCGGCGACGTAAAGGACATTGTTCTTCTGGACGTACTTCCGCTGAGCCTTGGTCTGGAAACGCGTGGAGGCTTGTTCGTCAAGCTGATATCGCGTAACTCGACAATCCCGCTGAAGAATACCATGACATTCACGACCGTGGTTGATAACCAACAGTCGGTCGAGATCCATATTCTGCAAGGTGAGCGAGAGATTGCCAGTTCGAATCGGAGTCTTGCAAAATTCGAACTCGTGGGCATACCTCCAAGCCCGCGCGGCGTGCCACAGGTGGATGTCACGTTCGAGATCGATGCGAATGGTATTGTGAGTGTTTCTGCTAAGGACAAGATGACGGGTCTTGAGCAGGCGATGCAGATCACACCCTCTTCGGGTCTGTCGCCGGATGAGATCGAAAGGCTCATAATCGAGGCTGAAACTTCGATCGAGCGCGATCGCGAAGAGAAAGAACTGATCGTCGAGAGGAATAAGCTGGACACGCTTATCCGAAACGCGCGTCGTGCGATGGCCGAGGTCGGGAAGTCTTTTGAACTTGAAGACCAGCAGTCTATCAACGGCTCGCTGAACGCAGCTGAAGAGGCTTTGTCATCGGCGGATCTGAGCGTGATCAAGGACCAGCTTGGCAAGGTTGAGGCCGCCGCGAACCGGATAACCGCCGCGATGTTGACGATGGCCTAAACCCGATAATCAAACTCGTCTATCCCTACAATGGAAGGCTTTAGCCCTTATGTTGGGCTAGAGCTTTTTTTCTTTTTGCAATTTCTTTTCTGCCTCTTCCCGAAGCGTAAATTGACACGTACAATATTCTGACGCACCTGGCGTTACACTCCGACAACTAGCATATGAGATTCTCGTTGGCCGCACTCCTTTTTGGTGCTCTCTATCTTTGCCTTGCCGCGTCGGCGGCGGCGCAGTGTCCAAACGTATCCATCTCGCCCGATCACCGAGAATATCAACTCGGGGACGCGGTCGTCTTTCGCGCCGAGACGAGTGGCGGAGTGCCCGCCTCCAAGATGCATTATTCGTGGAAAGTGACCGGCGGGAGCATCGTGTATGGGGACGGTACCGACCATATTGTCGTCGACTCGAGCACGGGGCAGTTCGGCGTCAGCACCTACGTTGAAGTGACGGTCGGCGGAACGACGTGTCGGCAGAGCGCGTATGAAAAGGTCGAACTCGCTGACATTCCTCGTCCATCTGTCGCCTCCGGCTGTCCAGCGGTCGCGCCGGTTCTGGAAGGGCCGGCGTATGTGGGCGAGAAGTCGGTGTTCTTCGCCTCCATCGATGCATATGACCCGAAGTGGAAGTTGAAATATTCCTGGTCCGTAAACGGAAAGGCCGTTGGGGGTGGTCAGGCGCGATACTTGATAACCGACACTCGAGCGGCCGATCAAATGGCCGTGAAAGTCGACGTCGAAGGAGTACCGACGTGCAAGAAAGCGTCAGCGAATAAGTCTTACGCGATTGCCAAACGGCCGGTCGAAACCATTACAACCGCCGTTGCGGTTGCAGCCCCGACCCCGACCCCAACATCCAAATCGACCGCCAAATGCCCGTCAGTTCAGATCACGGCGCCTTCTCAGATCGCTGAGGGTGAGGAGCTCCATGTTTCGGCAAAGCTCACGGGCGGCGATCCTAAACTTGCGCCGCTCTATACCTGGAGCGTTACATCCGGGCGTGTGAAAGGCGAGGGGCAGAACGTTTCAGTCAATACTTCGGGCGCTCGCGGCGGGGCGATCTCTGTGATGTTAGAGGTCGACCATGTCGGCCCCGGATGTTTGCTGAATCAGACAGCATTTGTCCTCGTCACCCCGGAGGAGGTCTATCACCCGAAGTATACGGGCATGATCGATTACCTCGGTATGATGGTCGCTGTAGAAGATATCGCCGTACCGACTACTGGTGCGCGATGGGGACGGCTGACCTTGATCCGACCACTCGGGACAGACGGACCTTCTAAAGGAGCCATCCAATTTTTGTTTCGTGTTGGAAATGAGCCTGGCCATAGCTATCCCGCGTACACTCAAGCAAATCTTAGCCTCGATCGCGGCGCATTTGACCTCACGCTCCCAAAGACCGCCGCTTCGAAGGATCTCGTGAAGGAATCGGTCGGCGCCTATCTCGTAAGTCTTGCGGCTGCAGACGCCGAGCTGATCAGCAGTTCAAGGGGGCCGGTGACGATTAAATTCGAGAATGCCGTCATCACTATCGACGATAATGCCAAGGCGAAACTCGCGGAGCTGATCAAATACGTCCTGAAATAAAGCCATTAAATTAGGGCTTGAGAAAAACGAGCATTTATCGCAAAATAATAGAGGCGTCAGTTCAACTCGTTGGGCTGGCGCTTTTTGAACCTTAGGGCATGAGCAAAAGAGATTACTACGAAATTTTAGGTGTTGCGCGAACGGCGACCGACGCTGAGATCA
Organism: Acidobacteriota bacterium; assembly: GCA_019247455.1. Lineage (GTDB taxonomy): Bacteria > Acidobacteriota > Blastocatellia > Pyrinomonadales > Pyrinomonadaceae > OLB17. Next base: position 26,670 of record JAFAOW010000184.1, on the reverse strand, counting down.
AGAAGGCGTACCGTGCACTCGCGGTGCAGCACCATCCGGATAAGAATCCCAACGACCCGCACGCCGAGGAGAAGTTCAAGGAGGCAGCGGAAGCCTACGCGATTCTCTCTGATCCCCAAAAAAGAGCGGCCTACGATCGGTTTGGCCATCAAGGCGTGGGGGCGGGTTCTCCTGGATTTGACCCGGGGTTTTCGAATATCGAGGATATCTTCGACCTGTTCGGATTCGGCAGTGATATCTTCGGTGGCCGATCCAAGCGCACCACCGTACAGCGAGGGGCTGATCTTCGCTACGACCTTGCGATAACTCTGGAGGACGCAGCCCAGGGGCGCGATGAGAAACTGCGCATTCCGCGACTGGAAACCTGTGAAGAATGTTCGGGTTCGGGAGCGGAGAAGGGCACGCAGCCGGAAAAATGCGTCACCTGTGCCGGCAGTGGGCAAACACGATATAGTCAGGGATTCTTCAGCGTGATGAGGACCTGCTCGACCTGTCAGGGCCGCGGCCGGATAATCCGAACTCCTTGTAAAGTTTGTCGTGGCAATGGCCGTATTGAAAAAGAGAAAAACATTGAGATCAAGATCCCGGCGGGTGTGGAGACTGGTTCGCGGTTAAGGGTCAGCGGCGAAGGTGAGGCCGGGGTGAATGGCGGCCCGTCGGGTGACCTGTTCATAGTACTCCACGTTAAGGAGCACGAGAACTTTGAGAGGCAGGGAGAGAATTTGTACTCGGTTGCCCCGCTGACATTTGCTCAAGCGGCACTAGGTGCAGAGATCGAGGTCAAAACACTTGATGGTGAGGAACCATTGAAAGTTCCGCCGGGGACTCAAACGGGTACTGTTTTCAGGGTGAAGGGGCATGGCATGCCGAATCTGGGCGGCCGCGGCAAAGGCGATCTGTTTGTTGCTGTCACGGTCATGACACCGAAATCACTTACCAAGGAGCAGCGACAGCTTCTGGAGCAGCTTGCGGAGATCGAGGACACCGATCTCGAGGATCAGTCCCTAATGGATAAGGTCCGAAATATATTCAGTTAAAGGGTCCTGACTCGATGATCCTTACCGTTCGCTGAGCCTTGCTCTGACGACGTCACTAACTGTTTTTCCATCGGCGGACTTACCCACTAGGTTGCCCTGTGCGACCTTCATGACGGTTCCCATGTCTTTTACTGAAGCCGCGCCGGTTGAACTAATTGCCGCCTCGACTGCCGCATCGATCTCTTCCCGTGTCGCGGCCTGAGGGAGGTAACCCGCTATCACTTCTATCTCGGACGCCTCTTTCGCGGCGAGTTCCGGCCGGCCGGCCTTTTCGTATTGTTCGATCGAGTCGCGCCGCTGTTTGACCAAAGACTGCAAGGCCTTCTGCACGTCTTCATCTGTCAATTCCGAACCCTTGTCGATCTGACGATTCATCAGGTGGGCCTTTACCATGCGGAGGGTACCCGTCCGTCCGGCGTCCTGAGACTTCATCCCGGCCGTAAGGTCCGCGACTATTCGTTCCTTCAATGTCATTGAGACAGGATAGGCGGGGTATCCCCTCCGTTCAAGTAACGTGAGCCGGGAGACATAAAAAATGACGGGTTTCGCGGAAGAGTAAACCCGTCATTGCACGCATAAGCCAGATGGTGCAGCTAAAGACTAGATGTGTCAGCGATCACTACTCGCTCCGCGGGTCGATGTCTCGCGATCATCAATTTCTGTTTTGGAGTCATCTTCAATGTGTTGCCCACTAACTCACCCCTGACGCGGATGCCGGTCAATACATTAGCTCCATCGATGTTATTGAATATCAACAGCGTTTGGTTCGACGCTTCCGGGGTGCGGGTGTAGTCAGTATCAAACGCCGCACCGCTACTTTCACCTCTGATCGTCATTGCTGAGGGCGACATGGTCGACAGGGTCGATCTAGAGATCACATATTTTCCCGGAGCAAAAACCTTTCCGTTTACCGTGAATGGCTCGTCCATCGTGAAATGTATCCCTGATCCGTAAGACAACTGGGCGCTCGTCGAAACTACGCCGATAACTAAAACAAAAAATGCGAAGAGTATGGGGTTCTTGAAAATTCTCATTGTTATCCTCCTATAAAAAAATCCAGTTAGTTCAGAGGGCTCGCCAAGGGGGATGGTCAAATGAGCGACATGATATTCCCAAGGCCGGGGCGGGAGCACTGCGGAATATTTTTTTGCTGACCAATAATGGGACGCCTTGTTGTTTATTTAGGATGCCCGTGAATGTCATTCCGAGCCATATCGCCCGTATCTGATTTCTCTGTGCTACTCTGTCAATTCTTTCTATGAAAATAAAATGGCGGTTCGGTATCATCGCAGGTATTTTTCTTGCCATTTACTCTTTCGCACCTCAAGCGAAGCTCCTCTATAACCGGGGTTCCGAATGGAACGGCAATTATGCCTACAATGACATCGACGAGGTCGCCTACGCGTCCTATGTTAGAGCGTTGATGGATGGGCGGCCGCGTAAGAACAATCCCTACACGGGCCGCGATGATTCCGGTGAAGACCCGCAGCAAGAGTCATTGTTCTCTATTCAGTTTGCCGCTCCCTACAACATAGCGATCCCGGCGAGGATCTTGGGGATCGGTACGCCGTGGGCGATGACCTTGTCAGGAATCATCGCGGCATTCCTGACAGCGGTGGCGATTTTTTGGCTGATCGGAATGATGTTCCGGGACAACTGGTACGCGATGGCCGGCAGCCTGGTTGTGCTTGCGGGCGGAGCTTTATTCGCTGGCGAAGGGGCTGTAAGTGAGATCTTTTTCGACGGATTCTCTTATCCTTATTTCCCTGGATTTCGAAGGTACATCCCCGCAATGGCCTTTCCGGCGTTTTTTTGGCTTGTCGGCCTTGTATGGAAGATGATCTCGAGAAATGACGAGGTAACACGGATCGGCCGATCCAGGTGGCTTATTCCCGGGTTCGCTATCGCCTGTTTTGCCTATGCGGTTTTCTCTTATTTCTACGTTTGGACCACGGCTGCAGCGTGGCTGGCCTGTCTAGGCTTTATTCTATTGGCTGTAAGGCCTGTAGGTGTCTGGAGCAATATTCGTTCGCTCGCCTTCGTAGCCGCCGGGGCGCTCGCAGCTCTCATTCCCTACGCATATTTGCTTTCAAGGCGCTCGCATTCGATGGATGATATTCAGCTGCTGGTGGTAACACATGCTCCTGATCTGACAAGAGTGCCGGAAATCATCGCATTTTGTGTGCTGGCAGCGCTGGGGGCGGCAATCGTACTAAAAGAAGCATTTCTCGCTGATAAGCAGGTTATTTTCACAGGGGCTTTGGCACTATCGGTCATCGTGGTTTTCAACCAGCAGGTGATCACGGGGCAGTCTTTGCAGCCTATCCACTACCAGGTTTTCATCGGGAACTATGTAGCGGGACTGGCACTCGTTTTGACCTTGGGGATCTATCTACGGTCGGCGTTCGAAAAGCGGTTCAAGGGGGTCCTCGCTCTTTCCGCCGGTTTAGCATTCGTCGCAGCCTTCTGGGGGTTCATTGAGTGCTACTACACGGTCCGGGTTCTGGATGACGTTAATGTTTCGCGCGACGAAGCCCTGCCAACAGCCCGAAGGCTGACAGAGATGGTTAGCGGGGATCCCAACATTCATAAGCGCGTCGTGTTAGACCTCGACGTTATGGAAGCCGATGATCTGCCCACGGTGGCCCCGGTCGCAGTACTTTGGGCCAGGCACCAGGAGATGTTTGCCGGACAGACCACTGAGGAGAGTAGGCAGAGATACTACCAGCTTTTGTTTTATGAGGGAGTTACGAAGCAGGAACTCGCCGATCGGATGAAACATGGTGATTTTGTCTCGATCATAGCCCTTTTCGGCTGGGGGCGGCATACAGATCGGCTGAACGCCGACTATAAGCCGCTGACCTATCGCGAGATCGATGCGGCAGCTGAGGCCTACGACTCGTACATTAAGAATTTCGACCCGAGATCGGAAGGGGCTATTAAGCTCGACTTTATGAAGATCCGGGTTGATAACGATCAGCGTCTCGATGTTATAGACAAGTGGTACGAACGCGTGGAAGGCGAGGAGATCGGGAAGTATCGTATATACCGCCTGAGGCTCCGGTCATAAAAAAGCCCCGCATCGATGCGGGGCGAACCGGTATTACTAAAATAATAAGTACTGCTATTACGCGGCCAGCAGGTCATTCGACGTTTCTGCGAATACCCGCCTTCCGTTGAGAGCATCATCAATGATCTCGCGAACCGCTGAAGCGTCGGGATTCACGTCCATCCGGGAACAAGCCCTCAGATGGCGAATAATTCCTTCGGCGGCGATCTCGACGGCGTCACCAGTTAATTTTGAGAACCGGCGTGCCTGTATATGGTCGATCTGCAGAACTCTGTCCTGCAAGGTCATGGGTCTAGCTGCTGCCACTTTATATTCTCCTTTGTTTCAAATTCTGCCCCTTAATCGGTACAGCTTTGACCTGCTCCAATGAGCAAATCATTGCCGGATCCCGCATGAAACATAACGCGGAGCCGGGTAAAGTAAGTTGAGAACTCGTCCAGCATTCGGCTGCCGAATAGGTACTGAGGGCGTCGATTCAACTGTAATATTATGGTAACAGAGGCCATTTGTTTTGTCACCATTTTTTTTCGGACGATGAAAAAAGACCGGCAAAACCACAAGGTATGCCGGTCCCAGTGAGTCACCTCACAATATGCTGTATAGCTTAGCTGACCGCGTCCTTCATCGATTTGCCGATCGAGAATTTGACAGTGGTCTTTGCGGGGATCTGAATGACAGCGCCGGTGGCGGGATTACGGCCTTCGCGAGCCTTGCGGTGCGTCTTCTTCAGTTTGCCGAAGCCGGGGACGGTAAACTCGCCATTCGTCTTTACTTCCTTTGTTGCGAGGTCCGCAAGGGCGTCAAACATTGCTTTGACATCCGATTTCTTGCATCCGCAGGAATCCGCCAACGTGCCGATAATCTCCGATTGAGTCATACGAGCCATAATTAAATTAGCCTCCAAATTGGGTAGTGTTTATTAAATCTTCCTAAGTGAACGTGTCCGCGAAAGTTCGACGGATTCGAGGGTACAAGGCGACCAGCTTGTGCAGCATTGCTGGTCGGGGCGGCAAGATTCGAACTTGCGGCCTCACGGTCCCAAACCGTGCGCACTACCAGGCTGTGCTACGCCCCGGGTTCTGTTTCACTAACGGAAACGGTTTCCAAGTGTCGAATATTAAGCGTGAAAGCGCGCCGCGTCAAGTCGAAACCCCATAAAAATCCCGTAAAAACGGGATTATTTGCGAAAAAGCGTTTGCCCTGTGGCTGATTTGCGCCTTTTCCTCATCCGACATTTCGCCAAAGGTCCTATCGGACATGTTCGGAACAAAGACCGGGTCGTAGCCGAAACCATGGCCGCCGCGAGGCTCATTCTCGATCATACCGTTACAAACGCCTTCAACTTGGGCGAGTAGGTCACCCTTAGGTGAAGCGACAGCGATCGAACAAACAAAGCGTGCCTCTCGTCCGTCGTCGGCAGCTCTTATCTCGTCAAGAAGCATCGCGATCTTTTGTGAAAATTCTGAATTATCTCCACCGTAGCGGGCTGACTGCACCCCGGGGCGCCCATGCAAGGCCGTGACCTCGAGGCCCGAATCGTCGGCTAGCGTTACTAACCCGGACTTAGCGGCATATGCAACGGCCTTGAGGCGGGCGTTTTCGGCGAAGGTTGTACCGGTCTCGTCGACTTCACCGATCTGGGGAAAATGCGCAAGGGAATAGACTTCCAGAGCCAGCGATCCGAGCATTCCTTGAAGCTCGCGTACCTTCCCTTGGTTATGCGTTCCGATGAGCAGCTTGTTGCCCGAAAATGACATTTTGATTGCCAAACTGTAGCAAATAAAGGTATAAATTAGATAGCGGCTGTCGCTTTGGCCGCTCCCCGTCTTGAGCACTTCCCGGTAAGAGGAATCACAAATTGGCGTCTATAGTTCTCGAAAACGAAGTTGATGTTCTGTCCGTCGACCCGCTGGAGCAAAATGCCGCGCGGCCGCAGACACCAGACTCTTTCGACGCTGAGGGCACCATCGAGGAGTTGGGCATCTGGTTGTCTGGACTGCAGAGCTATCTTCATTCCCCGCGAAGCTCCAAGAATGGCGAAGCGATAAAAGAATTTCAAGTTGCTCGTTCTGCGCTGCAGCGTTGTGTGCTATTAAATGCGAGACTGACCAGCGAAGCGACACTTGGCCGCAACACGATTCCGTCAGGGCTAACTATTGCTAAGCTGCGGGCACATGCTTTCACCCTGCGGGAGGCCGCGTTGGCGGGAGACGCCATCATTCGCGGCGGTTCGCTCAAACCCCTTGAGTGGCAAGCATGGGCTCAAACGCTTTGCGAACGATTTGAATCATGCGAAGCGTCAAGGCAAATAGTCGGGATCGCTGAAGCAGCGGGTGAGAATTACCTTCCCGACGCGCTGCTTTCGCTCACGCACGGCAGCTCGAAGCTAAGCAAGGAGATGAAGGAGCTCGCTTATTTTCTGCCGTATTTTGGGAAGATACTAAAGTGGCTGAGCGTGATCGGTGTTCTACTCGATCAGGACGAGCCCGTAAAAGCTTCGCTGGTAATATTCGCATCGGTAAACGACCAGGTCGCGGATCTGACCCGGTCAATCGAACGCCGACTTGCCTGCTTAGAGGGCGAGGGGGCCGAACTGGCTTCCGCGCTCGATGCAGCTGCCTACACTGCGGCTATAGAATTGAAAAAAGTATTCTCGCAAGAACTCGCGGGACTCAGCGAAGTTCGGCCCGCCCCCACCGTCTACGCCCGAATGGAGACCGCCTATTCGCTCCTGAATGAGGGGTTTCAGCACATGCTGGCGGACTTTGCTCGGCTTATCGATGGGGAGTCCGACGTATTCTCCCTCTTCCCAAATTTTCATATCAAACTTGAGCGCTCGGTAGTGTTGAGGGGCGAACTATGGCGGATGATCGAGGCGGTGCGGGCCGCAGAGGCTGCGCCTGAGAAAAAAGAACTCGAATCGATCCAGGCCGCACTTATCGACTTCTCATCCGGTCCGGTCAGATATCTGTTTTATAAGGATACGGAAACGGTAGAACGGTTCATTGAGGAAATATTGCTTACGCGCGATTCGAAGGACCTCGTCCCGCTGCTCCACCGTTTCGGTGCCTATCTTGAAACTCTCTTCGGGCAGGTTTCGCTGCGGGCGGTACTCTCGGAACATCCCTTCCAGTCTGCTTGACTACTGCGACCGGAGCGTTGCGAGAGGCTTCCTGAAGAGCACGTCGAAACTCGCAGCCGCGCCGACGATCGTCACAAGGGCTGTGGTCATGCACACTCCGAGCAGTGAGATCATCCAATTGAATTCCCAGTCAATATTCATCAGATAACGGCACACGAGGTACGAAAGAGTAACGGCGAAGCTAGTCGCGATGAGGCCGGCGATAAGCCCTAGGAGGCCGTATTCGGTCAACAGAATGGTGGCAAGAGTGCGGCGGTTCGCGCCCAGCGTTTTTAAGATGGCGTTCTCATAGATACGCTGCGTTTTTGTGAGGGCAACTGAGCCTATCAGGATAAGAATCCCGCTCAGCAGGACAAAGCTCCCTACAAACGACACCGCGATCACGAAGTTCCTGACGAGCCTGTTGATCGTTTCGACGATATCGGCGACGTCAAAGATCTGGACATTCGGATACTGTTCGAGGATATCACGCTGCAGCCGCTGGCGGTCGGTCGCGGGCACGTGATTCAGTACTGTCGCGGCGAAGCTCTGGGGAGCCTTTTCGAGCGTCCCCGGCCGAAAGACAAACACGAACGCAGTCCTGGCATTTTTGACATCGATCTTGCGAATACTCAAAACTCGGGCAGTGATCTTGCGCCCCGAAATGTCGAACGTTATCGAGTCGCCCGCCGTAACCCCAAGAGTCTTGGACATGCCTTCCTCGACCGAGACCTGTAGCTCGTCCGCAGGATCGCCCGTCGGCCACCACTGGCCGGCCACTACAGTTTCATTTGTATCGAGATTCGGCCGGTAGGTGAGTGCGAATTCGCGCCCGATCTGGCCCGAATTTTGCCTGATCTCTTTGTTGTCATAATCGAATCCAACACCATTCACGGCGGCGATGCGCCCGCGTACGGTCGGAACGGATTCGGGCGTTTCGCCTGTACCTTGCTCGATCATTTTGACTACGCCATCGATCTGCGTCATACCGATATCAACGAAGACCAAGCTCGGCAAACGGCGATTTTTTGTGAAATCGAATTCACGAACCAGATTTGTCTGCATCGTCTGCACAGCGATAACGACGAAAGCGCCGAGCCCAACAGCGAGCAAAATGATCCGCGTTTGATTTCCGGGACGGTAGAGTGAGTTGACCGCTTGTCGGAAAGAGAATGAACTGCTGCGCTTGGCTTTCTTCAGCATCCAGGTTAGCAGCCAGGAGGACAGAAAAAGAACAAGCCCGGTCGCCGCCAAGCCGCCGAGGAAGAATGCGCCGACGGTCACCGAGCCTGCCTGCCAGACCGCGAGGGCGAGCAGAATGCAGATGGAGATGACGCCGATGAGCCATTTGGTCCAGTCGAGGCGATTGATACTGACGTTATTCTCGTCACGAAGCAGCAGCTTCGGCTTGATGGTGCGGATCTGCATCAGGGGCAGAGCGGAAAAAAGCAGTGAGATCAGTACGCCCAAGACGATGCCCTGCCACGATGCCTGAAGGGCGACGGAGTATCTCATTTTCGCGGGTAATGCGTCGGCATATTCCCATCGTGCCAGCCACATCCCGAACTGCGCCAGCAGCACGCCGAAAACGCTGCCGATCAGACCCAGGGTCATCATTTGCAGTAGGTAGACCGTGATGATGCGTCCGCCGGCGGCTCCCAGGCATTTGAGGACCGCGACGGTTTTTCTTTTTTGTTCGATAAAGGCCCGCGCGACATTCCAAACGCCGACGCCGCCGAGAACGAGAATAAGCAGACCCGTGAGCGAAAGATAATTCTCAGTGCGGACGAACTGCTCATCCATATTCTCCTGCTGCTCCCGGTATGAGTTGACCTGGATCGTCGTGCCCTTTAGCTCGTCGCGAAGCGCCTTTACGAACGCTGTCGGGTTGTCACTCGTGCGGTACAGAATGCGGCGGCGAACACGGCTGGTCGTCCGAGTAAGACCCGCATCATCAAAAGCCTTTTTTTCAATGAAGACGCGTGCTCCGAGCCTGAAGCCGCTTGACCCGCCCGGTTCCTCGTCAAACACGGCCCGGATCGTGAATTCGGCCTCGCCGATCTTCAGCTTGTCGCCGACATTTACGTGGAGGTCTTCCAGGACGATCCTCGCAACGGCGGCGCCGTGATCAGAGAGCAAGCTATAATCGAATGGTCGGCCCTCAGCGAGCGTAAAGCTGCCGACCAGCGGAAAGGGCGGATCGATGCCTTTCAGCTCGACGAATTTAATAGTTTGGTTCGACGGGTCGACGGGCCGCGCCATCGACGCGGTCGAAATAACCTCATCGCGAGCCTCGACGATGGGAAATTTAGCGACCACATTCTCGATCTTGGCGACATCGGTCGGTGAGAAATCATTTGTTGAAGAGATATCGACATCAGCGGTCATCAGGGCGCGAGCGTCGTTGCCGACAACTTTCGTGACGTTAGAGATCAGCGACCGCAAAAAGACGATCGAACCCACTCCCAACGCGATGCATAAAAAAAAGAACAGCAGACGCCGCCAGGAAGAGCGTATCTCGCGCTTTGTCAGATTCAGAATGAATCTCATAGGTGGAAATCAAACAGGATAGATCGAATGGACATGATAAAGAGCGAAATGCCGCGCCCGTATCCTGCGAATCCCGTACATCCTGTTTGAATCTTTTCTAATTCGCATTCACCTCATCACTCACAACACGGCCGTCGGCGAGGACGATCCGCCGTTGAGCTTGGCCAGCGAGGTCGGCATCGTGCGTTACGAGCACGAGCGTGACGTTATGGCGGTTGTGAAGGTCCTTCATCAAATTGAAGATGTGGTGGCCGTTCTTTGTATCGAGATTGCCGGTCGGCTCGTCCGCAAGCAGGATCTTTGGCGAATTCGAGAACGCGCGGGCGATCGCGACACGCTGCTGCTCACCTCCCGAAAGCTCAGCAGGATAGTGATGGCCGCGATTCGTGAGATCAACGTTGTCGAGCAACGCATTTGCACGAGTTACAACGTCGCTCAGCCCCAGGATCTCCATGGGGATCAGTATATTCTCAAAAGCCGTAAGGCTCGGGATCAGGTGAAAGGATTGAAAAATGAATCCGATCTTGCGGCTGCGAATTGCGGCAAGCGCGTCTTCGCCGAGCGCAGTGATCTCGTCCTCATCGATCATTATGCTCCCGGAGGAAGGTGCGTCGAGCCCCGCGACGAGCCCAAGGAGAGTCGATTTACCACTACCCGACGCCCCCGTGATCGCGACGAACTGTCCGTCTGGAATATCGATCGAGACGTCGTCGAGGATCGTCAGGTCCTCGTCGCCGGAGCGAACGGTCTTTGTGACATTTGAAAGTCGTATCATTACGAACCAATATTAGATATGAGAAGTGAGATATGAGAAATGGGAAACTCTTTCTCTTGGGCGCGCGTTACATCTCAAATCTCACATTTCTATTCATGCACCTTGTTATTCGAAGTTCGCTCATCTTTTGTTCCTTCATTCTCGTTGGGTCCGCCCTATCATGCGGCGGAGCTAAGACAGGTGGAAATAATTCGGCACTGGACAAGCCGCTGGCAACGCCGCCCGTAACCAAAAAGCGGCCGAAGATCGTTGCTCTCGGCGACAGTCTCACCGCTGGTTTCGGCCTCACAGAAAAAGAGTCCTTCCCATACCTGCTGCAGCAGCGGCTGAATGCTGACGGCTATGATTACGAGGTGGTGAACGCAGGGGTCTCGGGCGATACAAGCCTTGGTGGGCTCGAACGCTCAGACTGGGTACTTGAGCAGGATGACGCGAAGGTCCTCATTCTTGAGCTCGGTGCGAATGACCTGCTCCGGGGCATACCGGTCGAGAAAATGAAGGCGAATCTGGATGCGATCATCCATAAGGCCAAAGCAAAGAATTTGAAGATCCTGCTTTGCGGGATGCTTGCCCCGCCGACGATGGGCCAAAAGTATCAGAAGGATTTCACCAATGCATTTCCCGATCTCGCGAGCGAGAACAAGGTCGAATTCCTGCCGTTCCTCCTCGATAATATCGCGATGAACAAAGACCTTAATCAAGCCGACGGGATCCATCCAAATGCCGAGGGGGAGAAGATCATGACCGAGAATGTGTACAAGGCCCTGCAGCCGCTCCTGCAAAAATAGCCACATAACACACAAAGATCACAAACAAAGAGAGCCATTTTGTGCCCTTTGTGTATTTTGTGGCTAAATCTTCGTAATGAATGTAACCCATCTGGAATGCGCTGTGTGCGGCCTGCGGCATGAGGCGAATACACTTCAAAACCTCTGTCGTGAATGCGGCAAGCCGCTTCTTGTTCGCTATGACCTCAAGAAAGCGGCGGAGACGCTGACGCCCGACTCGCTGAAATGCCGCGAGGCCTCGCTCTGGCGGTATTTGGAGGTGCTCCCGGTCGAGAATCAGGACAATATCGTTTCATTTGGCGAGGGCTGGACTCCGCTCATCAGGGCCGAGCGGCTCGCAGCGACCCTCGGTTGTGACATCGACCTCTACATCAAGGACGAGGCACAAAATCCGACACAGAGCTTTAAGGCACGGGGGATGACTGCCGCGATCACGATGGCAAACGAGCTCGGCGTGAAGAAACTTGCCGTCCCATCGGCAGGAAACGCAGCGAGCGCAATGGCGGCTTACGCGGCCGAAGCCGGGATGGAGGCTCATATCTTCATGCCTCAAGACACTCCGCGTGCGAACGTGATCGAGTGCCAGCAGACCGGCGCGAACGTAACGCTTGTCGACGGCCTGATAACCGATTGCGGAAAGATCGTGGCGGAGCGAAAGGAAGCTCAAGGCTGGTTCGACGTTTCGACCCTTAAGGAACCCTATCGTGTCGAGGGGAAAAAGACGATGGGCTACGAGTTGTTTGAGCAGTTTGGAGCGCTTCCTGACGTCATCATCTACCCGACGGGTGGCGGCACCGGGCTGATCGGTATGTGGAAGGCATTCGACGAAATGGAGCAGATGGGCTGGATCGGCTCGAAGCGCCCGCGCATGGTGACGGTCCAGTCGTCCACGTGCGCACCGATCGTACGTGCCTTCAAACAGGGGGAGCGATTCGCAGATGAATTCAAGAATGCCGCGACAGTCGCCTCGGGCCTGCGCGTACCTAAAGCGATCGGAGATTTTTTGATACTCGACGCCATTCGTGCCTCGGGTGGCACAGCCATCGCCGTTGATGACGCCGAGCTTGTAGCGGCAGTTGGCCAGATTGGAGCGGCGACAGGCATTTTTGCCGCCCCGGAAGGTGCGGCCTGCCTGCCGGCGTTGCGAAAGCTTATAGCGAATGGAGCCGTCTCCCCCGGCGAAAAGGTCGTCCTGTTCAATACCGGATCGGGGATCAAGTATCTCGAGTGTTTCCAATAGGGACGAGGCATTTGGTAAATTCAATGCTTTACGAATGAACAGCCTCGTTCTCACAAACATGATGCATAGGCCGGCGCGGACCACTGTCAGCGTTATAGGCATCGGCATCGGAATACTACTTATTGTTTTTACGATCGGGCTGGCGAACGGAAGCCTTCGAGAGCGCGCGCAGCGTGACGGAAATGTAGGTGCAGAGATCATGATCCGGCCTCTAGGCAGTTTTAGCTTATCGAGCGCGGACGCGCTGCGAATGCCGATCTCTTTGGAGAGCGAATTTGAAAAGGTTCCGGGAGTGGCCGCCGCCGTTCCTCAGGCCCAGAATACCGTACCGGCCAAGGACGGCATTACGGGCAGTAGGCTGGTCGACGGAGTCGATTATGACAAGTACGCCGCCGTTGCCGGGCTGACGATAGTTAAAGGCCGGAAGTTTGTCGACGGTAAGGACGAGATGATGGCCGACGAGGGTTGGCTTGAGGGGCGAAAGCTCAAGATCGGCGACAAATTCGAGTTGTACGACCGGCAATTCGAGATCGTGGGAACCTATGAGCCCGCGGCCGGCCCCCGGATCAAGATCCCGCTCTCGACGATGCAAACGCAGCTGGGAGCCGAGGGACATGTTTCCGGGTTTCTTATCAAGGTTAAAGAAGGTTACACGGTGCAGCAGGTTGGTGACGAGTTGATAAAGCGTTACCCCGATAACCAGATCATTCGAACGAGCGAGCTCGAAGAGCTTTACATGCAGGGTATTCCCGCACTCAATGTCTTCCTGAACGTCGTGATCGGGGTTGCCGGCTTTATCAGCGCGTTGATCATTCTGCTCACGATGTATACGACAGTTACTGAAAGGACTCGTCAAATAGGCGTCCTGAAATCGCTCGGAATGTCGAACGTAAATATCGGCTGGACTATCGTCAAAGAGGCGCTGCTTATCAGCATCGGCGGGATAATTTTTGGGGTCCTGGGCACTTATTTGCTCAAGCTCGCCCTCGGTAAATGGACTTCGCTGACTGTGGCCGTCGATCCGGGCGTCGTTGCGATGATCGTAGGTGTCGGACTTGTAAGTGGGATCATTGGAGCTCTCTACCCTGGTATTCGAGCGGCTCGCCTCGACGCGGTCGAAGCCCTCAATTACGATTAAGCCAACGATCAATGAGTTATCCCGCCAAAACAGCCAGCCTTCGATCTGAAGGCCTGTATTTCCGCAACGAAGACTCTGTGCTCTCGCGGCCGGTGATCATCGCGGTTTTGGCCGTCCTCGTCCTCGGAGGATTTTGGCTAAGGTCTACCGGCCTGAGTGCCGAGAGCCTCGGTGAGGATGAGTTCAAGAAGCTAATGACGGTCGAGGAGTATCGTGCCGACGGTCTCTCGGGAGCTAACGGGGAACACCCTTTTCTTCTCAAAGGCTTGCTGACGCTGGGCGTTGCCGCGGCGGATAAGTGGAACAACTCCTCATTCGCGGCGAATGATCCCGCAAAGCAGATCCCCGTGGAAACAGCGTTACGGCTGCCCGTCACCATCGTGGGCTCGCTCGCTGCGGTGATCGTTTTCCTCCTGGCCGCGGAGCTTTTTGGTGCAGAGGTAGGACTCGTCGCGGCAGCGCTGTGGGCGTTCGACCCGTCGGGCATTGGTTTCTCGCGCATTGCCAAGGAAGACGTCCTAATGGTCTTCTTCTTCACGATCGCTTGTTGGTGTTGGGTGCGCAGCCAGCGTATCGCTGAAGAAGGGGGCGATAAATGGCTGCGCTGGGTATGGGCCGCGGGCGTTGCCTTCGCGGCGTTCATGGCGTCGAAGTACATGCCGCATTTTCTCGCAATCCTTGCTGGGTATTACTTCATCTTTCAGAACATTCCGGAGACAAAATGGCGATTGGGACGGCCTAAATGGCTGCTCTTTTTTGTCGTGATGGGGTGTGCGTTCCTGGTATTTAATCCGACGATCCTTTTGCCGGACACATGGCGGGCTATGCTCGCGTTCCTAAGCGAGAATCGCGTCGGCTATCAGGAGGCGAGCAGTTACGAGTATCTCGGCCAGCTTTACGGCAACAAGGTGACGCTCTGGCTTGCAGGCATACCGTGGCATTTCTACTACGTTTTCATTCTGGTAAAAACGCCGCTGACAACGCTCGCGGGACTTGCCGCAGGTATACCACTAATGTTTCGTAAACGGACCGGCGACGGGCAGTGGCTGGTTTTTTTCTGGTGCTTTTTCTGGTTCATGCCATTTACGGTTCTGGGCGGGAAGTTCACGCGCTACTATGCGACTGCGTTACCTGTCGTTGAGATCATCGCCGCCGTGGGCATCGTCTGGCTGATGAAGAAAGCGACCGAATTGATCGCTGCCAATTCAAGATCGGTTCGAATGATCGCATACGCCGCCGTACTCGTTATCATCGCAGCTGTGCCGGCCACTGAATCGATCAAAGCGGCTCCCTATTACCGCCTGTATGTGAATTTACTAGGCGGCGGGCATGAAAAAGCCGGGACCTACTTCCCACACGACGAGTTCTTTGACGACCGGTTGGGCGAGACTATGGGTTATATTGCGCAGAACGGTCCCGCGGGCGTGAGGATCTTTAATGAAACGCCAAAACTCGTGACCTACTATGCTGAGCGGGCCGGGCGGAATGACATTCAGTCGATCTGGTTGTCAGATCCGGTGAACCTCGCCCTGATGAGGCCCGGGGATTATGTGATCGCTCCGCGGGGCAGGCGGTACCTCACAAATGACGCAATTCTGAATGCGTTGGTGAACACGTCAACGCCTGAAAAACAGATCTTTGTACAAGATATTCCGGCTGTCGCAATCTATAAGCTCGATCAAGCGGCGATCGATGCTATAAACTCCGCGCCCTAACCTTCCAATTTGGCGGCAAAGCCGCAAAATTATAAACTAACGGATTACTTTTGCGGGTCTTGCTGCCTCGCGTACGGAGTAGTCTAAATGCGGATAGCGATCATCGGAAGCGGGCCGGCATCAGCGGGGACCTTACTTGCTTTGCACAAGGAAGTGCCCGACGCCGATGTGACCGTTTTTGATATCGGAAAGGAACCGCAGATCACGCCGGTCAGTGACCGAGCGCCTCAGGAATGGTCGATCGACGAATACGACCAACTTCACCATCAAATAAAGGAACAATTTGGATTGGCGTTTCCGCCGCCGAAGACATTCTTCGGGCAGGGCCTAAAAAAGCATCCGGCCGGGCAAAACGCCAAACCATTCATCAGTGAGTTCTACGGCGGCCTTAGCCGTCATTGGAGCGCGAGCGTTTTTCCTTTCGTACCCGGGAACTTCAAAGGATGGCCGCTAGGACTGGACGAGTTGACACCCTATTACAACGAGATCGCGGAGCACATCGGCATCTCAGGCGCCCACGACAGACTGAACAGTTATTTTGGAGAAGACTTTGTAAACCTTCCTGCCATTGATGTTCCGGCACCACTGACAAGACTCGATCAGCACGTCAACGCTCAGCGGGATCAAAAAGGAGATTACGACATCATTTCCGGGTTGAACCGTCTGGCGGTCGACACGCGAAAGGATTCGGCCAATTCCTGCGTATATTGCGGCGAATGTATGTATGGCTGTTTCAGAAGCGCGATCTATGACGCGACCAAGACCGTTGGCGCATTTCGCGCGTCAGGGTTTGTAAAGAGCTTTGTTGCTGAGCGTGTGCGAAAAGTGTCGAGCAAAGACCGCTCAGTGACCGTCGAGACAGAAAAGGGGAGACATAACGGATTCGACAAGCTCTTCTTGGCGGCGGGCTGTTTTGGTACGTCGGAGATCCTGATGCGTTCCACTGGGCTTTCTAAAGGTATTACAGTCAAGGACAACAACTCCTACGTTTTCCCGATCTTTTATTTCGGCGGCGGCCTTCCAAAGGATGATCATTCGAAATACATTTCGATCACCAATACCGTTCTTGGCATAGTGCCAAAAGATGAGAAGGGAGTTTATGCGCACGTGCATATCTCCCCATTTGCCGACTATTACTGGCGGTATTATTTTCCCGTCGGTGCCTGGCGGTACTTAAGTCGGGGCGCTTCGATCTTTAAGGCGCGGATGATCCTCGCAAAGATGTATTTTCCGACCGAGGTCTCGAAGTCTTACGCGCTGTCCCTGGACGTTTCTGACAAACTTCTGGTGGACAAACTTGATTATGGGCCATCTGATCAGTATGCAAAGGCGGTGCTCAAACATCTCCGCCGCGTGGTTTCTGGTAATGGTTTCATTCTTCCACCGCTGAAACTGGTGAGAATGAGCACAAGCTCACACTATGTGGGGGCCTTCCCGTACGCTGGGACAGACGTGTCTGTCGCAAGGAGCGGCGAGGTCATGCCCAACGTTCATATCGCAGATTCGTCCGTTTTCCCCGAGAGCCCGGCACAGACGCTGACCTTCACCATCATGGCCAACGCCGCCCGTACTGCGACGGAGGCTGTAAATGGCTAAAAGGATCATCCTGGCCGGAGCACACTCCTATCTAGGGCAGAAGGTCGTAGAGCACCTTCGAAACCGGGCAGATATCAACTTGCTCGGCATAATCTCACCTTGGGGAAGTGATAGCGGAATTATCACCGGCAAGGGTATTGAGTACACTCGGGCGGACCTCGCAAAAACCTTAACCGACAAACTTGCGAGCGAGATCAGATCGGCCGATCTCGTGCTGCAATTCGCTTGGAAGCGGGGCGGTACGGAGCCCGAGATCCTATCGACAAACCGTTCCATTCTCAAAAACGTCAAGGAACATGTCACTGATCCGGAAAAGCTCGTCTTCATCTCGTCGGTCGCGGCGTCACCGGGTGCTTTTAGCGGATATGGCAGAGTAAAGTTTCGTTTGGCGAATGAGCTTCGCGAGTGGGGAGCGGTGATACTTGTCACCGGACTGATCGTGGACAAAGAGCCTCGCGGACCTTACGCCCTACTTTCTAAGGTCGTTAAGAAGAGTCCCATTGCGGTGCGATTCAAGGGGGCATCTGTGCCGGTGTATCCGATCACGACCGAAGACTTCTTGCTCGTCATCGATATTCTTATCGATAAACCATTGAGTTCAGGGACATATCGTGTTTTTGGCTCGCGGCCGGTCGACCTGAACGATATGCTGGCGGCCATTGAAAGGAAACAAGGCCGCAGCAGCGTGAAGATTCCGTTGCCATATGGACTGACCCTCGGCGGCGTAAGTTTGTTATCAAAAGTTCCACTTTTTCCGTCATCTCTTTCGGAGAAGCTGTTAACGTTCCTCTACAAGGACGAGGAGTATCTTGCGCAGCACACCGGGATCCCCGGAACAGAGTTTTTGGACAAGGATATTGACGATCTGATCTGACCCAGAAAGGTGGAAAATTTTCATAAATTACTGATATACTCGGCGAAACCCAAGGAAGGTTATGGCACTTAGGTTGATCGGTTTTGCTTTACTTTTTATCTGGCTGGTGCTTGTTCTCTTCGGAAAGGGCGGATTTGTGCATCTTCTGTTTTTTAATGGAATAGGCGTGCTCGCGGTAGATCTTGCGGCCGTCTATCGCTCGAGGTTTGCGAAGCCGATCTAGGCAGTCCAACACGCGCCTAACGGCATCAAATCCGAAAAAGCTTCTCTCCTCGAAGATCGTAATATGTATCTCGTTCCCCAAACGATGAATAGATTTCTGCTTGCACTCCTGGCCGTGGTTGTTCTCACCTGCTCGGCCGGTGTAATAACAACTCGCTCGCAGGGACTGAATGTTCTTCAGTCGGCTGCTTCGAACGCATCACAAACGGCATCTAAAGTCGAAGCAGACTTGGGGCCGAACTTTCGGGTCGAGAAGGTCCCGGTACCGGGCGGTGCAGAGATCGTAACCATTTTTGCAAAGCGGAGCGCCTTTGGATCAGGGGAGACGAAGGGCACCGAGGTGCCGCTTATCAGTATCCTTCGAGACACGCTGGGCGATCCGGCGGCCGAGAATGATCGACTCCGGTATGTTTGGATGTTGACGATGACGAACCCTACGGCGGCGCAACGCGTTGCGTCATTCGTACCATTCCTGTACACGAGGATCGGAAACAAGAAGAATGCGGGAAATTCGCTGCCAAAGGCAGTTATCGACATGCACTCGCCGGAGAAGGCCGGGTACGGAAAGCTGCTTTGGAGTTTCTTCCGGGGCCCTGTCCTGGGCATCATTAGCCGCCCGGCGAAAGCGGTACTTGCGCAGAATGCGACCCAGACCGGTGACTATGATCGGTCCGGTGTTGCCGAAGCACTCCTCGTGCTATCGCAAATTGAAGATCTTTCGGGTGAGAAATTCCTCACTCAACAGGAACTGAAGGATATTCAGTCGCGCCTGTGGCTGACCGACAAGTCGTTCGGGTCGGGGCTTAAGGCCGAGAATCTGAATCGGGAATACGACCGAGAGACTCTGACCAAACAGGCCAATCGCGGCCAGACGCATGAACTGCTTCGCCGGTTTTCAGAGTCGCAGGGCCTCTACTTCGATCCTATCGAATTGCCCGACGGGAGCTCGCGCCACGCGATCATATGGGTCGCTAAGGAAGATCTTGATGCAAACAAGAACCGAAATTGGGACGGACGGTTCCTGAACATCAAGAACCCCTGGCGTGACGGCAGCCTTCGCAAATGGCAGGGTTACACCGAGCGCCGCTGGTACAACGAAGAGAGCCGCGAGGTGCCCGCTAACACGCCCGGAGCAACGGTAAAGACGTTGATCCCGCTTGCCGTCTACGGTTTTGATCATCCAAAAATCCCCGCGATCCTTGTTGATTTTCGCAATTCCAATAATCCGGCGTTCCGCGAATTGACGCATCATCTGGTCGATGACCTCTCGAGCGATTTTCTAACGATCCGTCGCAGCCAAGACTGGCCGTTGATGTTTGCGCACAAGGTTTTTAGTTTTGTTACCGGACGCCGCGGGATGGACATCAACCAGCCGACTCGTGTTCGTGCCTACAGCGAGTTAAAAATGATGCTCGCACTCGATCAGGACCTCGCTCCGAAACTCCGAACCGAGATGGCCGACAGGGTGGAAAGGGTGGCTCTCAATCCACTGCAGAATGATCTTGATAGCGAGATAAACCTGGCGAGAGCGCAGTACAAGAACCTGATGGCGTGGGCGAAGCGTCCCGACGGCCTAGGAGCCAGGCTCGAACTGGACCGCCGGAAGGAGATGACGCGGATCGCGAACGGCGGCAAGTCGCAGTTTGGCAAATCGTTTCTAAACCTGGTCACCTTTGGGCTGTATAAAGGCAAGGCGGTCAAGTCGACGCCTGAACTGGTCGCGAAGATGGACATACGCAGGAAGCAGCAGTTTCATGAACGGGTCATACGCGAGTGCGCTTACCTGTCGTCAAAGCCCGAGATCGATTTCGATACAGTAAAACTACTCTCGGCACTACAATTCATGTCGGTAAATGGGGTAAATGCTGGTGGTAAAACGGCCGTGTCGCTCGCGACGGTCTTTTCGATAACTGATGATGAGCAAATGCGTTCACTCGCACTCGAGGGTCTTTATCGGATCAACAAACCCAAAGCAAAGAGTTCACTTCTTGCGATCTATCAAGATCCAAAACTGGACCCGCGTTGGAAGGACATTTGTGCAAAGTACCTAAAAAAGGCGCTCGCCGAGGGGCAGGAGATTCTTCCACGCGACGCTGCTGCGATCACGGCTATTGGCGTAAACTAACCGAGTTCTAATTCCCTATGCATCGAATCCGCTCGACTCGCAGTATTTTTGCGTTATTGCTTGTCACCGTCCTTTCGTCGGTCGTTTCAGCTCAGGGCGTAAAGCGCCTTGTGATGGTAAAGATCGACGGGCTCCCCGGATATTCGGTTGATGAATTCGTCCATAAAAAGGACCCTCAGACAGGGAAATCGCTCCTTCCATGGTTCGAGGAGATCTTCTACAAAAACGGCGCGCGGCTTGATAACTTCTACACCCGAGGGATCAGCTTATCGGGACCTGCATGGGGAATGCTCGATTCGGGACAGCACATGCAGATCAAAGGCAATGTGGAGTTCGATCGCTACACACTTTTCGCGTATGACTACCTGAGATTCTTTTCATTCTACTTTGATTCTCTCCGGCAAAAGCGTGCCGACATGCCGGCGGCCGAGGTCATGGACCAAATGCGCGTGCCGCTGTTCGTCGACGCATTTCCGTATCCGACGCGATATCACAGTCCGCAGCTGTACCAGCGTGCAAATAACTGGATCCAACTATTAGGAAGCAGTGCCGCCGGACTTATTCCGAAGGACAGAGGTGATCTGGTGGACGAATGGGCGTTAGGTTTCCAGTACCTGCCGATGACGGTCAACCAGAACGAAAAGGAGATCCACGAGAGGATAGTTTCCCGTCCCGAGTTGGACTACTTTGACTACTACGACACGTCCTTCGACCACATCATGCACGACAACAACGACGACAAGTCGAGGCTTGTCGAGCTGCAGAAGATAGATCGCACGCTTGGGAAATTCTGGACGGCGATCCAGAAAAGCTCCCGTGCAGACGAGACAGCCCTCGTGATCGTCTCTGACCATGGGTTCAATGCGAAGAACGGTATCTACAGTCAGGGCTTCAACCTCGTAAACATGATGACGAGCCCCGAGGGAGGCGGACATCATGTCGAGACGAAGCGGCGTATCCTGCTCGACTATTCATTGCTGGGCGTAAATCCGATGGTTCCGGCGATCATTACTCCGTCAAAGAACTCTTTGTATCTTAAGGGACAGGCTTCGCAGTATCCGACCGCACTTGTAGATTTCGACGGAAATGAAAGGTCGGCGATGCACCTCCGCGAGCGGGAACTCAACGTCCTTCAGATGCTGCTTGAGGAACTGCAGCAGAAAAAGCTCGCCCTTCCTGTCAAAACGGCCGCCGTGAATACCATTTTCAAAGTGATCGATGATCGTCGGGCCTACTGGCAGCAGACCGTCGCGGAGATGAATGAGGAACTCGCGGCCTTGCAAAGGTGGATCGACGTCGAGGACCGGCAGGTCACCGCAGAGCGAAAGACGCTGACCATAGCGGATAAGGCAACGGGCCACGATAAGGAAGTCGCTCGGGCCAGCGCACTCGTGGGTAACGCCAAGCAGAATGAGATCGAGTATAAGAAATACCTTTCAACACTTGGGAATCTGCTAGCCCTCCAGCGTGATCATTTCGACGCGAAGAAGATCAATATCGCCGATCTCATTGCGCCTGGTGCGATGGGGCGGCAGAACACGCTGCATCAGATCCAGGATTACTACGTGGGCATTAAGCCGACCGGTCTTGTGGTCGGCAGCGACGGGCTGCTAGATATGGACAAGAGTTTTGTGAGCGTCAATTACTACGACCTTCTGCACGATCAGAGCATTCGCAGCAATACTCAGCCGGGCGTAAAGAATAGGCCGATCGATTTTGTCGCTGCGCACATTCCGCTTGCGAATTTCGCGGGCACGCCATTGGCGGAAACTCGTGCTAATCAAGACGTCATCTGGCTTCACGGAAGCGAAGAAAGTCAGGCTTTTATTTTGTCCCGCGTCGACGACGATGGCGGGATGAGCTATAAGTACATACCTGTCTCCGGTCTTCACCAGGAGGCTGATGGCAAGCTGCGATTCCGGACGAGGGACATTGCACCTGGCTTCCCGCTAGAATACTTCGAGGATCCGAACCTGGGGATACCCGTTGCCGATCGAAAGGCCTGGTTTGCAGAATGGCACACGGAGATGGAATGGTTACATGCGATCCATCTGACCCATTATTCGAATGGCTTGATCGGCCTCAACGAACAACTGATACATCACGAGGTGCCCGATACTTTCGAGCCGGGTATCTCAGACGACCAGCGGCTTATCCGCCGCTATCGCGACAGACAGCGGCATCTCGTCGAGCCAGATCTGCTTATTCTTGCAAACGATCACTGGAATTTTGATATTCGCGGGTTTAATCCGGGCGGGAATCACGGATCCTTCTTTAGGGTTTCGACCAATTCGACCTTTATGATCGCGGGCGGCGCGAAAACGGGCATTCCACGCGGTCTCGAGATCACAGAGCCGTACGACAGCCTGAGCCTTGCACCCACCCTATTTAGGTTGATGGGTAAGATCGACGAGAAAAACGTTCCGGATGCGGAGTTAAAGAACGAAGGCTATCATCCGTTTCCAGGACGCACGATCATTGAGATAACGGGTGACAAGGTCCCACAGATCGTTCATAACTGATCTGGATCTTCGTGGGTGAGCTCCCTAGCACTTCTCGTGACGCCCCGCCAAAGCAGCACGACCATTCCAATAAATATCGAAAACAGGATCCCGCCGCGGCGTATCAAAGCAAGTGAGACGCCGATCGCGGCCGTGTATCCGAGCCACGTCAGTATGGCCTCATTCCCGCCCTCATAAACGCCCACTGTGCCGGGGACGAAGCTAAAAATCAGGTTGATCACTTTCGTCAGGCCTTCGATGATAAAGGAATTGCCCCAGCTGTAATCGACCTCGAGCAATCGAAGTCCTGCAAGCACCTCCGTCACTGATACGAAATGCACCAGCAGGGCGAGAGTGAATACTACGAGAAAATCCCGCTTGCGATCGTTGTAGAACTGAAAAACGTTCGTCTCGACGGACCGGACATCTTCGAGCCGCTGCGAGATGAATTTTGGCAGAAGATGATGACCGGCGAGGAACGAGAGGAAGCGCGATACCGGAGTCAGTCTAAATCGAACCGTAGCTATAAGAGCGCCGAGAATTATGAAGGAGCCCACCGCGACCGCGATGAGTACATTATTGACACCCGCCCCTTTGCTTCCGTACTTTGAGAGCAAAACGAGCATGCCGACGAGGATGAAAATGATAACGGATACGTAGTAAAGTATCGTGTCGATCAATACCGCCGATGCCGCGCGCGTGAGTGGAAGATTCTTTCTCAAAAGCATAGCCTTCGTCGCATCTCCCAGGGGTCCGGTAAACGTGAGATAGCCTACCGCCTCGCCGCCGAGTCTGGCGGCGACCACCGACCAATAGCTTACAGTCCGAAATTCGCGGGGAACCGCGGTATACATACTCAAGGATCGGATCAAGTGTCGGGCGACGTTAAGGCCTATGATGATGAAGATTCCCCAGCCGACAAGTTGAAGCTTATCTAGGACGGTTCGGTAACCGATAAGGTAGACGACGTAGACGAGTAGGGCGAGGCCGAGGAGAAATGCTATCCCGTGCACCCAAAAAAGAAGGTTTTTTCGGCTCGGGCCCGCGGGACCGGCCGAGGCGACCGCGATCTCGCCGCCGTCAGATTTCAGGAGACTTCCTTTTTGCATATAGACTTCAACAAAAAAGACGGCAACCCGTCCGAATAGAGTATATCTGCTTTGGATTCACGTGTATAACCGGAGGGGCCGAACTTTCAAGCTAGGTGATCGATACCAAGTGATCAAGAGCCCTCTTTGTGTCGCCAGGGAGATGGACCCGAAGCGCGCGCCGCCCCCGATCGATCAGAACTTGAAGATCGCCGCGGGCTTGAGCCTCTCTTACCACCCCGAAGGTATACTTTTGGTACGGTACAGGTAGATCGATAGCATCATCGCATGTGATCTGCAGGAAGACACCGTTGTTGGCGCCGCCCTTGTAAGCTTGCCCGGTGGAATGCAAAAAGCGAGGTCCAAAGCCTAGGCACGTAGCTACTTTGTGCTGATTCAGCACCTTCTCTCGCAGTTTTTGCAGCAGCCGCTCATGCTCCGCGTTCATTTCGATAAAAGCGAGGAGTGCGAAGTAATCGCCTTCGCCAAGCGAATCGAAATGTGCCCATAGCAGGGCCGCAATTTCAGGTTCGGAAACCTTGCTCAGCAACTTGTTACCATACCCCTCATCCGAGAAAAGCTTGTATCCATCACTCGAGAAGAAAGGTTCTTCGTCGGGGAAATGGCCGTCTTTTTCGTACTCCTCAGTGAGTTTGCGGGCCTCGATCTTGGCTGCCTCAACATCCGGCTGGTTGAATGGGTTGATGCCCATGATCGACCCGGCCACCGCTGTCGCAAATTCCCACCGGAAGAATTCTTGTCCTAAAGTTTCCTTTGAATCCAGCCGTATCTGTACTACAGGATGACCGGCAACGGTGAGCTCAGTTATCTTTTCGTCGTAACTGCGGTCACCTTTCATCCGGATAAACGCAAAAATGCGATCCCCGCCGTATTTTGCCGTCGGCTCAAGGGGCTCACGGTCTACGGGGATCAGCGCGATGCCGCTCTTTCCGGTTGATTCGGCGACAAGTTGCTCGAGCCACGCCCCGAGATCATAGATCTCAGGCGATGTAAATATCGTCACCTTGTCACGACCATTCCGCTGACAAGTTCCGAGGAACAATCCAAGTTCCGCACCGGGATTGTCCGCGATCCTTGCGTTTTTGCACGCGTCGATCATCGGCGACGTGTTCCTTAGGAACTTCGCAACATCCAGGCCCATGGCCGCAGCTGCGGTCAGGCCGAAAGCCGACAACGCCGAAAAGCGGCCGCCGATCGATGGCTTGCCGTAAAAGACGTGAAGGAAGCCATCGCCTATTGCCACCTGTTCCATCTTTGAGCCAGGATCAGTGATAGCTATGAATTGCTGGCCCGCATTCTCGCGGCCGACCAGTTGTGACACTCTTTCAAAGAAATACTGCTTGAAACAATTCGGCTCGAGTGTCGACCCAGATTTACTCGCGACGATGAATAAGGTCCTACGAAGGTCAAGCCGTGATTCCACCGCTGCTATCTGTGTTGGTGATGTGGAATCGAGAATATGAAAGTGCCGCTTACCGAAAGTTATCGCTAAGACTTCAGGACAAAGGGAAGAGCCACCCATACCCATCAGAAGTACATCTGTAAAAGCGCCGTGCTCGATATCCTTTTGCAATGCAAGATAATCAGCGATCTTCGTATTTTCCTCTTCTACGATCGTTAGCCAGCCGAGCCAGTCGGCCTCATCAGTGCCCGTCCAGACTGAGGCGTCCTTGGCCCATACCCGACCTACCCGCTTCTCGGCGCCCCATAGTTCGACGTTCGTGTCAAAAGCCCTACGGACGTGCTGGGGAAGGGAATATTGCATTTCGTTGACCATATTAGATACCGATTTTCTCGCCAAACCCTTTTGTGAATCGAACCTTTGTGCTTCTATTATGCTCTCAAGAGGTTTTCATAAAAAATACGGAGAACTGATGAGGAAAATATTCATACCTTTAGTAGTCGCGTCTGGTTTGATCGTGGGTGGTTGCGGATCAAAGGCCGCGAATAACTCCAACGCGGTGGTCGCAAATTCGAACACGGTCAATACAGCGGTGAATTCCAATGCCACCATTCCCGCAACGCCCGCGAGCGACAAGCCAGCTTCCTGTGATCCGGCCAAATCTCCGACAGATGCTTACAAGGCGGCCTATTACGCGCGAAAGAGCTGCGACGTGCCTCAGTTGAAGAAGTTGTTCGACAAGGATGTGCTGGATTTCCTAACGCAAATGGGAAAGATGGATAACAAGTCACTTGAAGACATGATCAAGGACATGTGCGCCGAGCCGCAGGCTGATACGGATGACTCGCGTAATGAAAGGATCGACGGCGACAAGGCAAGGGTTGAGTATCCGAGTAAGTCCGGCGAATGGCGGACAATGGACTTCGTGAAAGAGGACGGCGTTTGGAAGCTGACTCTTCCCTCGAATTCCAATGACAAGAAAAAGTCGGCAAAGTAACTTATAAATTGGACACGCGTAGCGGGGAAAGTGGAGTAAAATGACCTGCTCGATTCGCGCCCGTTAAGGGCCTAACCTTATGACGCAAGCAGAACAAAGATCGTCGCTTTCTGAGGCCGTCAGAAAGCATAAGGAATTTCTCTTTCCGGCCGTAGCAACGTATTACCAGGAACCGATCGCACTTGATCACGGCGAAGGCGAATATGTTTGGGACGATCAGGGAAATAAATACCTTGATTGTTTCGGAGGCGTGCTGACGGTAAGTGTCGGGCACGCAGAGCCGCGCGTTAACAAGGCGTGGAAAGACCAGGTCGACAAGATCACGCATACCTCAACGCTTTACGCAAACGGCCCGCAGGGCGATCTTGCGGAGAAACTCGCTCAGATCTCCCCGGGCAAGCTCAAGAAAT
>JAFAOW010000134.1 GCA_019247455.1 Acidobacteriota bacterium | reverse complement strand
CGATATCCGCTCTGGAGAGG
The DNA here is from genome assembly GCA_019247455.1 of Acidobacteriota bacterium. Classification (GTDB taxonomy): domain Bacteria; phylum Acidobacteriota; class Blastocatellia; order Pyrinomonadales; family Pyrinomonadaceae; genus OLB17. The sequence continues at coordinate 3,340 of JAFAOW010000134.1, read as the reverse complement.
GATCATCGATATAAAGTTCGTGGGCAGGACCGGATTGAATTGGTGTGTTACGAATCCGATGTAGACCTTGTCATTGGCCATCGTGATCGCCAATGAAAGCGTTTCATCCTTTGATCGTTTTAGGACGCCTTCTAATGGATCGGCGTCAACCCGAATCGCTCGATTGACTGCCGCCTGGCGTCTCCAAAAGAGGTTCAACGGCAACCAGCCAAGAGCCCCCAGCCAGAATGCTATGAACGACACACCTGAATACTCAAATGGAACGTTAACTTCCCACCAACGCTGAATACAAAAACGACCTTCTACACACGGGAAATACTGCGGGTAGAAGATCGTGATCGCGTAGGCGATGAACGTAAGAATGAGCCCCGTCAACGCTGACCGGATGATGATCCGATCCTTATCGGCGCGCAGGATAAATATCCGGGTGACGTTCCAGCAGCGGATGAAAACATAACCGCCCAGAAAGGGCAGTATCAGTAGATTAAATGGGATTTCCACCTAACGCATTAAGCGTTGCATGGGAGAAATTTCAGACAACTTTCGTGGGCTCTTTAACCTCAATCCCGCGAACCGAATCCATGCAATTATGAGTACAGCTTTCCGCTTGGCGCCGGATCTCCTCTCGTCCGGAACGCGTCCGTACGACATCGAAAGGCTTGACGTAAGTGTCGCCTTTGGTAGTCGGGTGCTGTGTCGGCGCCTCTATTACCGCCTCGTAATCATTTTTCGGCATTTCGTCTCCTGGCGTGAAGATGGAATTCAAAAGGCTGGAAAAAGCGGCCATCACATGGCCGTATCCGACATTTTGTTCCCTTTTCACCACCTTGTCAATCATAATAAATGCTTATAGCAGGCCCTTTTCCTTACTATTGGACGTGCTAACCCAGCATTCCGTTCGCCCTTGCCACTAGGTACTACGGCGAATTCTAACTGGCGGTTCTGTGTTTAAGTGTCGTCTAGGGTACACCAAAACCACCGTTATGTGAACGAAGAAATTACTATTTCTCGCAAGGCAATGTCCAGTAAGGACACGTGCTCAGGGGATGAATGTTCCCGGAAAAGGATTTTCCAGACGACAGCCAGTATCCTAAAATTCCACGGAACCCCTATTTTACGGGCTCCAGTACCCCAGATATCCCCTGAATCGACTACCCGACCTTACTCGCGATCGCCCGCTCCACAGCCCTTGCAAAGAAACTTTCGCCCTGGAAGAATGCCGGCACGATGTGCGGGTTCTGAATGAACTTGCCTGACTGGTAGTGGTGGAAGCCGATCTCCTGATACTTCGCGTACAAGATCCACGTGCCGATGATCAGCGACAGCGGACTCTCTTCCTGGATCTCGTAGGAGGAGCGCAAAGCCCCGGTCTTTACCGGGGCGTACAGGCGAATGAGGGTGAGGATGAATTCGGCCGTCGCCATCAAGGCTTCGGCCGCGATATCGTCGGCTACATCGGCGAGGAACGTCAATTTTGAGACCTTGATCGACATGCTACTCCTGCTTACCGAAGTCGGATCGGGCCTCAGCTGCTTCGCTCTTGATCAGCCTTGCCTGTTCCTCGGCCGACATAAATACGGCTGCCCGCGCCAGCCAGATGAGCCTGTCCTTACGCTTATCGAGCGTCCAGGGCTCTACTCCCCACCAGCGGCTTGCGACTGAGAGCCTGTAGGACTCGAGGAGTTCTGGGCTGCACTCGCCAAGCTGTCCGTCGGTGCCGAGGTGCCGGCCGAGCTCGCGGGCTTCTGAGGGTTTGGCATGATCACCGACATGACCTTTTCACTCAGGGCCACCACAAAGAACGGCGACACGCGATCGTCACGAAAGCTCTCAGCCGAAATCGGGAATGGAATCTCATTACCGGTTTCGTCGATATCGGTGACGTTCCAGTTCACGATGAGTTTCGGCAGCACATCGGCCATTTGCTCAGGATCATCCTGCAGGTTTTCGAGGGCCTTCAGGAATTCCTTGCTGACCGAGTCTTTGAATGACAGCCGCTTGATGCCGACCTCGACAACCTCAGGCTCAAGCTGTCCTTCATCATCGGGCTCGGTAAATTCGAACGACGTCTGAACGACGGATTTGCGTTTTCCTATATTCATAACTTTGTCCTTAGCCGGCAAAAGCCGAGACCCCCGCCTCGGCCTTATGCCTGGAATTGTCGCGCCCGCGGATTAGTAGGTGGTGCGCGTGATCGTGCCTGTGATCTGGAACTCACAAGGCATCATCTTCGTGTCGCCGACCTTGACCGGGTTTCCCAGCGACTTGATGAAGAGTGAGCCCGTGTACTTCGGGTTACCGGTCGTCGAGCCGTCCGGGCCATACTCGAAGTTGATCGCGGTCAGGTCGCCGAACATTCCGTTCAGGATCCCGTCGATCGTCGTGTCCCAAAAGACATTCCCCTTGAACGTGCCGGTCTGCAGCCCGGGGGCGAACTGCTTGAACGAGACGCCGAACGGCGTGATGTCCTTGAGGTCCTGCTCACGAGGGAAATCGAAATCCGCGAACTTCGACGCGTAATCGACGAGCGTGGACTCCGAACCGGACGAGCCGAGTTTAATGACTGTGTTGATGGTTACCTTACCTGCCATGTGCTTTTCTCCTTAGAAATCGGGCTCCTTACCCTGCGTATGGCGAGGCGAACCCCACCGAAGCTTTGTTTGTAGTGCCGCCGATCGCTGAAACGATCGAACGCCGATACCTGTTGACGGTCGTTGTTGTGTCGACGCTCTGAGCAGCCGTCTTTGAGGCCAGAGCACCTCCAAAGGTGATCAAATCGGCCCAGACCGAACCGTTGCTCGAGTGCTGGACCTTGACGGTGAGCGTTCCGTCCGAATTGCTGTTGTGAGCATTCGCGCACCAGCCGACGCTTGTCGCCCCATTGTCGATCGTTGAGCCATTGACCGATCCGGTGACGGTCTGATACATCAACGAGATCCCGCGGGCGAATACTCCGGTCAGGGCGCCGTTGGCCCCGGTCGCCTTCGCCTCAAAAAGAGCCATTAACAGGTCGGCGACCTTGATGTTGACCTGATACTTAGCAAGCACCGAATTCATGATCAGGGCCCGATTGCCCGCCGTGCCGCCTTCCGGCATGATCGTCAGCAAACCGGTGTTCCCAGCGCCGAACATGGCGTTGAAAAGATAGTCGGCCGAGTTTGAATCTGCCGACGGATTGTCACCGTAGAAACCTTCGCCCTTTACGGAGATCTCCTGAACGCCCGGAACGAACTCCTTAAACCCGTTTGACGCGAATGTCGTCGCGTCCTTGAGGTCCTGATCGCGGGGCACGTCGAAAGACTGCAGATAGGCCGACAGGTCGAACCCGTTGCAAAGGATG